>JARRCD010000077.1 GCA_029982875.1 Candidatus Cloacimonadota bacterium | reverse complement strand
GGGGGCTCGACAGCTTATCCCGCCGAATCGAGTTCGTTATCCTACGGACTGGTCTTTCGCTTCCGGTTGCTCTCCACCCCACCTCACGGTGACGCAGTTTCCTTCAGCTACAGGGCTTGACGATACCTTGAATCGGACTTTCACCGATCTGATATGTGTCGCTCACAGGCGCACAATGCCGTCCCGCTGGGACTCAACGATAACGGATAACGGATAACGGATAACGGATAACGCATAACTTTTTGAACAGTTTAAATAGCCAGAATTCTATAACCCACAAAGATTTTTCTTGACAGATAAGAGCTTCTCATAATAAGTGGATGACATTGACGCGAGGTGGAGCAGCTGGTAGCTCGTCGGGCTCATAACCCGAAGGTCGAAGGTTCGAATCCTTCCCTCGCTACCATTTTTTAAAGCGAGTTAATCTCGTTTTTTTTATAGTGTGGCGGTGTAGCTCAGTCTGGTTAGAGCGTCGGAATCATAATCCGCAGGTCCGGGGTTCAAATCCCTGCGCCGCTACCACTATTTTATTCTGCGCCAGTAGCTCAGCAGGATAGAGCAGCAGCCTTCTAAGCTGCGGGTCAGGGGTTCGAATCCCTTCTGGCGTGCCAGCTTTCATAGATTTTCCCCGCTAAACCTGTGGTGGATGTAGTTCAACGGCAGAGCACCGGATTGTGGTTCCGGCTGTTGTGGGTTCGAATCCCATCATCCACCCCACTAAGCTTAATCCGCTATCTAAGCCGCAGATAGCGGGTTTTTTGTATTTATAACCTTCGCTACCCTAAAAAGTCCCAGCAGATGGCACTCTACCCGCTTGGCTTGCCCACCATAATCCATCAATCCAAAGCCCCCCTCTCCCTCCGTCATCACGGCACCTAATGCCTCCCCCGTACTCGTCATAACAGAGCATGTAGTGAGTTGGTAGAGTGGTGAGTGGAAGTTGGCGAGATGGCGATGTAGGAAGATGAGGAGATGGCGAATGGTGAGTGAGTAGTTGAGTGAACAAGATGAAAGGCGATAGGCTTTAGCCACCGTAATCAATGCGAGTTTTGCGGGGATAAGATGAATTCCGGTTTGCTTTAGCTACCGGCGATACCAGCGATTTTTAACCTGGACGTACTGATATTATCCGTAAGACTTTGCTTAATTGCATCATACTCCATATTCCAGCGATGGGGTGCCAGACCAAACGGAATGACTGGTTGCATGAATGTGTGCTGAGAGATCTCGTCCCATAATTACTGCTTTTGCCGGTGACTAAAGTCGACCGGAAATCATCTTGAGTAATCGCCGTATATCTCGGGGTTACGGTGGCTAAAGCCGACCGCCTATCATCTTATTCATTTAATCGCTTGCCATCTCTCCGAAATGAGTAGGCGGTAGAGCAACCACCCGTACAGTAGCGGCACTCGCTTGAAGCGCCGAAGCCACCATCTCGCCATCTCCACATTCTACCACTCAATACTCCCCAATCAGCGTGGAAGATAGTAATTATCAAAGCGTTTTAGCAGATACAACCTGATCGCGACATAATCGGTAATGCATACTCCGGCAAAGATGGCAATCATAATCATCATCTGGTATTTGATGGCGACCAAAGGAGAAGCTCCTCCGAGAATCTGACCGGTCATCATCCCGGGCAAACTTACCACGCCCATGGAAGCGATGCTCAGAAGTTGAGGCAGCAAGGAGGCATGCATTGCTTTGCGAAAAGAAGGAAGGGCTGCTTCCCAGAGATTGGCGCCCAAACTAATCCGCGTATAATAGGCCCGCCAGTTGTCTGAAAGGCCGCTTTCAAAACGTTCTAAGGCTAAAGCACAGCTATTCATGCTATTGCCCAGCACCATTCCGTAAATGGGTATGGCAAAAGAGGGTGCAAAAAGCGGCTGGGGTTTGACTACCATGATCAAGATCCAAGGCATAATGATGATACTACTGATAAATAAGGCAGAGCTAATGATGGGCAACAGGATGTGGCGCTGGAACTTGAGTCTTTGCTTCAAAGTAAAGATCGCATTGGTAATCATCACCAGCATCCACAGCAAGGTGAGCCACCAGCGTTCCTGGTTGAAAAGGAATTGCAGCCATATTCCCATGAGACTGAGCTGCAGGATCATGCGTCCAAAAGAGCTAAAGAGTTGCCCATTGAGCTTGAGCTTCAAATGCGTAAAAATCAAGATCGGAAATAGCAGTAAGATCAGGGCAAAGCCTAAGCCAAGATAACTGATATCCATTATTTAACTCCTTTGTTATCCAGCAAGCTGCCGTTTTCCAAGCTCCAGATGCGGTTCCAGCGCTCCTGCCACCAGGGGTCATGAGAGATGGCAATCACGGTGCCAGGGTAGTTTTCAAAAATGCAGTTTGAGATAATCCCTGAGGTCTTTTGATCCAAAGCCGAAGTGATTTCATCCAGAAGCAAGATCTGCGGATCGAGCATCAGAGTCCTGATCAGGGCAATACGCTGCTTCTCGCCGCCGGAAAGTTGTTCGGCATTTTTAGTTAGATATTCACGTGAGAGTTTAAAATTCTCCAAAAGCTCGCTTATCCTGCTTTCGCGATGCTCGTAATCCTTGCGTTTCAAAGCGCTGTAAGACAGGGGTTCATCCAAGACCTCTTGCACGCTGCCATGGCCCAGATAGGGTTCCTGCATGACCATGCATATTCTGCTGCGTAAAACATGGGGATGATAGCTCAACAGGTCCTGCCCCTCAAAAAGAATCTTGCCCTCATAACTCTGGTTCATGAGATTCAAAGTATGAAGTAAAGAGCTCTTCCCCAGCCCCGTAGCTCCCACGATCAGGATGCGTTCTCCGGATTCTACATTAAGATTGATGTCTCTTAAGAGTTCTTTATCTTGATAATACAATCTCTTGATCTCAATGTGCAAAAGATGTTCCACAAATTCTCCTTATATGCGGTCTCGAATGAACCGTAGTTAATCTTAATTATCAGGCTTTTAGAATGCTGGATAATGTCAAGATAATCTTGTTATGCCAAGGAAATTCTTGACCCAAGATCGAGACCGGAAGGTGAGTGGAAACAGCTGTGCCCTGTGACCGCTATGCGGAGCTCAGGGCTGGGAGGTTGCGGTATTACGATCGATCTGAGAGATTAGGGACTGATTTTGGTGCCCCGCGCAGCTTTATCGCCGGGGGAATTATCATATATCTCTATGTTGTAATATATTACCGCTATATAGTCACGGGGGAAATCCCCATGAAAGAAGGAATGGATCAGATTCACATAGCGGACTACCGCTTTTTCGTAATCGCTAAGCTTGGGATCCAAGGGGTGCAGAATGCGGGCAATCTGTTTGATCTTGTATGAGGGGATATCCAGAAACACGGTTACACAAGCCGGATTGAGCATCTGATTGATAAAGGTTTGAGTATTGTAGCCCGGTTCGGAATAGAGTTCCAGAGAGACGAGCTGATTCGGACTAAAGGTCTCTTCCGCATTTTGATACAGGCTGTCCAAGACATTGAGCTTGGTAAGCATGTCACTCTCGATCTTACTTTCCAAAAGCTCCGTAATCTCTGCCAATTTCTCGGCTTTGGGCAAAAAGCCCGAGCCTTTAACGGCGTTGTTGAGCTTGAAGTGCGAATCCTTGCGCGCCATTCCCCAAGTAGCCACAATGCCGTTATGGGGTCCGGCAAGTCTGGGTGTTTGGCGCTCGCCATTACTAATCATTTGACGAAGGACATCCAGATACTCTGTTCTTCGAAACTGGTTCCATTCCCAAAAGCCCGGCGGGAAATCCACCAAATCAAGGGTTTGCCATTCACCTTCCAGTTTGGCCTCGATGCTTTTGCTGTCCGGGGCGGGGGTTCTTGCCGTGCTTTGCACACAATATCCATCGTGCCACAAGCTTTCCGGATCAAATACGCTATCTGCTAATAAGATATTAGTACTTAAAAGGGCTACTACTAAAAACAGGATTATTATCATATCCACTCCTCAGGTGTTTAGTTTGATTATCTGCTGCCGGCGTTCAGCAGAGCAGTGAGAGTATCTTTGCCAAATGCTCCAGAGGGCATGCCTTCTGCGCTCCGGAATCACTTCCCGATCAAAACGTGCGAGGATTTCCATCAGCCCTACATCTTCCCTCCAGAGAGGTTCTCCGGGTCCTGCAGTTTTGATATTTCGCTTGTCTATCACCGGTGCTCCAGCATCCGTCGTCAACTTTATGTCTTGCTTGGGCATAATTTTCTCCCTTAGGATTATTGATACAAGCCTTAATAAAAGTATAGACCAAAATGGCACCGGCACAAGCGGGAATGTTTCCCGGACCAAGCCCTTGCCCCATCCAGACATAGATCCAGCAGCGCTGAGAGTGGTGTATCAGGATAAATATCAAGCGCAGAGCTTCAAAACAATCGCCAGCCTCAGTAAGAGGTACAGCAATAAGAGCTACGGAAAGATCAGGCAAAGGATTGGACTTCTGCAAGAGCGTTATTCTTCAACAGCACAGAGAAACGGGCCGAGGCTCATATTTTCATCGCAGTATTGGCTTACCATCTGCTTAATTCTATCTGCGTCCAATTACGCCATGATAAATACCCAAACTACAGCGAAAATGATTGGAAAGCGACGTTAAAAAACACGGTATCGGTGAGTTCAGCTTCAACACGAAGCAGCAATTCCTCCCCCAAGCCCGTGATATCTACAAAAATCCCGAATATATCCGCTGCCAAACTTATAAAAGTCAGCTCCAGTTCACCTTCTATTCCCAAGCCCAGGGCGGCTATGTCGTCACCGATACCAATGGCGTTATCCGCGGCTGCTGCGCGTATGACGAGCCGGAAGCCATCGCTAAGTGCCTCGCAAACACCGAAAACCAATACTACAATATCAAAGGAGTTTCAAAATGAAGAATAGACCTGCTAACGATACCAGTCCCATGTATCTCGACGCCTTCAAATACGCTCTCGAAGCAAAATGTGTCTTCAGACCCGACGAGTATTTCTCTATGTGTATGAATATATCCTAAGAGGATGAACTACCCTTCTCTGAACACTCTGAAGAGCTCAACAATGCTATTTATGCTTGCCAGCAGCTTATCTTGGACCCTCCATACAAACTATGTTATCAGCTATATCAAGCCTTATAGAGAAAAATATAACATCCCCCGCTCTCACTTCTGGTGGTATATCGATGAGCTCTGATCCCAAACTTGTTGAGTCTCAAATGTTGGTTTAAATTCCAACTTATTGTTTTTCCGGTTGTTTGAAGGCATCTGATATCCCTCGTTACTTACAATCTATGTAAGGCCAAACGACCAATTGCTTTGTTTTCTTCTTGTTTATCCAAGTTAAGTTCTTTTTCATAAATAATCTACCTTGCTGCGATGGGCTGGAGCCCTTGCGAAACAATTTGACTAATTCCGCTCTTTCATCTATCTTTCTCTTTGGTTGAGTCATAATCTTCTCCTTGTCTTTTATTTTTTTAGTAAAACCATCAAAACAAAGAGTGGGATCCGGCTCAACCCTTTTCTTCATCTGGCTTACTCCAATTTACACCAACCTGTGAGGTACTACCATTTTGTCCAAGTGACTGTCACTATAATCAGCTTTAAATCCAGAAAAATATATCCGTAACGATATAAGCAATATACCAATATGGATTTTGTTAGGTAACATTGGGGTATTGGAGGTGTATCTGTTTTGGCATTTGCAGGTTTCGGTGGTCCAATTTGCAGATTTCACTGACTCTTTATAAAGAGTCACCCAAATTTGCAAGCAGCGATCACTTGGACAAAAAGGGATAAGTGCTTATATTGTGTAGAGATAGATAAGACTATCTTTAGAAATTTGCAAATCGGGTTTGGACGTTTTTGCGCGTGTTTGGATCACCGATAATTGCAAATTGAGCTGATTTCGGACTATTTATGGACTTTGGGGTTTCGCTCTGAATTTATCGAATTAAAAAAGCCGCAACTGAAGTGACAAAACTCCGATCAGAAATGCATCGACCCCCTGATCCTCGTCTATAATCTGAACCTTGTAGTCTGAATTAAATGGTATTAAAACTATACGGTTATGCTCCGGATCGAGCTCCACTTTCTTAAGCGTGGCACCATCATCACATCTCACTGCACAGACTCTCTGATCGATATTTTCCCAGATTGCCTCCTGTTTGATGATCACGAGGTCTTCATGCATGATATTGGGTTCCATGCTGTGTCCATTTACTCTAAATGCCATATACTTATCGGGTGTTCCGAGGATGAGTGAACGCGGAATCTCGATATTCTCGCCTAAATTCCGGAGGTCGTAGATGTGGTCTCTGGGGCCGGCGGAAATTTCACCAAGAATCGGCAGCGTAATCGTACGAGTGTAATCTATTGCCGGAGTTTCGATTAGTCCTGTCTTGGAATTGACTTTTCCGAGGTTCTTCTGCAGTTGCTCTTTCATCCAGCCGTCAAAATCAGGGCGGATATTCATACTGCCGTCTCCGGTCAAGAGCCAATTCGTATTGATTTTCTCTTTGGACAGAGCGATGAGAAATTCCGGGTCCGGGAGTCGATCTCCGGACTTGTATCTGGTCAAAGAGGCACTGGAGATGCCAAATTTTTCGGCAAATTGGTATTGCTTTAACTTCATAGTTTTTATAACTCTTTCGAGTCTGACACCGATTTCGCTCTTCTTCATTTATCCTCCATACAGAATAAAAAGCATTGACATAATCCATTCGGTAAGCATTATGTTCACAGAACAACAAAACAGAGCTAAATAGAAGTGTCAACACTTATTTTCGATAGCTGATTTCTTGACGGCGTAAATGCCAGCGGATTAACCGCAGTGAAAAAAAGCTTTCGAAAGTGGCAGAAAGGACTTCCCAAGATGTTGCCGGTATGGAAGTTAGCACCTGATTAAAACGTTACAAAGAGGTGAATATGAACGCAGAATCGAGACTAAACGGCAGATGTGAAACCTGCCTCTCGAAAAATGTCCAAGTGGTTTTAAATTGCGAACCACTTGGACAAAACCGTTCCAAACTCTTTCTACGCATAGCTTCCAAGCACACCAGCCACTCAATCTGCGCATTTTTGTCCAAGTGGTGCCAAGAATGTCCAAGTGGTTTGAGCAATTGTCCAAGTGGTTGTCCTCAGAAATGTCCAAGTGCTTGTCCAAGTGGTTTGCTCGATTTGGAAGGTTATGTGATGGAAACAGGAGTAGAACTTTTATGGCTGCCGGCCGCACGGCTGGCTCAGATTTATGGTAAGTCGGTAAAGACGATCCGGAGAATGATCGATGAAGGCGTCTATATCGCAGTGAGAAGAACGGTAAAGAGCGGCAGTTACCGTACTACCAAGTTATTCGTACTCGTCGACCAGCAGATAGTCGATCTGGATCAGCAGCTCTGCCGCAAGCTGCGTCAGGAGCCGATACCTTTAAGGAAGGAACGGATGCTCATCGAGGATCACGAGCACACCAGTCTATTTATCGTCTCCTATAATAAGGTAAAGAAGCAGGAGGCACAAGGTGGACAGAATTGATGAAGTCTATAACCAGATAGACAGGCAGAACTATGACCGCAATTACCGGCGGGTCTTAGCTCTGATCCATTCTGGTGCGACGCTCAAGTTCACAGGTGATGCTGCCAAGATAGTAAAAAAGCTCCAATCGGAGCAGATACGAGAGAAGTCAGACCTTTCTCCCCTATCCGAACTTAATGAAGAAGTCCCGGATATTGATTTAAGACCACAAGCAAAGGAGCTGCTCAGCTGCAAGACTGAGGCTCAGCTCAATGCTCAGTTCTGTGAGATGGTCTTGGAGCGTTTGAAGGACTGTACTGCCAAAGTACAAGAGTGGCGGCAGATAACAGATGAATACAATAAGGGACAGTTTACACCGGAACTGTTCAAGATCAAAGGGCAACGCAAAGAACGCTGTCTGCGCTTATGGGTAGAAAAATACCTGCAGAACGAGCGGGATATGTTCGCTTTGATCCACAAGTCCAAGAACCAGACCAAGGGACGAAAGGTTACTTATCTGGAACAGCAGTTCCTGCTTAAGCTGCTGTTGACTCCCCAGAAGGTCAAAATCGGCACCGCAATTTCCACGGTCAAAGATTATGAGCGGATGGGTTGTTTGGAATCGCCCAGTTCAGCACCTACTCTCAAACGCTGGGTCATGGACTGGAAAAGAGACAACATGGCAATCTGGACTCAAGCGAGACTTGGCAGTAAAGCAGTGGCAGAGACCATAGTCAAGACTATCATCCGAGATTCCAGCCTACTGAATGTAGGAGACGTATGGGTGGCAGACGGTCATACCCTGGCTTTTGATATCATGAATCCCAAAACCGGGAAAGCGCAGCGCATGACCATGATCATGGTCTTTGACTGGGCTTCAAGATACCCGGTAGGCGCATCACTTGCCTTTACCGAGGACAGCCAGCATATCCAGATCGCCTTCAGAAACGCCTTCCTCAACTGGGGCGGAGTTCCCAAGTACGTCTATCTTGATAACGGTAAAGCCTTCCGGGCAAAGCTTTTCAACGAGAAGTGGCAGGAGCATGACCTTGCCAGCGATCTGGCAGGGATCTTCCCACGCCTGGGCATCCAAGTAGCCTTCGCCGAAAGCTACAATGCCAAAGCCAAGGTGATCGAACGCTTCTTCAAGACCTTCCAAGAACGCTTTGAACGATTCATCGGCAGCTTCCGGGGTGCATCGATAGACGATAAGCCTGCAACACTTATGCGTAACGAGAAGTGGGCAAGAAAAATGTACGATTCCACTCCTCCTACCATAGAAGAAGCCATGCAGATGATCGGCTTCTTCATTCGGAAGATGTATGGTGAAGCTCCGCATAGCGGCTTGCATGGCAAAACACCTTGGGAGGTCTACAGTGCCAAACCGGTTCCGGAAGAGCAGAAGATTGAAGCCAGTAAGCTTAATTTCATGATGCTGTCTACGGTGCGCAAGACTCTGCGTAACAATGGCATCATGCTCAATAAGCTGATGTACTGGAATACGGAACTGATTGGGCATATCGGCAAAGAACTGCTGATTCGCTACGATCTGAGTGATCTGCGCTGGATACTCGTCTATGACATGCAAGACAACTTCATCTGCCAAGCGGAGGTCCGCAGATCGCAAGACCCCTTCATCTTATTGGATAAGGACAATCCGATCTCGGCAGCGGAACTGCATAAGGAACAGAAAGCCAATAAGCGACATCAAAAGCTGATCGCCAAGCGCACCAAACAAATCGTCAGAGAAACGCAGGAAGCCGTGGATAGACTGGTTAAGCCTCTGCCCATGGCGGAAGTAGAATGCAATCCCATCTTTGTTCAAGCTCCAACCATAAAGACTCCTCCGCCCAATGCCGAGCAGCTGATGGAAGAGCTTGATAAGCAGATACAGGCGACCCTGCCCAATAAGCTCGATCCTCCCCCAGCACTGAGATTGGAGGAGGATGACGATGAGATCAAACCCAAAGAAAAGAGCTTCGAAGAGATGCTCAAATTCATAGGAATCAAGTAAGGAGGATATCTTGAAACAGAATCAGCTCGTAAGAATAAGCAATGTGGTTGAAGCCGACCAGTGCGTCAATTACCTGCTCAATAGACCCAAGATGGAGATGGTGGGATTGGGATTGATCTACGGATTGCCCGGGCTCGGCAAGACCACCTATGCCCAGAGAATGTCTTTTCAGAGAGGCTATATTTATCTGAGACTGGAAGCTACGACTACCCCCAAGTCCTTCGCAGTCGATCTGATCACTGCCCTGTATCAACGGTTCAACCTTGGCTACAATATCCCCTACGGAACGACCAACAACCTTTTCAAGCTCTGCCTGCAGATCTTGGAAGAGCAAGAGGACATGGTAATCGTAATCGATGAGATCGACTATGCCTTCAAGCATGATAAGCTGCTTGGTGCGATCCGGGACATCGTGGATGAGACGCTGACGGTAGTGATCTTAGTGGGGATGCAGAATGCCAAGGACCGGCTTTCGCAAATCAATGAATACTACTTTGACCGCTGCAACTCCTTTTATGAATTCAAACCCGTAAGCCGCAAGGACATCAAAATCCTCGCCAAAGAAGTGCTTGAGGTGGAAGTAACCGATGCGATGGTAGACTTGATCCATGAATCGGCAAAGGGCAACTTAAGAAAAGCCATGAAAATGATGCACTCCCTCGAAACCGGAGAGCTCAAGCTCAGCAAATCACCCGGAAGAGTAATCGATCTCAAGCTTGCCCAATGACGACTAAAGATCTGGTACTCAACTTCGTAAGGCAGTTCAAGAAGCCGTTCAACGCCGAGACGGTAGCTAATATGATAGCGCAAGATATCTCTGCCATTGAGCCTATGCTGCTTGAACTGCTGGCGGATAAGACGATCAAACTGATCTCCAAGAAAGAGGGCATCTATGTCTTGGCAGACCGCTATCAACCGATGGTCTGCTACAATCAGAAGGGAGACTGGAAGTTCGAAGTAGGTGCAGCTACCGCTCTTCTCGACCAGATCGAGAAGGGTAAATACACGTCCATCCGAGCTATCGCCGAGGCTTTTGGTAGAAGCCGTCAGTGGGTATTCGTTTATATGGAAGCGCTGGCATCTATCGGATGCATCGGGATGGTAGGCAAGCAGTATAAAGTTATCTGCCGGGATAGATTGAGAGAGATCGGCAAGCATATTGAGCCGGGCATCCTGGGTCGGATGCGGCAAAAGATCAATGCAGAAGAGAAGCTTCGGAGGGCAGAAGAGAAGGAAATCAGAAGGCAGGAGCGATTAGCGAGGCAAGCCGCCAAAGAGAAACTTATCCATCAGGCATGGTTAGAGTATCGGGAATCCGAGTGGTTTTGGCGCATTAAATTCGAGACATTCCTCAAGAGAAAAGGGTTAGAATAAAATATCAAGGACATTCTATGACACAAGAACTACGGGAACGCAAACTACGCCAAGAGATTCACGCCCTAAGAGTCAAGAAGTTTCACTGGCCATTAGACGGGTTCAAGCTGATCATGACCACTCTCGGTTACGGCGACTCGCTCCGGGCTCTGCCGGAAGAGAAGCTCAAAGAGCTGAAAGCGCTCATGATCAACTATCGTAAGCATGGTCGCCCCCATGAGTTCACCTTTGATAAGCAGGGCAAGTACATGTTTGCTCTGATGAAGCAAGCCGGCTGGACGGATGACCAGTTGCGGGCATATACCATCAAACATTATCAGAAGAGCCACTGGAACCTGCTCAATCAAGAAGAGCGCAGGGCGGTCATCGCCATGTTCCAGTCCTACATCCGGAAACAGAAAATCAATAACAATAAAGAATATCCAAGGGAGGATACACATGAGTAGAAAGTCTACTACTAACACAAAGAGCCGTACTCTGACCGATGCCCAAGGACGGGAAATCTCCGTCAAAGTGCTCAATCAAGACATCCTGGATCGAGAGAGAGCCGTTACCAAAGCGATGGATCGTGCACTTAAACTGCATGAACACATCCTCAAAGAAAAACTCGCCATCATTAAGGTAGTGGAAGGCTATTTGAACGATGCTGCCAAAAAGAACAACCTCGAATGGAAGGGTAATGCTCTGTTGCTTACTTTCGATGAGAAGTACAAGATCGAAATCCGCTACCGGGAGAAGAT
>JARRCD010000076.1 GCA_029982875.1 Candidatus Cloacimonadota bacterium | reverse complement strand
AAGACTCTGGAAGTATATCAAACAAAACGTACTGCACAATAGGCTATATGATACCCTGAAAGAGCTTGAGAAAGCAGTTTTGGATTACTTTGACGTAATTGACAATCAGTTGTTGATCAAACTATGTGCCTGCTCGTATATATGACTCTACATTATGGAAACTGTATTAACTCGCATAAAAGAAAATAGCGGCACCGACAAAAAGTGCCGCTACAATATAAAGCAAAGTGCTGATTTATCCGCCAAAAGTTCGGAGCTGGTCGGCTACCATTAGTTCGGCTTCGGTAGCTTTGAGCACATCTTCCACCGTGGTACCGGCGGCAATTTCTTTGAGCAGGAGTCCATTCTTGGTTACTTCGATCACAGCCATATCAGTAATGATCAGGTTTACTTTTCCTTTGGCGGTAAGCGGCAGATTGCAATCCTTGAGGATTTTGGGATTACCATGTTTATCCACGTGTTCCATGGCAACAATAACTTTTCGGGCTCCGGTCACCAGGTCCATCGCGCCACCCATGCCGGGGACCATCTTTCCGGGGATCATCCAATTTGCCAGATTCCCGTGTTGATCAACCTGCAGGGCGCCTAAGACGGTCGCATCAATGTGTCCGCCGCGAATAATGGCAAAACTCAAAGCGCTGTCAAAGAAGGAAGCACCTTTGAGTGCGGTGATAAATCCGCCGCCGGCATTGATCAGATCTTTGTCTTCGCAGCCTTCGGCGGGGCTGGGGCCTACACCCAGCATGCCATTTTCGCTTTGGAAGATTACATGGATGTTTTCGGGGATGTAATTTACTGCCATAGTGGGCAATCCAATGCCCAGATTGACGTAGTCGCCGTCTTTAAATTCTTGCGCAATCCTGCATCCTATCATTTGTCTTTTATCCATTTGTAACCTCCGCACAAGGAACTAAATAATCCACAAAAATACCGGGGCAAGCGATCAATTCGGGATCCAGGTCACCGATTTCCACAATGTGTTCAGCTTCGACGATGGTGGTTTTAGCTGCCATCGCCATGATGGGGTTGCTATTTCGAGCGGTTTTGCGGAAAACAAGATTTCCCATCTTATCCGCCATCCAGGCTTTGACCAGGGCAAAATCGCTGCAAATAGCAGGCTCGAGAATATAGTCTTTGCCTTCCAGCTGAATAATCTGTTTGCCTTCTTCGACTACCGTGCCAAGTCCGGTGGGGGTAAGCACACCTCCCAAACCGGCCCCGCAAGCCCGCACTCTTTCCATCAGAGTGCCTTGGGGCACAAGTTCGATATCGATCTCACCGGCATTCATTTGAGCTTGAATACTGCGATTAGTACCCAGATGTGATATTTGAGCGCTTTTGATGGCATGGGCTGCCACCAGTTTCCCCACACCCCTGTCTTCCCAATCTGATGCGATCACGATCATGTGGAGGTCTTTGATACCCGCTGCCACGATGGCATCAATAATGCTCTCTGGGGCACCGGCGGCTAAGAAACCACCAATGGCCAATCTACTGCCCGGAGTGATGAGAGCAGCAGCT
Source organism: Candidatus Cloacimonadota bacterium (assembly GCA_029982875.1). Classification (GTDB taxonomy): domain Bacteria; phylum Cloacimonadota; class Cloacimonadia; order Cloacimonadales; family Cloacimonadaceae; genus UBA5456. The sequence goes on along the minus strand of JARRCD010000076.1, from coordinate 10,421 downwards.
TCTTGGGCCGAAATTTGTTTTGCCATTTCATCTCCTCTTATCTATTTTTCTTCTAAAAACTCTGTTATCATCAGGACGGATTATGTCAAGGGATTATGCTCCAGCTCAGCTTCATCGGCGATGATATAGGGCTGAATCAAATGTTTATCCCGGGCTCCCAAGATCACCTGCAGATAAATGCCATCAGCGCGGTAATCCTCTGTCTCGATATTGCCGATCTCGTGTAGGCGAGAGACTAAGGCATTTTGTGAATAAGGAAGATGGAGCCGATAGCGCCGGGTGTTCAACAGCATTTCTTCGATCTTGCTCAACAGGGCATCGATGCCTTGGTTTTTGGCGGCACTGATGCTCACGGCATTTTCGTAATATTTACTTAACATAGTGCTGAGACTGTTTGCAACCAGATCACATTTATTCAGCACCATTACCTGATCGATCTTATCAGCACCAATGCTTAGCAATACCTTATTTACCTGCTCGACGTAGTATTCATGCCGTTTATCGGAGATATCCACTACATGTAAGAGCAAATCAGCATCCATAGCTTCCATCAGGGTAGCCCTAAACGAAGCCACCAGATGGTGGGGAAGATCGGAGATAAAACCTACGGTATCCGAAAGCACGGCGGGTGCTCCGGTGCTGAGTTTCAATTGTCTGCTGGTAGAATCCAAGGTGGCAAAAAGGCGGTCTTCCACCAAGACTCCGGCATCGGTCAAGCGATTAAACAGGGTAGATTTGCCGGCATTTGTATAGCCTACCAGGCAGATCTTATTGCTGTTTTCGCGTTGTTTGCGCTGGGTTTCTTTGTGGGCAGTGATTTGATCGATAGCCCTGTTTATCCGTCTGATCTGCTTGCGAATCAGGCGCTTGTCTATTTCAATCTGCTTTTCGCCCATGCCTCTACTGGCGGAGCCTCCAGTGCTGCGGGCACTACCCCTTTCTTTGTCAAAGTGCCCCCAGAGTCGCCTCAGCCGCGGCAATTGATACTGCAATTCTGCCAGCTTGACCTGGAGTTTGGCTTCTTTGGTATGGGCGTGATCGTGAAATACGCTCAAAATCACTTCGGTGCGGTCGATCACCTTGATCTGAAAATCCCGTTCGATATTGCGTCCCTGCATGGGTGAAAGCTCGTCGTTGACGATCAGCAGATCGGCTTTAACCTGAAACATGCGGGTGCTGAGATCCTCGAGAAAGCCTTTGCCAAAGTAGGTGCTGCGTTCGGGTTGTGATCGTTTTTGCGTATAGCGTCCCAAGACGGCGATTCCGGCAGTATCGGCCAAGCGCTCCAATTCATCCAGGGCAGAATCTACCTCAGGATCACTTTGCCCCTGCTTTACAAGGCAAGCGATAAAGGCACTCTTTTCTTCTTTTTGCAGCTCTTCCCAGCTTTCTTCTTCATCCTCTGGAAGCTCGTAGTCTTCCCAAAATTGATCTTGTGTCATGCTTCTTCCTTAGTTGATAATGGCAAATTTTCCCCTTACCCGCTCATCATTCATTTCGATAATGTAGAAATAGATGCCGCTGGAGACGGGTTTGTCGTCTTGATTGGAGGCATTCCAACGCCAGGTAATGCGGTTGTTTTCCGGATTGAAGGGGCCTATATTGCTTTTATATACCAAAGCACCGCTGGCGTCGTAGATCGCAATCTTGCCGGTTTTGAAGGCGGGGAAATTCATAAAGACGATTTCGGAGTGTTGGCGTCGGTGCATGGGATTGGGGAATACTATTACGTTATCAAGGGAAGTGATATCACGCAAGGCAAAACGCGCCAGATTGTGCAGGGGAGATATCAGGTTTCCCCTGAGGTCACAGACATTTACGATCTGGATAAAATATGCTTCATTGCTATATTTCAGGGCATGCGCAAGCTCCACAATGATGCGGTTGTCTTCTGCCAGAATGCTTACTATCTGATTTTGGGCGTCGTTTGCGGGGCAGTTTAGCGTATAATTACCCAAATATTGAGCAGATTCTGCTTGGATAGTTTCGTTAAAGCTAATCTCTACACTTCTGTATTGGGGCAGGATATTTGCGTCCACCACCCGGGGAGCCTCGAGGTCCTGCACATAGGGGAAGTGGTAGGCGATATCACTTGCCGGGATTCCACTGGCACCCTTTACATTGTGCAGATGCAGGGTAAAGAGGCTGTCTATGGCCGGGAATACTTCCCGGAAGCGTAATTGAACCCCCCTTTGCTGCGCAATACTATTCACCGAAAGCGGATTCCCCAGCTCGTGGGAGAGAGTAAAGAGGATGGGATTCAAGACACTTGAAGGCATCTGCTGATTGAAGATAGCCCGCACTTCTCTGTCTCCCACCATGTTCAATTCCACTATCTCGGGAATGGGCAGCGGAGTGCTTCCCTGCCAACCGGAGAGCAGGCTTTCCTGAGGATCATAAGCCTGATGCACGGCGCTTACGGCATAATTATAGAGGATACCCTCTTCCAATTGAGTATCGACAAAGCTATTGTCCAGGACATTATCGATCAAAGAGATCTCGCCGGTTTCGTCTTTTTTGTAAATGCGATAGTAATCTGCAGCTTGATCGAGCCAGCTGATTTGGATGCTATCTGGGCCAAGAGCTTGAGCTACTACGTTCACCGGTGTGGGAGGACCGGTGTAAGGTTCATCCAGAGTCCATTCCACCGCGATCAAAGAATCAGGTGCCACCTGGTAATTGCTCATCACCCAAGCTTTGTCCGAGCTATCATGCCAGGCCGCCACACGGTAATTTGCATAGCTTTCTCCTCTGAAAAGAGGCATGAATTCTCCATCTATGTATTTAACAATGTATAGATTAGGTGAAATACCCAAAATGATCTCATCGGTATCGTCTGCATCCATATCAATCACGGTGATGGAATTTTGAGATTCCACCTTGCTAAATTGCATGAAGCCCATACTTACATACGCGGTATCGGCGACACTATAGGTAAAAGCTTCAAAGTGCCAGAAGTTTTGGGTGTTATCCATAGTATTGGTATAGTATCCGCCCACCACAAAATCTTGTTGGCCATCTCCGTTAAAATCTCCACTGGCAAGCTGATAGCTATTGCCCACGGGCAGCCGGTGATGCCAGCTAATTTGAGCTTCTGCATTGCTGGGCACCTCAAAGATCAAGATGTCACCATCGGTATCAGCGGTTACGATATCGGGCTTACTATCCAGGTCGAAATTATCTACCAGGATGGTGGGGACAAAGTTGTTTCTCTGATAAGTTTGCGTATTGTTGGTCAGAGTGATGTTTGAAGTAAATGCCCCTAAGTTGTTTCTGCGATATAGTTCGATAACACGTGCAGTAGGTTTATTGGTAACGAGCAGGAGGTCTTGAATACCATCGCCATTGTAATCTGCCATCAAGCCTCCGGTGACACCGGGGCTGCTGAAGATCAAGGAATCAGCACTGGGGTAATGCTCTGAGGGCTTTGTTTCCCACAATAATCCTGATTCCGATTTTAACAAGAGCAATTCCATTCCTTGAGCATTGGTATTGCCAATATCCAGCGGCCAGAAATTGTCGTCAAAGGAGTGGGTCTTGATATGAGCTCCGTTATTAGGTTCATAGGCATATACCGGTCCATATCCGGTTTGGGGGATATCCATGGCCAGATATTCCTGATGACCATTAGCATTAAAATCGTACCAGCGATCAAGCGGCACCCGAGCTGCTCCTATCGGTCTGTAATAGTAACCATAAGTCGGGATGCTTTCATAATGAACATCCAGGAAGTTGGAGTATACTGGGCTGAGAGCGCTGAGATTGCTATGATTGGTAGCCTTGATGCTGATATCGATCATACCTTCCGGCAGGTTTTGCGGCAAAGGCCAAGTCTGAAGAGTATCTAAAGCAGTACCATAGATCATATGCTGGGCACCGGTGCTATCCCAGATATTCAATTCGGTACGCACAGGCTCATCATAAACTGCAGTGATATAAAGCTTGAGATTCTCTTTGTTATAGCGTTTATAGCTCTGCAGACTGCCGGGGATCAATTCAGGGATGCTGCGATCCACCGTGATTGTACGGTAATAATTGTACTTATGAAGATTGTCATAGCGTTTCTCATATTGCAATCGCAGCATATAGGTGCCTTCCGGAAAGGATGATGGCACATAGAATTCCCCCAATTTACCGTTTACTACTTCAGAAGTGAAGTAGTGGGGTTGCAAGGTATGTTCCCGGGCATCTTTCCAGCTATTGAGAGCAGGGTCTGTAATGCTGCGGTACATCAGAGTGTAACGCGCAAAATCTTCTCCATAGACGCTGCCTGTGATATCTGTGCTTTGAGAGATGCCGATCTGATCCAAAGGGTAATCGATCTTCACGAAGGGGGGTGCGAGATTTTCCAGCATTTTCCTGGTATTAAGTAAACCGTGGCCTGTATAGATATCAAAACCGGGAGTATTAAGATCATCGGTTGAATTGAGGATTCGCGCCCGAATCTCATCCGGATTCAGGCCGGGCACCAGCGCAAGTAACAGAGCCGCGCTGCCTGCTACGAAAGGAGCACTCATCGAGGTGCCGCTCATCTCCATATACATATCATTCCCGCTGTCTTTGTAAGTAGAGATCACAAATTCGCCGGGAGCCACCAGATCCAGATCGTGTCCGTAACTGGAAAAACCGGAGAGTACCTTGGCCCTGTTTACACTGCCCACTGAAACAACATTGGAAAGCTTGGCAGGATAACTGAGGGCAGAGCCGGGATCATTGCCGGATGAGGCTACCAAAAACACGCCTTTGGCATAGGCATAATCGCAAGCATCGGCAATGATGGCAGAATAATTTGGATCCCCCCAACTCATATTGATCACATGGGCTCCGTTATCTGCCGCATAGATGATAGCAGCGGCTGCGTCATCATCCTGCAGATATCCGGCATCTGGAGTGCTAAAACCAGCTCGAAGCGGCAGGATGCGGACATTCCAGCATACTCCGCATACTCCGATCTCGTTATTACCCTGAGCGCCAATGATGCCCGCGATGTGAGTGCCGTGAAAGTTTTCGTCAGTTACATCGTTATCCTGCTCCAGAAAGTCGCCCAAAGCCACGTCAGCCATTTCGGGAGCATCCGCGAAGTCCCAGCCGTGAATGTCATCTATATAGCCATTTCCATCATCATCAATGCCATTGTCTGGTATTTCATTATGATTGATGTAGACATTATTGGTGATATCGGGATGATCGACTAAAAGACCACTATCCACAATAGCTACGATGATTTGTTGATTGCCGGTGCTGTAATCCCAAGCTTGGGGTATACTGCAGAGATAGTGCTGTTGACTGGGATAGAGGGGATCATTTGGCGTGGCATGCATTTTACGCAAGTAGTTAGGCTCGATATATTCAATACCGGGGAAGCTGAGACTTTTGAGTTGCTGAAGCTCAGGCATGACACTGAGATCAGCCAAAAAATACCTTGGTTCTGGCATCGCGCTGAGGGCTCTGATCTGCTTGACTCCAGTTTGACTTAAAAAGCTGTCAAAGGCGTTCAGGCCGGTTTTAGCTTCGTTAATAGTGGTATTTGCACTGGTTTTGAAGATGATCTGCCCAGGGGTATATTCTGCTATAGCCAAAAGTGGATAAGATGAAAAGCACAGCCCCACCAGCAGGAAGAAAATCCACCTGCTGCGGTGCTGATCTCGGGAAGGATTAGCTGGGGTCATATCGTTCCTTTAAAAGTGATAACTGAGTCCGAAGCTATGGATATCATCCAGTCCTTCGTTAAAAGCGGCAAAGCCGTAATCTACCGCAAAACGGGAAAACCTGATTCCCAATCCGGCGCTCAGTCCTTCGGCATCGGTATTGAATTTGTAGCCGGCGCGGAGGGAAATGATATCAAGCAGGGCAAGTTCCGTGCTAAGTGTCAGACGGACATCCTCATCAAGAGATTTGCCCAGCGATGCTTCCAAGCCCAGATGCTGATTGCCCAGAGCCAGACCCTTGTACAGATCCAAGTCCATGGATAGGGGCAGCTTTATATTTTCGCTCTCAGTCTTGTTGCTGAAGCCCAGATTACGCAAAGCTACCGAGAGCTTACTATCATGGAGAGGGGGAAGCCAGCTGCCGCCCAAATCTGTACTCAACCCCAGTGAAGATGCAGTATCAAGCTTTTCATAGATGACACCCAGATTCATACCCAGATATAGGTTGGGACTAACGCGTCTGGCATAGTTTCCCCGGATATTGATATCGGCAGGATTGTAGTAGCCGATCAAAGCTCCCGTCTCATCACGATTTTCCAGCTCGCCATAATCAAGATTGATGAGGGCCAGACCAAAATGCGAACAACGCTGTGAAAAGGAATATACTAAGGAGGTATAGGCGGTATCTCCGATCCAGGTGCTGTGTGAGGCAGACACGCTTTTGCGGCTATAGGCGCTGGCAATGGCGGGCTGCCAAAGCCAGGCGGCCTGATTAGCTTCGTAGTTAATCCCGCGCCCCGCCCAAGCTATACTGGCCGGACTTACCGGGATATTCAGGAATTTGTATCCATATTCTCCGGCAGCGGAGTGGACATCGGCCATTAGAGTGCCAGCAAGGGCGATTATCAGCAGGGTTAGTATAAATTCTTTCATGAAGTGAGTACTCCTTATTACTTTTCGATACCAAAACGGAGCAGGTGCTTTTCGCCTCCTCCTTTTACTATTGCCAGATAGATTCCGCTGCTCAATTTATCCGCGGGAATCTCAAAGATTTCCATATTTCTAAGGTAAGCATAAGCAAATGCACGGTCTTTGAAGACCAAATTTCCCGAGATGTCAAAGATGGCAAGCTCAATTTCCAGATCTTGCGTTGGCATAACCGAAAGCCGCAACCTGGGTTCATAGATGCTCTTGAGCGGATTGGGGAAGATATATAGCTCATCCATTACAAAGCTACTGTTGCTTTGATACTGATTTGGTGATGTGGAAGCTTCCCGGTACGCTGTCCGCCTGAGATTTGCATATTCACTAAGCCATCCTGGATCTACCTTGTCGGCAGCATAATCCGGCAGCAATTCGCGATATATCCGGCCGTCATCCGATGTCACATAAAGGTAATATTCATCATTATCACCAGGATAGACAAAGGGAAGATGCCGGCCACGGCGCCCGAAGGATACAGGATAATTGCGTTTGAGTCTATTGCTATCTTCCCAAATGGCCAGGCGATTCATGCTCAAGGCCGAGACCAGCTCCAATTTATCATCTCCATCCAGATCCAGAGCAAAGGCTCCGGCGGCAATTCCATCATCTGCCAAATCGAGATTTAAGCTCGTTGTGCTCATTTCGCTGGCACTATAGTCTACAATATATACCCGGTTGGACCTACCCAAGATCAAATCCAGACTGCCATTGGAATCCCAATCTTCGATGCTCAGGGGGGCAGAACAGCTATCCGGCATCACAAAAGGGAAACCTGGGCATAACTCAGCCCCATCGGGGTTAAGATCAAATACGTAAACGCTGGAGGGACATTGCACGATAAGATTAGGCTTATGGTTCAATTGGGCTACATACAATCCAAGGGCCAGAGAATCTGCCGGAATCGCCAGCTGCTGCGTCAGAATCTCTTCCGTAGCTGCATCATACTCCCACAATTGATGTTGCGAGGTATCGTTCAATAGTTCAAGGGCGTAGAGCTTTTCCCCGGTCCAGCAGAGATTTGCCCGCAACTCACCGGTTAAGCTCATGATATCATAGCTATCTTCAGGGGCGGATTTGGCATAGGATTTTATGTAGCTTACTCCGCTTAGTTCATCTTTTAAGGGCAAAAAAAGTCTGTCCTGAGTGTCTACCGGATGGCTTTGCCAGGAGTGATTAGGCAGGTTCAAGACAAAAGTTGTGGCGTCTTTATTCATGCACGCCAGTCGGCAGAGTTGGTCGCTTTGCATGGGGATATAAAGGTTTGTACCATCCCAAGTATAAAGCTGAACTATGGGTTGATACTTAACTGGGAACCCATCAGCAAGACTATCGTTTTTAAATAGCGAGATCTTACCGTCTGCAGCAGGGAAAAATACCTCTGACTCGGTATCGCCATCGAAATCTATGGCGGCGGCAGGGAGCAAGCTGGGGCCTTCATACCCAATTTCCAGTTCCCAGGCAAAGCGAATACTAAAGCTCATGTTATTTGCTCTTTCGCTGATGTCATATATCTCCAAAGGCACTCCACCATAATAGCTTTCACTGGTAGGCAGCCAGAGCAAGCTATTGTGCATACTGGTACCAAAGTAGTCGTTGTTATCTGCTCTGAAACTATCATCCGGACCACCATATTTGTATTCAGACATTAGTGCGGTATCCAAATGCTGATAACCGTCTGCTTCCTCCAGATCTACCCCTTTATGCGGGGCATAGGAATTCACGCTGTTCTCATCAAAATTTGGGCGGAATTTCTCTTGGATTACCGTTTCATCGATATGCCAGATTAGGATTCCACTGCCGTCGGTAGTTTGATCCATCCCATATCCGGGGAGGAAGAAATCCCATTCACATCCCCCATAGCGGTTTTCCATAAAGTTAAAATATGGCCTTAAGGGTTCATTTTCATAATAATCCTGTTCCCCTTCCGGAAGCAATTTGAAGCTGAAACTGGGTAAATTGTTGTAGGGGTCCAAAGAGCCATCGGGATTTTGTTGGCGGTTTTCGATCAAAAAGTATTCCTGCTCTGAGATTGGCACTTTGTAGAGCCGGATGGCATCCTGCTGGTGATTGAGGAAGTGATCCAAACTTAAGTTTTCCCCATTTTCGGTGATGATTACCGGCTCTTCCCAGCCCAGATAGTAGCGGCACCAGGCACTGAGTTGGGCGGGAATATATCCCCCCATATTCCAGACCCCGGTTCCCATCAAACCCCAGTTCCCAATTCCCTGACTGGTGTCATTGCTGCTGTCATTGTCAAACAAGGTGGGCAAGCCCAAAACATGGCCAAATTGGTGGGCTAAAACACCATAAATGCTGAATAAATAAGCATTTTGGAGGCTTTCATCCTCTTCGTCTACTCCGGGAAAATAGGCGTGAAATTCATCTTCGGGAACGATTACTACGTTAGTCAAAATCGTCCCATCAGGCGTCACAAAACCCTGATAGTCGTCGTTTTCGGGATCAAAAGCAGCTTGCAGGGTTTTGCGGGTGAGAAAGGTGCTCCAGATACTCTCGGTATTGATCCGCTCAATATCAGTTTCCTGCCCCGCTCCGGCATGAAAGATGATTACATTATCGTATGCGGAAAAATCTATCTGCGGAGTGCACAAGGGCATCAAATCCGGCAAAATCTCCGAAAGGTGGGCATCAGTTTTATCTGCGGTATCTGCACCATAATATGCCAGCGGCCGCGGCAAACGCAAAGCTTGAGGATATACGGTGTATTGCAGCTCGTAACTGCCATGGGAGGCGTCGTAAAAAAAATCTCTAAGATGCAGCATCCAGCGCTCAAAGAACACCGCATCATGCGAGAAATAATCAGGATACTGCGGGTCAGTTTTAAATTGCACATCGCTGAATTCTACCATCAGCACCAGGACATTGCTGGGTAAGACGGGATTTTTACTCTGAGTAATGACTCCCGCAAGTGTGGAATTATTTCCATTGTCTGCCGCGATATTTCTATCCCGAGCTATCTCTACAGGTTTCCAAGCTGCCGGAATGTCGCCATACATGGGATGTGGTGGGACCATGGCAAATCCGCACACGCAAAGCACCCATAACACGACTAAGTGTATGTATTTCGCCCTTTTTGGCATAAAACTATCTTCTCCCATACTTAATACTATGAAGATAAAAAACCATAGTTGTAAACAAAAGCACAATATTTAAATGCTGAAATCACGTCAAGCAGAAAGCTTGGCTAATGTCAAAAGACCTTCTTCCATAACAGGACAACCAAGCAGAAGAAGTTATGCTCTCATCATAGTAACAAGCAGAAGAAGGCGTGCTCTCAGCGTCGTAAAATGAGCAATAAACCCAAATAATGCAGTAGGATTTTCTCAGCCCCTATTTGGGGGCTGTTTTTGTGCTGATCTCGCGGGTGTTTTAAGCTACACAAAGCACATTTGATTCAGTTCATACTACCTCCTTTTCGTCAACTGCATAGCAGTAGAATGTTAGCTTCATATCTTTTATTCTATCAAGTATGGGTTATCCGTTATGCGTTATCCGTTATGCGTTATGCGTTATCCGTTATGCGTTATGCGTTATGCGTTTTGCGTTATCTTTAAGCGCCGATGGCACTAAACCTTCTCAACCCTCTCAACTTTCTCAACCTTCTCCACCTTCTCAACCCAATTCTCAAGACTCAATTCCCCCCCCGGGTATCCGCATCAGAGTGCGTTTCAGCCGGGGATGATAGTAGTATATGGCCCCGTCCAGCTTACCGGAGAAGCCCTTAATTCCTGCTTTTACATAAGCTTTCATGCTTTTCCTCCTTGATTTTTT
>JARRCD010000075.1 GCA_029982875.1 Candidatus Cloacimonadota bacterium | reverse complement strand
TCTCGCTGGGTGACAAATTTATCCTGCAAAAAGCTCTCCAACCGAGGCTCTGCCAGCATATTCTGCAAGCTGCGCTGAATCTTTACCCGAGTATTTTCCAGATTGCGGCGGATTTGCCTGAGCTGGGGTGAAGCGCTGTCTGCTACCTCTCCTTCCGGATCATAGATGCGCTCAAAGCCTTGCTTGATCTTGGGCAGGGTAATTATCTTCTGCATTACGCCACACGCCAGATCAAGCTCCTTAAATTCTGCTAGCCGCTCGGCCAATTGTGTTGCCAGATCAGCATTTATGGCGATCAAGCGAAATTCTTCCCAAGCATAAATACTTTGGCTATGCTCCTCAAATAGAGGCCGGATATCTGCCAATTCGGTAAACTCAAACTCCAGATCATTAGCCAAGGCTTCCTGAAAATCGGCAATTAACCTTTGTGAAGCTTGCATCTTTTGAACGCTTTTTAGCACGGCCACTTTGCTGACTTCATCCCTGCCCAAAGCGCTATGACAGCACTTAGCCAAGTGCGCCAGCAGACTCTGGAATTCGAGATCAATCATGGTTGAGATTCTTCCTGATTTTGCAAGAACTCCGGTAACTTGATATATTCATAGTAGTTATTAAGCTTCAGCTGCGTAAAGAGGTCATCCTTTAACTCATTTATGCCCACATATACGCGGTGCTTCGCGGGATTATGCAGTGGTGCCGATACCTTGGGCATGTAATCCATGATTACCGTGAATATAAGCACCAGGATAAGGCCATTGAATATGCCAAATACCGCCCCTAACAAACGATTCAGCCAACTGAGTTTCAAAGCTTTGATGAAACGATGCAAGATCCAGATTACAAAGCGCGTGATTACTACCACCAGGATGAGGATGAGTAGCACCGCTATCAGGATTGCCAATGGCTTGCTGAGCTCATACTTGAGCAGTAGCTGGTTGACCAAAAGCGGATAAAAATGCCCAATCAGGATAAAGGCCAGAATGATTCCGGCAAATTGTACAATTGCTCCGGCCAGACCGCGTCTGATACCCAAGTAAGTGAGGACCAAAAGAAAGGCTATTATCGTCCAGTCTATTACGCCCATGTCTATCTCCCTTTTGCCATAAAAAGCATACAGGGATTTTCATTATCCCTGTATGCCTATATGTAATTTGTTCTAAGCCTTTAAAGACTTTATCTCATATAACGTTGCATCCGACGCTGAATCTTCAGCATCTTGCGACGAGCTGCATTCGCCTCGCGTTTTCTTCTTACGCTGGGCTTTTCGTAGGCCTGATTCTTCTTTATTTCTGAAAGAATTGCGGCTTTCTCGCATTTCTTTTTAAAGCGCTTCAAAAGATAATCGAAGGACTCATTTTCTTTCGCTACGACTGTCGGCAATCACATCACCACCTTTTGTTTATAATTTATGAATTGCCAATTTCTAAGAAGCAAGATTTATGTCAAGTAGGAATTTTGATGGCGAGATGGGGAGCGCCTCGAGACTGTTCAAAAAGCACAATTACCTTCAGCCGCGAAGATAGCGACGGTCTCACACAGATTACAAGGTCTCACACAGATTACACGGATTGCACAGATTTTATAAGGAGAGATTTTAGGTTATGCGTTATGGGTTATGCGTTATCCGTTATGCGTTATCCGTTATGCGTTATGGGTTATCCGTTATCCGTTATGCGTTATCTTTAAGCGCTGCTGGCCATCTTAGTTTTCCTTGCTTTTGCCGGTGGCTAAAGCGCACCGGAATTCATCTTATTCTATCGCTTGCCTGCACCCGCATACGGTGGCTAAAGCCGATCGCCTATCATCTTATCTGCTTTGTTGGGGGGTTAGCGGAATTTGCCCCAAGTATTGGTGCTTGCTCAATTCTTTTTTTGGTAAAGCTCGCGGATTCTCTGTTCCAGAGCTTCCGGAACCATCCCGGAAATGGATTCATCTCTGGCAATGCGATCCCGGATAGCGGAAGAGGAGATTTTGCACAGCGGCATATCCAAGATACTATGCTCTATCTGCGAAAGCACATCACAAGGCAAAACGCAATCGGGACGCGGCAAAATGATGAAGTGCAGATTTTGTTTGAGCCAGTCAAATTCATGCCATTCGGGCAGTTTTTGCAGATTATCCGCACCGATGATAAGGGCGAATTTCTGTTGGGGATAGAGCTCTTGGAGTTTTTTTACCGTATCACTGGTATAGCCGCTTTGATTGCGTTCCAGATCCCAGACCTCGATCGGAATACGGTAGTCATCAGCCTGATAGGCTACGAAGTGCAGGGGATTGAAATGAGCCACGGCTTCTTGGGCCAGAGCGAGTCTGCTATCATAATCCAAAACTATCTTTTCAGCTTTGAAATTGTGATGAAAGCTGGGGATCAGGATCACCTTGTGCACGGGGCTGAGGCTGAGTACTTCCTTGGCGAGGTAGAGATGGCCATTATGGATGGGATCAAAGCTACCTCCCAGGATTGCGTAAGCACCTTTAAGAAACTCTCTGTGCGGCATATCAATCAAATTTCTTGCTCAGTTTTTGAGCTTCTTTTGATCCCGGATAGCGGGATTTTAACCGCTGATAAGCGGAATCAGCCGCTTCATGATTGTTTTGATGCAGATGCAAAAGCGCAGAATAATACAGAGATTTGCGATCCAGGGCATCTGTATTACCCAAGGCAATGACTTCATCAAAATACATGAGAGCAGCGCTGTAATCTTTCATCTTGTAATAGATATAGCCATTCTGATATTTCTTTTCGATGAGCTTGTATTGGGCTTTGCGGATATACTCCAGCGCATTTTCAAATCTATCATCATTGGGGAAGCGATCGATAAAGACGCGAAAAGCATCGATAGAGGCCACCGTCTCAGTTTGATCGTAAGCGGGTTTGAGGGATTCTTCAAAAAAGCAAAGAGCTTTTTGATAATAGGCATCTGCCACATTTACGTGATCTGGAAACCCATCGATAAACTGCTGATATTTAAGCCGGGCATCGGTGAATTTGTTCATGGCGAAATAGCAGTCTGCCAAACGCAGGGTAGCATACGCAGTAGCCGCAGATTTTCGTTCAAAGGAAATCTCGTCATAGAGGCTGGCTGCTTTGGCATATTTGCCATCGCTATAGTATGCATCCGCCCGAGTTAACTTTTCTTCGGTAGTAAGCACTGTCTTGTTTTTGCTGCACGCGCTGAAAACCACCAGGATCAGCACCAGTATACTAAGGTATCTTCTCATCAATAGTCCTTTATTCGATAGTCCACAGTAAGAATACGATGGAGGCAATGGCGGCAGTGGCAATAAGGGGATCAAACCAATGGAAACGTGGTGTGGACAGAGAATTACCCTGTTCGTTTTCAACCAAATGATCATAGGTATAGATATCGATCAACCGCTGTTCCGGAAGCTGCACTTGTTTAACGGTAAAGCTATTTACCTGATTTCTCTCACTGCGATATGAAAAGAAGCTTTTATGCTCTCTGTTTTGCCATTTGATGCTCATTTCCACCTGTACCAAAAGCGCTTGTTCCAGCGAGTAATCGGATAAAACAATACCTTGGTTATCCGCACTGAAATCCGTATGCGCATAGATCTCCCTGATATCTGCTGAACGTTGCAAGAGTAAGTTGTTGAGATGGGTAGACAGGGCGGGAGTCCATTCTCCGCAGCGGATATCCAGGAAGATGGGCTGATCCAGCGCAATTTTATCGGCAATATTTTGCGCAATCACGAGCGCTTCGTCCTGCTGTTCTGCCCACACCATAGCGATATGGGCAAACAGCAGAAATACCAGCACAATTCGGCAGAAATGGCAGATATTCACTTTATCTTTATTGCAGCTTGTTCAGAAAGCGATTTACCAAATCCATCCTGGAGTATTCAGGAAAGTCCTTTTTCAGCTTGTTCAGTTCGGTTTTGGCAGCTTCGTTATCTCCCATATTCATGTAGCACATCCCAATCTTGAGTTGGGCATCGGCCACTTTCCAGGATTTGGGATAGCGGGAAATCGTATTTTGAAATTCGCGCAGAGCGCTGGTCATATTGTTCATTGCATAATAGCACTCACCTTTCCAGTAGACAGCATTGCCAGCGTAATCGCTCTTAGGATAATCTGCCACAAACTGATCAAGCTTGGCAATACAGGAGCTGAAATTACCTTGGTAATATTCGTCACGGGCGGCTTCATAAGCAGCTTTATCACCCGAAGTTGTAGCCGGAATTGAAGAAGCAACATTGTCGCTCATCTTTGCGACCCTGCTTTTCAGAATATCCAGCTCAGAGCGAATGTCATCAAGCTCTCCGCTCATGCGGTTCACCTTTTGCTGAAGTTTGGCAGTACCACCTGAAGCAGCCGCCATGGCTGCTACATTTTCCGGACTCAACCCGGCGGAAGCCAACATGTTTACCCGAGTTTCCAGATCCCGGATCATCTCAACGATGGTTTGATCCGAAGTTTTCACACTTTGGGCAAGCAGATCAACTGATTTTGAGAGCTCGCCTTGCTCCTGGATTATGGTTCTCATGTCCTCTTCATTTTGCAAAAGCTGCTGATTAAGCTGTTCGATATCGGCAGTTTCGGCCATACCGCCGGGGTGTCTGCGGCTTTGCATAATGTCTTTGCGCAAAACCACCAGCTCTTCGCTATTTTGAGCTAATTCAGCCTCTAAGGTCTGCAGTTTGTCCTGCTGTTCACGAAAAGCTTGATTGCTCACACATCCACTGAGGACGATCAGCAATAGCGATAGGAATACAATATGTTTCATAATAGCTCCTATTTTAAAAGGTTTACTTCCCAGCCAAAAATGCTTTGTAGCCTTTGTAAGTGGAATATAGGTCTGCTTTGGAGCAAAGTTCATACAAGGAATGCATACCCATTACTCCAACCCCGCAGTCTATTACTTGAGCACCGAGATTGGCCAGGAGATAGGCTATGGTACCGCCACCACCTTCATCCACTTTACCAAGCTCGCCAATTTGCCAGAATACTCCAGCTTGGGTAAAGAGTTTCTGTACATAAGCCGTAAATTCGGCATCGGCATCATTGCAGCCATATTTTCCACCACTACCGGTGAATTTGGATATGCCAACGCCATAATTGAAGAGCACTGCGTTTTCTTTTTCATGGACCCCAGGGTAATTGGGATCAATAGCCGCAGCTACATCACCACTCAGGATTTTTGCATTAATGAAGCTTTTGCGCAGATTTGCGCTGGAATTATCCTCACCTTTGTAGGCCATGAGATCGGATACAAAATCCTGAATAAAGATGGATTGGGCTCCGGTTGCGCCTTGGCTGCCTACTTCTTCCTTGTCGGAAAAATAGACTATCATAGTACGTTTGGGCTTAAGATCACGATTGTCCAGCAAAGCAGTAAGGGCAGTATAGGCACAGATCCTGTCATCTTGTCCGTAGCCAACTACCATGGAGTTGTCGATGCCGGCATCACGGGCTTTGATGGCGGGAACCAATTGCAGCTCTGCAGAGAGGAAATCGGCTTCACAGATGCCGAACTTTTCGTTCAAGACTTTCAGGGCATAGGCTTTACCGGCTTCTTTTTCCTCTGCCGCAGGATCCACCATACCGCTAAAGACCAGATTAAGCTTGGAAGCATCGATAGCGTCATTGAGGTTTTTGGCAAATTGCTCTTTCCGCGCCAAATGGGGAAGCAAATCCGGAATGATAAAGACCGGCTCATCTTCTTTTTCACCGAGGCTGATCTTGAGCAGGCTGCCATCGTTTTTCACAATCACCCCGTGCAGAGC
Source organism: Candidatus Cloacimonadota bacterium (assembly GCA_029982875.1). Taxonomy (GTDB): domain Bacteria; phylum Cloacimonadota; class Cloacimonadia; order Cloacimonadales; family Cloacimonadaceae; genus UBA5456. The sequence continues at coordinate 6,405 of JARRCD010000075.1, read as the reverse complement.
CAGGGGCGTGGATACCCATTGATATTTTTTGATCCCACCATAGTAGTGAGTTCGCATGCAGGCCATTTGGGAAGGGCCATCCTGGTACAAAGGATTTTGTTTGAGGTCAACTCTGGGAGAATCGATATGCGATGCCACCATGTTAAAGCCATTATTCAGGGGTTCTGAACCTAAGATAGCCACGGCCAGGGTTTTACCGCGAAATACGCCATAAACCTTTTGAGCTCCCTTTTGGCCGTGGATGTCGACAAATTTGTGTTTTCTTAATAGCTTTTCCATCCAATCTGCCACTTCACGTTCTGTCTTTGCAGTGTTCAGGAAGGCTTTGTAGGCTGTAGCAAATTCCAAGGCAACTTTCTGTTCAGCGACAGGAGCGTCTTTCCAGAAGTTTTTCCGCTCATAAGCCAGCTTGTTTTTGGGGGGTTGAGTTTTCTTCATCTGTTCTCCATTTATCATTCTTTTAGTTAATTTCAAGAATCTTCAATCGGCGTTCTCCCATGGGGGCTGAGATCACAGCAATCTCATTTACTTTTCTGCCTAAGAGCCCTTTCCCGATAGGCGAGATAACAGATACTACCTGCATATGGGTCTCTTCGTCATAAAAATTCAGCTCAGCCGCACCCACTACCTTGAAGGAAATCTCCTCTTGCGTAGCTTCATCCCGGGTCCGGCAGGTGCTGCCAAAACGCACGGCATCCTTGGGCAGGGATGAGGGGTCTACCACTTTCAATTGAGAGGATCTTCTTCTGAGAAAATCTATCTCCGAATCTATTGCCCGCTGTCGCTCGCGGGCCGCTTTATACTCGGCATTTTCACTCAAATCGCCAAATTCACGGGCTACTGCTACAGCCTTGATCACTTCCGGACGCTCGGTCATCAATTCATTGATCCGCTTTTGCAGGCGTTCCATGCCGGTTTTTGTAATGAATACACTTAGATCCACTATGCTTTTACTCCTTTCTTGCGCTTGAGTAATTTTTGCGCCTGAAGGCTGGCTTTTTTAACACGGGCGTTTCCACTCTTAGTCCAAAGTTCTACCTGGGCTTCAAGCTTGGGATCATAGCTTACAATAGAAGCACAGAGCAGTTCCACGATTTGAGGATCTCGGGAAATGCCAAATTCTTCCCAAACCGCAAGATATGCCTCAGGATCAAGCTTGGAAACCGTCTTGAGAAATAGTACGTGCAAACTCTGCAACTCACCCAGGGGATAAGCCCACTGTTGCTGAAAATGAGACATCACTTCAGGAATGAGATCTTCTCTGCGCTTGATCAGTTTGATACAGAGATTGGTGGCAGATTTGCGAATCTGAATTTGATCACTCTTGATCCAACTCAATACTTTTTCCAAAAACAGCTCGGGCTTTTTCCGAATAAGCGGAAGCATGACCTTATCCAAAAGCGCATTTACCTGCGCAGCATCCCCAAAAGGCATCATCTCTTCCAGTAAGGGCAGATAGATATCCGGCCTTTTCTTCATCAGCTTGGCCATGATTGCACCAAAAGCTATTTTGCCGTATTCTCCCTTCTCCAGCCAAAGATGTTTGAAAAAGGGGATATATTCGCTATGTTTTTTCCCAAAGCGCTGAACCATTACTCCACAGATAAAAGTGATAACTTCAGAGGGTATCTTACCATGGACCCGCTCAGGATAGGCAATGAATATGATCTCAAAATCATAGTCCCGCCCGGGCAGTTTATTCTTAAGATAATACTCTGTATCTAAGGTCAGCCGTTCTTTCCAGTCTATGGTAAGCATCTATATCTCCTATAAGTACAATATTTTTCAACTTATCGCATTGACCCAAGAGACACTAATACTGTCAAGGAAAAAAGTGCACAAGCAGCAGCTGAGGCTGGCCTGATTCTGATAAATGAATATAAAGAGTCAGTGAAATCTGCAAATCCGCTCAACGAAATCTGCAAATGCAGGGGAAGTGGTTTTATTTTGATCCCTCTTTGGAATTCATTTAGGTCAACAAATATGCAAGGTATAAGCATTATGCCTAACGGCGTCATGGGGGTACAATACTATCGGGGAAGAAGATATTGAGAATCTTGCCTACATGGTTTATCCCGAGCTGATTCAACCCTTTGGGAATAGCTCAGATACCACACCAAACCCAAAGTGGATCAATCCAATATTCGATTCCATTATCAAAACCGAATAGTATAACTCCAGCTTAATAAAAATTGTGATCAGAGCACTCAACTCCTTGGGAAACAAAGGATCTCAATCTTGTGATTAGCATGGATATCGTCTGCTGAAGGACCTTCTACCAAAATCACTCTGCCATCTGGGATCTCAAACTCTTGCATCAGCTTGGTGACAAAAGAATCAGAATCCTCCGGCTCTTCTGGCATGAGCACCGGATATACACCGTAGGAAAACTGCAGTCCCTGACAGACCCTGTGCTTACTGCATCTCGCTACAATCCAAACCGGAATCAGGAAGCGCGAAATCATTCTGGCGGTGTAACCTGTCTCTGTGTTTGCCACCACCAGTTTCGGCTTTAATCTATGTACGCTGAACGATACATTGTATGAAATGAGCTTGGTGATATGGGTCGCATCTTCACGGAAAAAATCTTGCGGACTCTCTACTTGGGCATCTAGGGCACGGTTTTCTTCCACACAACTGGCGATTTTGGCCAACATCTCCACTGCAAGGTTGGGATACCTGCCAATAGCGGATTCTTCTGAGAGCATCAGGCAATCGGTTCCATCCAAGATCGCATTTGCCACATCAGTAGCTTCGGCCCTGGTGGGGAGGGGATTTCGGGTCATTGATTCCAAAAGCTGTGTAGCTATAATCACAGGTTTGCCGAAATGGCTTGCCCGAGCCATTATTTGTTTTTGCACCAAAGCAATACGCTCAATCCGGGTTTCCACTCCCAGATCCCCGCGGGCTATCATGATCCCATCTGAGACTTGGATGATTTCATCTATTCTCTTTACCGCTTCTGCCCGTTCGATCTTGGCAATGACGAAGGGATCGTAGCCCATCTCTTGAGCGGCTTGACGCATACTGATCAGGTCTTCAGCCTTACAAACAAAGGACTGGCTCACGGCATCAACTTGGTTTCCCAAGGCAGAGGCCAAGCACTCACGATCATGCTCGGTAAAAGCACTAATGCCCAGATCTACCCCGCTGAGATTGAGACCCTTGTTGGAGCGCAATTCTCCCCCGACTCTGATCTTACAATAAATCTCGCTACCCCCTACTCGGTCTACCTGGAGCTGGATCATTCCATCACTCAAAAAGATAATATCCTGGGGCTTCACCACTTGGGGTAAGGAGGGAAAAGTGACTGATATGCGATTGTAATCTCCCAACACAGGCTCCGTGGTAAGGATCAGATTATCTTCCGGTTTGAGATAGATGATCTCTTCCCTGAGCTTGCCAATTCTCATCTTGGGCCCGGGAAGATCTGCCATAATGCTGAGCTGCCGCCCACAATTGATAGCTGCTTGTCTGAGCTTTTTGATATTATGAGCATGGTACTCAAAATCTCCATGAGAGTAATTGAGCCTGGCAATATCCATACCCGCCTCGATGAGAGCTTCCATTTTCTGGAGTGTATCCGTAGCCGGGCCTATTGTGCACACGATTTTACAAAGATGTGAGCGAGTCTTCATAATCTCTCCCTTAGTCATAAATAATTGAAGTCATAATTACATTATAAGCAAAGCTGATAAGTTCCCACTAAAAAAGAACAGCAGCACGGGGAACTACCCACAATTTATAATAAATATTGCTCGAATATACGGTATCTAAATTAGTGCTAACAAAGCCTGAGGAGATGATGAGACCCATATTTTTGGCAATTATCTTGGTTGTAGCTCTCCAAGCAAGCGCACTTGAAGGCTCTTCATTTGGCCCTCCAGCCGATGAGATTACAGCGGTGCAGATCAAAACCCTGCCCGAGAGCTACGGCGTAATCCAGGCCGGCGAAAAGCTAAAACTATACAATGCTAAAGGACAATTAATCTGTGATTTGCCTATTCCTAAATGCTCCTGCCGCACGAAATGACTGGGATCTGCCTCAGGATCTCGGGCGAGCACTGTCCCAGGGCATCTACTTTGTCCAAAGAGTAGATGCCAGGGGCAATACTCTGGCTACCAAACGAGTGACGATGATTAAGTGAAAAACATTTTGAGGGGTGTCAGTTCGCGGTGCTTCAGTGCGGCGGTCAAGCTTCAATCTCCCCTCACCCCCATCATTACATATTAGCAAGCAATTAAAAAAATAAGCTTTGCATTACATACTGTCTCTGTATATCTTATCTTTATATATCATATAAAAATAAATATGATATGAGGAGATATTATGAACAGACTTAAAGACAAAATTGCAATCATCACCGGTGCCGCCAAAGGCATGGGTGAAAGTGATGCCATCCTTTTTGCCCAAGAAGGGGCATCGTTGATTCTTACCGATGTTGACACCAAGAATTTGAACAAATTAGCTGAAAGGTTAAGCGCGCAAGGCACGAAAGTGCTGGCTTTGCAGCATGATGTGGCTTCTGAACAAGGTTGGAAAAAGGTGGCTGCAGAAGCAGAGAAGAGCTTCGGCAAAGTAGATATTTTGGTAAATAATGCCGGAATCTTTAATATTGCTGGGGTTGAAGCCACGGATCTGGAGCTTTGGAACAAGATTATCAGTGTAAACCTAACCGGAGCATGGCTGGGGATGAAGTATACGGTTCCCTTGATGCGCAAGGCTGGAGCCGGATCAATCGTAAATATCGCTTCTGTCTATGGCATTATCGGAACTGGAACTTCAGCAGCATATCAGGCAGCAAAAGGTGCGATCAGGACTCTCAGTAAAACTGCTGCGGTTGAATTTGCCCCCCACAAGATACGGGTAAATAACATATCCCCAGGTGTCATAGAAACACCACTCCTCGCCGGTATAGGAGGCGAAGAAGTTAAGCAACAACTGATCAATCTCATCCCGCAAAAAAGGATGGGTAAACCGGAAGAAGCAGCTTATGGAGTATTGTATTTCGCAAGCGATGAAAGCAGTTATGTAACCGGAGCTGAATTGGTCATTGACGGAGGATGGATCGTCCCCTAAATCGATATTGGCTGAGGCCATGCTCCTTCCCCGGCAGCTTTGAGGATACGGTATAAGGAGATTAGCCTTAGATCACAAATCCGTAATAGCCGTAACCTAAATCAAAAAGCGTGGTAAATTGAACTCGGTGGGCATTTTCATTAGGGCGTAACTTGAGTGACAATTGAAAAGCAGGCAGGAGGGCAAAACACAAAACCAGGGCTTAGCTTTGCTATTCGATAAACCTATGTCATGGTATGCGAACCGTCGGGTGCGATAGCGTATATTATCAAACGATGCTGAGTTCACTTGCGTTGATGAGATCAATAATCTGAATTGAAACCAAGTTTGCCGGTGACTAAAGTCGACCGGTAATCATCTTTTTACAGAACGTTAGGCTTTTTGTGAACGGTGGCTAAAGCCGATCGCCGTAGATCTTTCTCACCAAGGTCAATACAGCTTCAGCTCATTTCCCTTGCTTCTTTTTTCATCATGCTTTACATATTGTTCCCCTATAAGATAGCTTGAGCATTGCGCCTCGCAGGCGTAATGGTGGCGTAATGGTGGAGCTATGCAAGGGAGGAGAGGTGGTGAGATGGTGAGCGGTAAGTGTTTTATTTGTGAGACGATAAGTAGTGAGTAATGCACTTTAAAGCGGCAAAACTGGTGCATATTAAAATTCCGTTTGTAAGTGGTTGAAATGTGAAGTGATTTCCCGCATTCGTCTTTCTGCAAGCTGGAACAATTCTCACAAGTCATTGCGCAAGCGTGAGTAGCGCAGAGCCTTGCGGAAGCTATCCGGGATCCAGAACATGAAGCCCCCAGTTCACGTATCCGGTCAAGATGAATTCCGGTGCGCTTTAGTCCCCGTAATCAAGGGAAGCATTGCGGGAGACAAGATGAATTCCGGCATACTTTAGCTGCTGGCAAAGGCAAGGAGTATCCGGGATGATCAAATAAGCAGATAAGATGATAGAGAGAGCTGGTGTCATGTTACGAGATGAGGTAGAGGGTATCCGGGATGATCAAATAAGCAGATAAGATGATAGGCGGTCGGCTTTAGCCACCGTATGCGGTGCAGGCAAGCGATAGAATAAGATGAATTCCGGTGCGCTTTAGCCACCGGCAAAGGCAAGAAGAACTAACATGGCCAGCAGCTCACCCGAAATGGAACAATTTGAACGTGAGCTCCGCAAGGATTAGGATCCGGATCAATGGGAAAGAATAGCCCAAGAAATCTGGATTTTGGTTTTGGGTGTTACATGAGGAATTGTGGCTTGGGAGCGCGTTTTGCCGGTGACTAAAGTCGACCGGAAATCATCTTATTCCAATAGATGCCGAAATCG
>JARRCD010000074.1 GCA_029982875.1 Candidatus Cloacimonadota bacterium | reverse complement strand
AAGATGCCCTTACCTGCCTTGCATTGCTCCACCATTACGCCTTGATTACGCCTCGCAGGCGCAATGCTCGAGCTATCCTATGGGGAACTATCAGTATAAGAAAGATAAAGAATTGGAGTTTATCTTTATCTTATGCTATGTCCGAAATAAAGCTCCAGAAATCATGACGAATCCAATCAATACTTCCCAATAGAGGACAAGTGTCAGGGACGAAAAAAGCCCCACAATGTTGTGGGGCTGATCGATATAGGGTAGATTATCCGGCTCTTATCTTAAATTGGTAGGCCATTTCTTCATTTACGTTAAACTTCCAGCCATCGATAATCTCTTTGACGCGGGCCACGAAATTCTCAGGATAACTGCCTTGGGGCACTACGGTAGATTCTCTTACGGTTCCATCGGCACGTACATAGATTGTGATGGTAAAGCTAACACTTTGTCTGATTTGCATTTCACGGTAGACCTGTTCTATCTGACTCTGCCGGGAAGCAATCTGTTCACGTAAACTGGTATATCTGGTTCTTGTAGATTCATCCAGTCTGCTGATGCTGCTTTCACTTACCGTGCTGATTCCTCTACGTTCGTATTCAGCGGCAACTTTCTGTTGTTTTAATATATCACCCCAAGCTTCCCCACTTGGTGCAAGTGTGCTGGCATCACCGGTAACCAACACACCTTGAGCGCCTTCAGGTGCTTGGCTGTATCCTTGGGTAGCAGGTGCGTTGGTAACAACGGCACCCACATTGGCAAAGGAAGGTGTATCCGTAGGGTTATATGATGAGCCGGCACCGCTACCTATGCCTGGGCCACCACCAATACCAGGACCTGAACCACTTCCTCCGCCACCGGGTTTGTTAGCGACAAAGCCTTCAGCAACAGTTACTATATCGTAAGTCGGTGCTGTGCCTACTGCGTTGGCATCAAATCCCTGTAAGGCAGAGGTTAGGCTGGAAGATCCTCTGGGAGTTCCCGTTGGGCCATTTGTGGATGTTTCGCCTTCTTCTGCAGGCACTTGCTCTGGAGTAGATTCCGAATATGTGCTGGTGGGGGCAGTAATATCAGGCATTACTCTCTGAGCTACTGGGCTTCTGGCGTTGAGTTGCTGTTCAACGGTTTCCACGACCTTATATTCCGGTTTTAGGACGAGATCAAAGATCAACAAGAAGATGATAGCCAAGAAAAAGACCAACCAGATAATGGTGCGGTTGAATCTTGTAACGGCATCGGGTCTTGATCTTCTGGCATATTGGGCTACGATAGCTTTTTCCTCAGGGGTGAGTACTGCAACCCAAGGCTCACGAAAGTCAAAATCCACACTCCAATTCGGACTGATGGTCAGTGTCCCCTTGACATCTTCTTTTAAGACCAGCTCATTGCCGGAGAGCAGGTTATTTTGTTTCAAATAATTGTTATCTATTTGCTTACCGTCTTTTTCACAGCTTAGCTTCGAGCCGGGAAGCAATTGCATCACATACTCTCCACCTTTCTGCTTGATAAATTGATGTTTATCAGGAAAGGATGGTTCCAGTATCTGCCACTGCAAGAACTTATTTGAACCAATAAAGAAGCTTTTCTTGATCTCTTTACCTTCTTTGGCGTAGTCAAGAAACTTGCCTTTATAGTTCAATCTGAGACTGAGTACTTTAGCCATAAGACCTCCATTATTGAGCGGGAGCAGAGTTGTATGATTGTAGCCAGTCTGCTTCCTCTATAGTTGCGAAATAAATATTTGGGTATCCAGTGCTGGTACCCACTCTCACGATTTCGGTAATGTATCCACAAGGCAGATTCCGATCAGATTGTACCACCAGGCAAGCCTCATCCCACTTTTCTTCGGGGATAGAGGCAAATTCTGTTTCGAAAAATTCCTTCATGGTGGAACGTACGTTTACATCTTCAATCAGCTCTTGTGGAGTTCCCAATAAGCTATTATTTACCCCCAGCAATACGCGGTCCGTGTAAAGTTTTACAGGCGTCACCATGGCGTTATCCATCAATTCCTCTTTGGTTATTGTAGTAGGGTATTTCATATCCGGTAATTCAGATACTTTTACCGCTTCCATAGAGACATTTTTAATCAAAAACACCAGGAGGATGGTAAGTACGTCTAAGAGCGAAGTAATCGAGAGTCCTCGGATATCTTCTGCTTTTTTACGGATCTTTCTCGTAGACTTCTGATTGCGTATGTTTGAACTTATACTAGTCATAATTTCCTCCCCAATTCCTAATAATAAAAGCTGCTCTTGGGGTTTTTATAATGTACGTTAACAAAGCCATTTACTTTGCAGAGGTCAATCGTCCGAATTAAGGTATCATATAAGACGTCAGGATGCACTATCACAGCTATGTCACTCGTGTCAGGGTGGCGCTGCTTCATCTCCAGCAAAAGGTCATTCAGACCTACAAAATCATATACATTTTCTCTGAGTACGGGTAGCTTGTGAGTGGTGCCGTCAATCTCGCGAATCTCCATTCCTGGAAATAAATCAGGTGGATCTTCTTTTAGCATCAGGTGAATCTCAATTTGCTTTTCGCTTTCACCCCCGCCGCCAGGACCTTCATTCGGATTGGCTTGACCTCCTTCCGAGGTAAAATTCAGAGCCACCAGCGCCACCTGCGAAATTACGATCATAAACATCAAAAATGGAATGATCGTAATAAAGAGGTTCATAATCGGAACCAGATTCGGTTCCTGAGGTGCAGTCTGTGACTTCTGTTGCCTCGCCTGGGAAGGACGATAAACTGCCATGATCTTATTCCTTGATGAAGTTGTTGATATGATTTACTAGTTTTACGCTATACTCATCGATGTCGCTAATTAAGTTTTGAGCGCGGGTAAAGAGTCCGCCTTTGATAAGTGTAAGCGGAATAGCACCTATCAAACCGAGAGCAGTAGTACCGATAGCCATATAGATACCATCAGTAAGAGCCTTGTTTGCTGCAGCACCGGTAAGAGAACCCAAAGAGTTGAAGGCTTTGATCAAACCAAAGATAGTTCCCAAAAGTCCCAGATATGTAGAAACCTGAGCTAAGGTATCAAACCAGAACAAACCCCCATCGAGTTTGTGCACCGTCTGCAAGACTGCTTCATCAAAGGCATTTTGCACGGCAATACGGCCTTCTTCTCCGCGTTTACCGGATTTACGAACGTCTTTGTACACACTTAGTCCGCTCCAAAAAATGAAGCCCATAGTAGTAGTTTTGAATTGATCTGCGATTTTGGTTGCTTCATCAATTTGGTCGTTTTTCACAAAGTTCTTCAGTTTGAGGAAAAACTTCTCGGCATCAATTTTCTCGCGGACATAAAGCTGGATGTAGCGCACTACGGCCATCGCCAGACCGATTAGCAGGTTTAATAAAATCAAATATCCGAAAACTCCGCTGTTGGTGAAGACCTCAATTAAGTTTACCCCACTACTTGCAGCTGCAGGGACTTCTGTAGCCTCTTGAGCAAAGAGGAAACCTACGCTAATTAATAGAGCGATCACTACGAGTATACTATGTTTGCTTTTCATTTTGACTCCTTAAGCCATTTATTTAATAGTTGTTCGCTGTTTTGTTCTATAGTCTTGTCATCAAGCATAAAGCGGTATTTACCCGATGCCATGAATGTATCTGCTTTAGATTTGTAGATTCCGGAAACAGGAGTCATAGCCTTTACATCAATCACAATTTCTTCCGTATCTACCACTATGCCTTGAGCGTTCATTGTAGGCTCTTGCCCAGTTGTTTCGGCCTCTGCTTGCTGAGCAAATAGCAGAGTGGTAAACAGTAGTAGAGCAAATAGAATAGTTAGATGTTTGTTCATCGGATTTCCTCCTTGCCAGCTTGTGCGTAAGTAACAGTAGCCAAGAAACCTCTGTAGTGCGAAGTGTTACTTACTTCAAAACGTAATATGTTACGACCCATCACTACATATTGAGCCGGGATAGGAACCTGACCTTTGTAGACGGCAAAAGGTTCCTGATCATAATCGAAAATTGTGGTTCCAATTTCTGTGCCGTTTAAGTATACAGTCACAGATTCCGGGGCGATAAGATCTATCATGCCTTCTCTGAATTCTGAATCCAGAATGAAATCTGTCTCAAATACCAGATTCTCTACGGGATTTTCAAGTTCGGATATCCAGATCGGGCGAGCTGCATTTTGCTCCATATTGGCGATGTCGGTCCAGGTTATGTTCCATGCAGTGGCTTCAATCGGAGCTTCATAGCTTTCTTCACCTGTTTCCGGGTCTGTACTTACAATTCGCCAGTTCGTGTTTGTATACAAGTTCTTCACCACAGGGGGGATGTTTGCCAAGATGCGTTGATGGCTGGTAAGAAGCTGGAGATTGGCAGCCATTTCCATCTGATTGGAACTATCATTGATCAGCTCTATTTCCAATTTATTCTCTCCGGCGGCAAAGAGCTCTCCGGGGATCAGGAAACTATAACGTGTGGTAACCGGTTTGCCTGCTTCCAAACTGTCAATTGGCACCCAGGATGAATTTACTAAGCTGCCATTGAGCTTAACCTCTATATCCAGGGGATACACGATCTGCAAATAGGCAAAATCAGGCGTTAATTGGGTATACAACTGTCTGCTCAGGCGCAGAGTGTTGCCAGGCGGGATGAAGGCACCACCCAGAATCTGCCCTTGAGTGCTTTGCCGCTGAGTAAAATTCAGGGTAAATCCGGCAGGTTCAAGCTCTTGTTGCCATTCATCATTAAGGATGTATTCTTCCGTGCGGTATTCAGCCAAGAGATTTCGTTCTGCCAGGGCATTCCGGGCTGCTATGGTATATTCATTCTGATAACCAGCCAGATGATACTGACGGAAAATCTCATATTGCCATGATACTTCGTTGTTGAGATAAAACTGAGTCTGTTGTAATACAAACTGTTTAATTACATTATCCAGCGCTTCGCCGGGGTACTCTTGTCTATAATATGAAGCGTCATTGGTGATGCGGAAGTACTGTTCCAATTGAGTGGCTACCACTTCGGCTCCACGAGCGTAGAGTCGGGCAATCAGATCCATGGCCCGGAGTCTTCTGTCGTTATCGATGAAGTATCCGCTTTCATTGGCTTCGCGTACCAAAGCTAAGACCTTGTTTACTTCAGCAGTGATAGTATCCTGATATCTGGGGATTCTTCTATCGCCGCCATTCAGATTGCGATCCCATGTCGTAAGGGTATTTACGCGAATCTGCTGAGCCGGGGTCTTGGTGAAGATATCACTTTCTGCCAATGCATCCAGACGGGAATCATATCTTTGTAGGAAGGCAAGTCTGCGCTGCAGATTATCATATTCCTGTTGCACTGCCGCAAAAATCTCGTGCACTTTCTCGTTTTGGAAACTCAAGCCTTCCTCGCGGTAGGCAGCTTCAACTGCCAGATACTCGTCCCGCGCAGCCAAAGCAGCATCATAATCTTTATTTAGGTAGGCTGTGTCAAATTCACCGGCTATCTTCTGCAACTTAGTATCTGCCACAAATTTGTAATAGTCAGATTTGTCCGGGCTGCGACGCATAATTTCAAGAGCTAAAGCCGTGTATTCATCCATCTCGTTGCGGTCAAGGTGCCCCTTGGCCATATATTCCATATAAGGAATCACATTTTCATGATCGGGATACAGCTCAATAAAACGATAACGCAGCTGATACTCGGTTTCCAGGTCTCCACTTTTGGCGTACATTAAGATAGCATCAGCAAGCAGGTCGCTGCCTTGAACTTCGCCCGCATCAATCCTGGATTCCCTCACCTCTTCAAAGAGCGCAAGGTAAGCATCAGCCGCGGCAGCAGGATTCTGTTCTGCCATGCTGTTGATATTTGCCAAGCGTAATCTGAAGGCGTAATTGCTGCTGGGGTATTGATCGATAAACTCCTGCTCAATGCTTTTTGCCAAGGTAGGGTTATTCATCATATCGGGAGCATAGGCAATATCATGAGCTTGTTTGTAGCGGGTGTAGATGGCCTCGATGCTGTCATCGGTTTGGGCGATATCCTTCAGTAAATCAATGGCTTCCTGATAGGCTTGCGCATTTACATAAGCTTGGACAGCAGCTACTTTTTGTCCCAGTATTTCAGAGCTACGGGAAGGATCGAGCTCGGAAGCCAGGCGTAAACGTTCAGTAGCTTCTGTAAGGTAATCTCCATTTGCAGAAGCTTCTTCAAAACTGCTTTGAATCTGCACCAGGATATCCTGTTCAATATTGGCTTTTTCATCGGTAGCCTCGGCATAGGGAAGAGATTTGCGCAACCAATCTTCCGCGTCTTTGTACTGCTTATTCTTCATACTGAGATCAGCGAGCTTGAGGTAAGTCTGATATTTATCCGTATCGGGCAAAAGCTCTTCCTGCGCGATAACTTCGTTATAAAGCTGCATCGCTTCTGCACTGTTGCCCCTATCCATCTGAATATCAGCCAATAGTAGCTTGATCTTGAGCGCTTCCAGGGCCCTCTCAGGATTCTTGTACAGTTCATTATTGGCCACCAGGATATAACGATCTGCACTACTTTTGAGGAAGTCATAAGCTTCATCTGCACCTGCGCTTGATCCTGCTTGAGATTCGGCTAAGGTCTCTATCAGCCATGCATATACATTTCTGGCATAATCCATGGCAAGTTTCTCATTCTCATAAAACTGGGAGTTTGTGGGATAAGTCTCATTGTATTGATAGATTACTTCTATGGCTTTCAAAAAATCGTTGATGTCCTGGGTATGATCTGCCAATGCAGCATAGCAATTGACTCTGATGCTATCGACTTCAGCAGAAAAAGCGGGATAATCATCATTGAACAGCCGGGCAAAGCTATCATAACTCTGCATATGCTTCTCATAGTTCAGTAAAGCGTCTTTATTGATCTGCGAAGCAAAGTTATTAAACAGACGGATTCTTCTTTGCTCATAGGCATTTTCCACGATAGCCATCTGTGCGCTGATATCCTTATCCTTATTTGCGGCATACCATTCAGATTCGTGATTGTAATCCGAGATCAGGGTTTGGTATATATCCTGAGTGATTTCATCAAGGTTTTCGCCTTCACGCAGCCTTTGACCTGAATTGTAATACAACACCAGGATCGAATCCAGCAGGATGGGATTTATCAAAGCCAAAGGAGAATTTTCGATGCGCAAGCGGAGGAAGTCTATCGCTTGGATGGAGACCCCCATATCGACCTTATTTTGAGCCGCCTTATCTATCACTTGTTGGATTACATCTTGATTGTTGTAATCCTTGAAAAAGTCATTGACCACTTCCACACCCCGTGCCTGAGTATTGAAATTAGTTCCATCCAGGGCGATCAGGCAATAGGCGATGTTGTTAATAGCGTCTGTTTTATAATCAGACGCGAGTAGGGGATCGGAGATGAGCCCCTCTTCGGAGGCTTTGAGCAGCTCCATAAAATCGTTCATAGCCAATCTGAGCTCTTCGGGATCAAAGCTATTAAGCCTTACCCAGCCTCTCTGATACAAGGCTTCATAGTAGAGGGGACTTTCAGGATCTGCTATGATTTGATCAAAGTGCTCTATCGCCAAGGTGTGATAATAATCTACCCTGGGAGAATCTTCCGCAAAACTGAAATATAAGAGTCCCAAGCGATATACAGATTCTTCATACATCTTGGATTCCGGATAGTTATTCACTATTTCTTGGAGAGCATCCAAGCTTTCTCGGAAATTAACTTCCGAGTATAAGCTGTTTGCTGGAGGTATGGAGTTTGCTGTAGCAGTGGCCTGATAGGCAATCTTATTTTGGTCTACTTCAGAGCGTTTGCGCACGCTGGATATGAAGGCGATATTGTATAAGGCCAGATCACGTTCCGGCAAATTGGGATCCAACTCAGCAGCACGCCGGTAGCTGATCAAAGCCGGCATCAGATCTGTAGGCATCGCATAATATTGCAATTCTGCCAATTTGTAATAAAGATCAGCCGTAGTAATGAGAACATGACCATCTGGTTGTTCAAATGCGCTAAACGCTGGATTCTCGGAAATAAAACCCTCGATCCTCGAGATTAGGGCTAATTGCTTTTGCCGGAATTCGTCTTTAAGCATCTGCTGCTCTTCATCTGGTAGTTGTGCTTGCATAGAAAGAAAGTCTTGATACGAAGCCATAAGATCACGATAGGAAAGGTGTAAGCTGATATAATCTATATAATCCAAATAGGGTCCATAACCTCTGACGATTGCTTGATCACGATTAGCGGTGAAGCGGAGGTCTTCAAGGTTTGAGGCTATATCATTACGAATCTTGCCACGAATATCTTCGCTGACAATGTATCGCACGTCTGTCTGCACATAGTTTTCCAATTCGGATACAGCTTCAGCGAGCTGCTCTTTATCCTTTACCATAGCCTTATATTCATCCAATATTTCCAGCATAGCATCTTTATCTTCGGTAGCGGCGTATTGCAGATCATCTACATATTTCTGTCGCATTACCTCTGCTTCAGATTTCTGTTGGAGCACCCAAGTGCGCTCTTCAGTCAAGCGCTGCGTGTGTTCTGGATACTCGCCACTGGCTAATAGTTCATCTATGGTAGTAAGGAGTTCGTCATATATAGCAATAGTGCGATCCGTTTGATAGATCCGATCCAGATACAGATCACCAGCATAGGTGTCTGCTTTCTCGGTCTTTTCATTCATCAAACGTTGGAAGTTTTGTTGTAAGTGATTGTCAAAAAGGCGCAAGACGCGCTCGTAAAAAGCCACATTTTGCTTTACGGCTTCTATATTCTTTAAAGCTGGACGTATTTCTTCCTCAATGCGTATTTTGGCATTGGCATAATCGGCTAACTGCTGTTTAAGTTCATTTAACCTGGTTACTTCATATTCATGAGATTCCACGATGGTATCTACAAAAAGCATCCCCTGCATACCTAACATCTCATTATTTATCGCAGTAAGATCGGCCATGATTTGATTGATGCTGGCATTTAAGCTGTTGAATTCAGCTTGAGTGGGATTATCGTAATATGATTCGAGATCCAGTTCGCTGAGTCGATTCAGTACATTCTGCTTAAGAGGCAGAAGACCATTCAATACTATCTCTCGGTTTTCATTGTAAGCATAAATCAGATCAAGGACATCAGCATAGTCTCTGTCATCTGCACTGACATCTGCATATAGGTATAGATAGGATGGGAAATACTCTCCGGTATTGTAATACTCAAACACAATGTGTTTTAAAAACTCTCTGGCCGCAGCCCGGTCCCCATTCTCAAGTATACCTACAAGTTTGCGGTATAGGACAAGATTCAGCATCTTCCTGGCATCAGGATTAAGCTCAGTATCGAGGAGAGAGTCAAATATAGTGATGGCCTTATCGTCTTCGCCTATTCTGGCATACATGTGCCCCAAAAGATACGAAATTTCCTTTTCTCCCAGGTAGCTTAAAGTGCTGCTAAACATCTGCAGCTCCTGATTAGCCCGCTCAGGATCAAGTTCGATAATGGTGGGCAATTCATCTACCAAGAATAGCTTCGCAGCTTCCCGAATTTCTCTCTTCTGGATGCGGATTTCCTCTTGAAGCTGCTCAATAGTGTACTGCTCCTCCGAATCACTGGTTTGCCCTAATAGATCAGATGAGGCAGCCAGCAAAAAGACAAGGAGCAAAAACAAAAATATATACTTTTTCATAACCCCGCTCACTTTAGACTCTCATAAAGTTTATCACTGTATCATACTTTTGTAGGAGGCCAGGATGTCTGGGCATCCTGGCTCGCTACACACTTAATAGGAAAGTATGATTCCTGGAATTCATTACTATTTCGTTTTGAGTAGTATTAGTTCTTCTCACTTTTCAGCTGTTCGATCCAGGCCCGTAAGTCATCCAAAGATTTCTGAGCTTTTTCACGTTCGGCTCTGAGTGCCCGCAATTCGTCCAGCAAGTCACGGACTTCTGGAGAAAGCTGAGCTTGAGAAGCGCTGCTACCACTTTCCCTCTGACCTGGAGTTTCGAGAGTAGTAGTGGAGGTTTCACGTCCGGCGGGAGGCATAACTACTACATCTGCTTCCGGAGCACTGGTGTCAGTAGGCGGAATCACTACTCCACTCTCTTCAGGTACTGTGCCGAGATCTACTATATCAGATTCCATAATGTGCTCGTCACGCGCATAAAGACCGAGATCAGGGCGACGCTTTGCTTCTGCATATTGGTCCATGATATAAGAGATACCAAAGGCGATCCTGAGGTTATCTTCATAGCCATTATCTTTGGTGAGGTCTTCCAGAGCTTGAGCACCTACTCTGAATCCCCAATTCTTATAGCTATACTTGATGCCCGCATTTACGTCCTGACCGTCATATTCTCCCTGAATGGCCAAGTCGCGGACTGGAGACAACTCTGCAGACATAAACAGACCATTCATGACTCGCGAACGACTTGCCTGACCGGTGAAGCGGTGTGCACCAATACCAAGATTGAACATCCACGGCATTCCCAGCACTACAGCTTGTTTGGAAGCTACAGCATAGGGCGAAAGCATTTCGTATGCCGCTTTGTCGGGATGCTCATAGAAGTCATCGCCGTCATGGAGGTCTTCGATACTGGTTTCAGCTACAGGAGAGAGGATGTTATCGATACCAACGGATAGCTGAGGATATTTTAGCGTCTCCTGCAGTATCTTTGCTTTTACATTCAAAAAATAAACGAGTGGTTCGCCTTCGATTTTATCGCCGATAAAAAGACCGAGCTCAACCCTGTCCATTATTCCCACTCCAGCCATCAAATATGGAGACAAGCCATCATTTTCCACTGGCAAGGCTACATCTCTATAATATCCGACTAACATAAATTCCGCAGCCCTATGTGGTAAAACATAGGCATCCGGAGTGCGTAACATGCCGAGGGTCTGGAAGGGTGCTGCTTCCAGTAACCCAAACATCGCTACTACCACGATTACACTTAAAATAACTTTTTTCATACTTCCCTCCACCTTGCGGTGTTTCTTTCTATTCATATTTCCTTAAATATTGTTGACAAATAATACGTCAAGCTTTTTCTTAGCGTATGCAGAAAAAATCTAAACAAGACTTAGGCCAATTGGGAGAAAACCTCGCCGCAAAATTCCTTGTAAGTAACGGCTATAAACTGCTTTGCAGGAACTTCCGCATTAAACAAGGGGAGATTGATCTGATTGTAGAAAAAGATCAACAGCTCATATTTGTTGAAGTTAAAACCCGCTCATATCACTCTATGCAAAGTGCCATCGCCAATGTCTCCTACCGAAAACAGGCACACATCAGCCGTGTTGCACAAGTATATTGTAAACAAAATCCGCAGTTTGACAAATACAATACCCGATTTGATGTGATAATTGTCTTTTATAATGCCCGCGAGGATAGCTGTAGTATCAAACACCTGGTCGATGCCTTCTTGCCTGTGCTTGAGGAAGGAAGTTGATTCTTGCTATAAACAAGGAGTTGAGTCATAGCGGGTTGGCATATATTGGTCACGGGGTTTACACCCCGAGTGCCAGCGGCACTGCATTTTAGATAGCATCACGCACAAAGCCCACATCATTCCCGAGTCCCATCGGGACGGCATATCTATATGCATTATGCACAAGATCTAAAATGCCGTACCGATGGAACTCAGGTTGGTTATTTCGGGTCACGGGGTTCTATCTGAAATACCGTTCCTACGGGACTCACAAGGTATTGGTTTTCAATTGTTATGCTATCTAAAATACCGTTCCTCTTGAACTCAGGGTGGTTATTTCGGGTCACGGGGTTCTATCTGAAATACCGTTCCTACGGAACTCACAAGGTATTGGTTTTCAATTGTTATGCTATCTAAAATACCGTTCCTCTTGAACTCAGGGGGGGGATCCTCGGGTACCGTGATGCTATCTGAAATGCCGTTACTATGGAACTTCCGTGCTCGATTTCCACATCAATTGGCATAAGATGATAGGCGGTGGTTTTAACCACCGTGCTCGAGTCCGACATCAATTGGCATAAGATGATTTCCGGTCGACTTTAGTCACCGGCAAAACGCGCGTCCAAGCCACAATTCCTCGTGTAACACCCAAAACCCAAATCCAGATTTCTTGGGCTATTCTTTCCCATTTATCCGGATCGTAATACTTGCGGAGCTCAAGTTCCAATTTATTCCATTTCGTGTAAGCTGCTGGCCATCTTCAACCTCCCGTTTGACACTGCGGCAGGGCAGATCCTGCTCTATAATCTGAGCTTTGGTAATGGTTTTCAGATCAACCTGAGCAGGATATTTGGCCTGCATAGCCCAAAGTATCTTGATGTAGAGGCTATTCCATGAGGGCAGGCGGGTCTCGTCATCCCGCTCGCGCAAAGAGTTTAAATAGTTCCGGAAATCATTGCGATAGCCCTCGCTGGGGTCTATTGCCTTGATCTGTCGCGAGATATCCCGATATTCCAGATTTTGCGGCTGGATCGGCAGCTTCGGCGCGCGCCGCATCAGA
>JARRCD010000073.1 GCA_029982875.1 Candidatus Cloacimonadota bacterium | reverse complement strand
CCGCAAAATCTGGAATATCGGGATATCTCGCGACAGATCAAGGCAATAGACCCCAGCGAGGGCTACCGCAATGATTTCCGGAACTATTTGAACTCTTTGTGCGAGCGGGATGACGAGATCCGCCTGCCCTCATGGTATAGCCTCTACATAAAGATGCTTGGGGCTATGCAGGCTGAATTGTAAAAATAGGGGAAGGTTGATCTAAATATCTCTTGACGGATTTTGCCGCTTCTGCTTTATTTGTAAGTATTAAAATATTAAACAAAAATAAGGAATCATCTATGAATTTTGATTATGAGACCATTCGCAGTCAGTTGGCTGAGCCCAAAGAAGAATGTGCCCGACTGATAGCCCAAATGAAACAAAGTGAAATCACTTTGCAAAATCCGTATTCCGAATTCTTCAATGCTTACCGGCTTATCGTTTTACAAGCTTGGGATTTTGCTCAAACCTTAGAACAGGACCCGCTGCTTAAAAGCATTCCTATTAATGAACTCAGGCGCATCAATAATGAGTATTATGCCTCTCTGGATCCTGATGAGGGCTATGATAAGTCACTTGCCAATCCGGATTATGCGCACCAGCTTTACGGAGACGCCCTGGGTGCTTTGATCAGCGCTATTTTTACCAGAGCCTATGCCAGTAGAAGATATCTGATTTCAGGGAACTATCTGGCTATTCAGGCCACTCTATCGCTCTATTTCCGCCTTCTGGAAAAAGCCGATCCCCCGGAGTATGACGTCTGGCTAAATATATATAATGAAGAAAGCCTCAAAAATCTGGAAATCCAGACCTTGGCCAACCATGCACAAAGCTTCATGCCCGAAAATGACTACTATTACCGGATTGTGCATGATGCTGATTTGGATGATATCCGTTATCTCTATCGCTATGGCATCTATCTCACCGATTACGACAAAGAAATGGCAGATTTTATGCGCAATTATCCACCTCAGGATTTGTCGGCTATCGCCCGCTTCTTTGTAAAAAGCTGGGTGGACGGATTTGTGCGCGCTAAAAAGGATTACAAAAAGAAACGCTTTGCCACGCTCATGATTCCCGTAGGTATGGAAGCCTTGGGAAGATTGATCATTGACGAACTGGAAGCCATCGGCATCCAATCCCTTGTCCCCCTTCCCCACACCATAGGAATTAATCGACAATTTGGCTATGACCATCGTTATGACAATGCCTTGATGCTGGATCGGAACTTGGTGGACCGCGCTATCAAAGCCGTCGCAGACAGTTTTGAAAAGCTTGAGGATATAATTGCCTTGCAAGCCGGCCCCTTGTATGTGGAGCTCTTTGGTGAAACTCCCTTCAGTCCGGTATCTAAATCCACCACCCTCAAACTCAGTGACGAGCAACAAGAACTTTCGCGGGAGCTGAATGCCAAGAGCGGACAGCTTTATTACAAGTATTACCGACGGGATGAAGTCAGCTTTAGCATGATCGCCTTCCCCTCCACCGAGATTGGTGAGCACTTCCCCGAAATCTTTGCCGATACCCTCAAGATCAACCTTCTGGATAGCAAGCACTATGCCAGCATCCAACAAAAGATCATCGATGTGCTGGATACCGCCGACTACGTGCAGGTGAAAGGGAAAGCCGGGAACGACACCGATATCAAGGTTCAGATGCACAGCCTGAAAGATGCCACCCGTGAAACTCTCTTTGAAAATTGCGTGGCGGATGTGAATATCCCGGTAGGAGAAGTCTTTACTTCGCCAGTTCTAAAGGGTACCACCGGCACGCTGCACGTGGAAGACATCTATCTGGGTAATCTGCGCTACTTCAATCTGAAGATTCACTTTGAAGACGGCTGGGTTAAAGATTACTCTTGCACCAATTTCGATGATCCGGAAGTAGCTAAGAACTATATCCACGAAAATTTACTATTACCCCACAAGAGCTTACCTATTGGTGAATTTGCCATTGGCACAAATACCACGGCCTACCAGATCGCCAAAAAATATGACATTATGTCCTTGCTGCCGGTCTTGATCATTGAAAAAATGGGACCGCATTTTGCTATCGGTGATACCTGCTTCATTCATGAGGAAGATTCGCCGCATCCCAGCTTTGTAAATGGCAAAGAGATGATTGCGGTAGAAAATGAACAGTCTGCCTTGCGCAAGACAGAGCCCATGAAAGCCTATCTGATGAAACATATCGATATCACATTACCCTATGAGATGTTACACTTTATCGCTGCGGTAGATAAATCCGGCAAGGCTACCGATATCATCCGCGATGGCCGCTTTGTGGTACCCGGCACAGAGGAGCTGAATATTCCCCTTATCGAAATGGAACAATAAGCTCACCCCCCGCACAGTGCGCTATCTAAATGCTATCCCGCGGGGAAATCCGCAGAGTGCATAAATCTTTTGCTCTGGAATGTATCCTGCATTAGGATGTCAGATATAAAAGCAGAATTTCCTGTGGAGGTATAGATGCGGTTAAAAATCCAGGTGCTTGTATTATTGTGCCTGCTGAGTCTAACGGGTTTGTATGCCCAGACGGTTGATTTTAGCCTTACTAAGAGCAGCCTCAAACCTGGAGAAAAAGCCGAGATTCACGGAACTTTGATTATCCCGGAAGATCGGAAGCAAAGTGTGAATCCTGCTGATCCCGCCTATTTCTATTTAGAAGCAGAGCATCCTGAGCTTGAGATCGGCGAGCTTGTTTTGCCACGTCCCACCAAGGTTGTATCCGATGTCGAATGGCAATACTATCCGGAAGTTACGCTTATCCTGCCCTTCAGGGTAAAAGAAGATGCCAAAGCCGGGGCGCAGAGTCTCCATGTCCTGATGAGCTACAACCTCTGTTATGACAGCGGAATGTGTGATCCTCCCGAAGAACAGGAAGCCAGTCTTAGGTTTGAGATTTTGCCCTTGTCCGAAGCTGCAGCAGAGCAGGAGGGTCCGGTCTCGATCACACAAATAGCCGATAATCCCGAGGATGCTGCTAAGGTGATAGAGCCGGAAAGTAAAACGGAACAAGCTGCCTCTGCGCCACAGGTAGAAGGCGAGCTTCCGGCCTCCGAAAGAAGTAGTAGCCCTGGGCTTGAACTTTTAAAATACCTGGTTTTCGCTTTTTTGGGTGGACTCATCCTGAATATTACTCCCTGTGTACTGCCCATTTTACCTATCCGGATCATGGCCATCATCAATCAAGCACAAAAGGATAGGTCCAAGGTCTTTCGGCATGTGATGGTATATACTCTGGGGGTGTTGATCTCCTTTGCCATAATGGCGGTGATCTTTATCGGCATCCAGGCCGCAGGTCAATCCGCGGGCTGGGGGACGCAAAACCAAAATCCTTATTTCCAGGTAGGCTTGATGGCGATAGTTTTTGCTTTTGCTCTATCTTTATTGGGTGTATTTGAGATCACGGCTCCTGGCATGACTGCGGCGAACAAAGCAACGGCCAAGGGCGGCTATAGCGGCTCATTCTTTGGTGGCATCTTTGCGTTTTTAATGGCCATATCTTGCACCGGCCCTTTTTTGGGAGCAGCCCTGCCTTTTGCCATGACGATGCCTCCTACCTTGATCATGGTCTTTTTCCTGCTCATCGGTTTGGGCTTTGCCTCGCCCTTCATCCTGATCGGATTTTTCCCCAAAGCGCTGAAGCTCTTCCCCAAACCCGGTGAATGGATGGTGATCTTCAAGCAATTGATGGGTTTTGTGCTTTTATATCTGGTATATACTATGCTGGGCACTACTCTGGCTCTTACCAGCGGTTTATATCTGATCTCCGTGCTCTGCTTCCTTCTGGTTATCAGCCTGGCACTTTGGCTATACGGCAGATTTGTGCGCTTTGAATACTCTCGTCTCACGCAATGGATTTTCACCATCATAGCTCTTGGTCTGATCGTTTTTGCCATCTTCAACTATCTGCCCGTCAAGGAAGAGCATCTCAGACAAGAGGTGCGGCAGCCCGTGGGCAACGAGATGCTGCCCTCTCCCATCGCGCCCGCAGGCTGGTATGTATTTAGCCCAGAGTTGCATGAGAAACTGCTTTCCGAAGGCAAGACAGTATTTTTGGATATCGGCGCCGAGTGGTGCAAGAATTGTAAGACCAACGAAAAAACCGTACTCTTTACCGAGGACATCATGCAAACTTTTCAGCAAAAAGGAGTGGTACTCTTGAAGGCAGATTTTACCCGAAGAGACCCGGTAATCCTGCAATGGATTACGGATCATGGGCGTTTGGGTGTGCCTTTTAACGCCCTGTATGTGCCTGAGCAGGAGCCGCTCATCTTTCCGGAATTGCTTTCCAAAAGCATGATCCGGGAAGCGCTGTCCAAACTACCGGAACCCGGAGCTAAGCAATGAAATATCTATTGATTATCACACTAATTCTAAGCCTGATCCTTGTTTCTTGTGATCGCTTTGAGCGCGAGTTCACGGATCTGGGTGGCATAGACCTCAATACCGAGTTCTTCCTACCCCTCCAGCATGCTTTTGATATAATCACGGTTTCAGATCTATCCGCAATCGAGGATTTCTATGCCACAGACTATCTGCATAATGGGGTAAATAAAAGTGAGCGCATTACTTGGCTACAGAGCTTTTTGAATCTGGACCCCAATGCCAGCTTTAGCGTCTCAGATCAGAACTTTGCCCCGCTCGATGAGGATAATTATGTGGCAAATTGGCGCTTGACAATCTCGGGATTAGATCGCGAGATCCTGGCCGATAGCCTCTTTGTGGGCGAACGAATAATCCGTCAAAATGATGCCTGGCTCTTTTACGGCAATCAAACCTGCCTGCAGAATACCGATAAGCAATTGGTAATTGCACAGTATTTTACTTTCCGCACTTGCCCCAATTGCCCTCCCGCGGAAGAAAAACTGCAGCTTTTACAACAGCTATATCCGGATAACTTCATCTATCTGGAACACCATACCATGTTGGAGCTGGCAGTTCCCGGAGATGCCACATATCAATATTATCAAGCATATTCCTCGCCCAATGTGGTGTTTCAAGGCATAGAAAAGGTTAGCGGGGGTAATCCGGATGAAGTTGCACAGTATCAACCGATAGTAGAAAACCTGATCACAATCGATGAGCTCATTGGCTATGAGATCACCGATCTGGAAATCCAGGGGAATACGATCTCAGCCGTGGTGCATTTGCAGCCCCATATCGATCTTCCCCGCGAGAATCTGGTGCTGAATTACGTAATCATCACCGATGAAGTGGAGTATACTAATGCCGAAGGTGCTCCTTTGCACAATGTAGTAAGAGCGGTAGGCAGCAGTTCACTGGCAGAGCTTGATCTTGGTGTCGGCATCCCGCTTGAGCTCACCGGACATGAGCCTCTGCCACAAAACTTTAAGCTGGTCGTCTTTGCTCAGGATAAGCCCGCTGTCTTTCAAAATAACGCTACTATTTATAGCGGGATCGTGAAGTCGGTCTCGCAGAGCAGATAAAAGGAGAATACAATGAGAACTATTGCTTTAACCATTATCATGATCCTGGCCCTCGGTTTGCTTTCCGCTGAGCTTATGCCGGATTTCCGTCTGCCGGATATTAACGGTGAGAATGTGGAACTTAAGTCCCTCTTGGGCAAGGGTCCCGTAATTGTGGATTTTTGGGCAGATTATTGCCGCCCCTGCAAGGTCGCCATGCCCTATCTGCAAGAGCTTAAAGATAAATATGAGGACCTCACGGTGGTTTTAATCTCGATGGATGCACCCAAGACTCAGGCCCGCGCTCAAAACTATCTGCGCGGTAAGGAGTATGATTTCATCAGTCTCTTTGATCCCGAAAAAAGCCTGTCCAAGCGCCTCAATGTGAGCAATCCTCCCTATACCTTGATCCTCAATCCCGCAGGTGAGATCATTTATACTCATAATGGATTTGAGCCTGGAACTGAATTGCTCTACGAAAAACAGATTAGAGAAATCCTTGGCCTCAAAGCAGAATCCGAAGATTGTGCAAACGACAAAGAGCATTGTGGAGATTGCAGCGCAGAGCACTAAGAGGATCAATTATGAAAATAAAACTCAGTATCCTGCTGGCCTTGATCTCTGTGATGCTGATGGGGCAAAATACCCTGCAGATCAATGGCTTGAATGAAGCCGAGCTGGTTTATCGCACGGTGCCGGATTCGCTGAAAACCTATTTTAGCAATCGTTTTGGCTTCAATCTCGGTTATGGCGACTTCCGCTTCGGCATGAGTTTTAATGCCCGGCTGCCAGAATATAGCAATCAAGCCTCAGAGCTGCTTGACGAGCTGGACCCCAATCGGCTGTCTGTGGCTTGGGAAGAACTCTATGCCGAATACTCCTATGAGGCCTTCAGCATCCATGTGGGCAGCACTGAGGAAAGCTTTGGCCGGGGGATCACATTCCGGAGCTACGAGGACCTTGAATTTGACGAGGATCATCGCATCAACAGCTTTTTGCTGAAATATGATGATACCCTGCAATTCAAGACTTTTTATGGCGCCATCGCAAGCCAAAACTATTCAACCCAGTACGATCTGGCATATGGTGCGGATCTGCAATATCCGGTTGGACAAGGCCTGCGCTTGGGCGCATCCGCTCTGGGATACCGCAATATCGGCGCAGCAAGCCATTACAGCTTTCGGGACGTATTCTCCGGCAGGATGATGCTGAGTAAGGGCAATTTTGATGTCTTTAGCGAATACGCACTCAGTAAAAAATACCATTTGCCGGGCACCTCCGCTCAAGACGGCTCTGCCATCTTTGCCGATGCCAATTATATGATCGGCAATCTCATCCTGGGTGGGGCCTACAAGCGTTACGAAGACTTTTCCTACCGTTTGCAGGATCTACCTTTGGCAAATTACCATCTGGAAACCATCTCAGATGCCCTGGCCAGCGGTATCGATGAAGAAGGCTGGCAGGCTCGGGCTGCTTATGCCATTTCCAGCAATATCTATCTGAGTGCGGATTACGCCGAAGCTTGGGATAGCAGCAAGGATAAAAGGATGAACGACCTCTATCTGGAAGCCGAAATTAGGTACGATTCCAAGCAATACCTGGTCTCCTGGTCCCACATCGAGAAAATTGATGATGCCACCCGCCACTGGCAGAAGGAATATTATCCCACTATCGACGCCCAGGTTGTTCTGGCAGGCCAGCTGGTCTCGCTCACCGGAGAATTCAAAAGGGTAGAAAAGCAAGACAGACAAATTGAAAGCAATCACTACGAGCCGATGCTGCAAGCCAGCTTCAGCATCGATAAGCTCTCGTTGTCTCTGGGCGTCAGCAGCTGGTGGGAGGATTTTTCCACCCTCGTTGAAAGCCGATACCGGCCCAATATCGAAATCAAATATCCCCTCTTCAGCCACACGGATCTCACTCTCTTTGGCGGCAAAGAAGCCGGCGGCAAGGTCTGTCGCAATGGCATCTGCCGCTATGTGGCACCTTTTGAAGGTCTGCGAGCTGAATTGAGTACCAGATTTTAGGAGAAACCATGAAATACCTTAGCATCCTCTTAATGCTCTTTAGCTGCGCTATATTGAGCGCTGATCCCCTTTATTATCCCACTACTCCCGTAGTAGAAAACTTCGGCTCAATCTGGTGCGGAGCCTGTGAACTTGCCCTGCAAGGGCTCGATGTCATGGAGGCTGAGCTCGCAGAACATGAAGCGATCATCTGCCGCCTCCTAACCGAAAGTGGAGAATATAGCACTCCCGAGATTCTAACCCGCTTCAACTACTATGAGGTTCTGGGCTTGCCCGCAGTGATCTTCAACGGCAAAGTTCGCGTTGATGGCGCCACCGATGAGACGGTCAACGGCTCAGAATATCTTGAGGCTATCAACCAGTTTCGCTATCTTGCTTCTCCGCTTAAGATGAGCGTTAATAGCTTTGATAGCAGCACCGGAGATTTTGCCGTAATAATCCAAATGGTAAATGATAGCTATACTCTTGCGGGAGACCTGCTGTTTTATCTCGTGGAAGATGATATAGATGACGAACTTACGCATATTGTGCGCAGCGTGGAATCTCAGGCCATATCCTTAAGCGGCGCGGGCAATATCCTCAATGCAGATATCAGCTTTGCTATCGATCCTTCCTGGAATGCAGACAACCTCTGGGCGGTTGCCTTTATCCAGATTCCGGGAAATGCCATCCTGCAGGCTGCCAGCACTTTGTCTCAACCTGAGTATTATGTGCGCGCTGCCGTTCCCTTTGATCATGATCTGCATAGCGACGATCCCGGCATCTTCGCATCTCCCCAGTTTTGGATCTATAACCTCGGTGCAGCAGATGAGGTAAATATCAGCATAGAAACTATCTCCGCTCCAGAATCTTGGTCTTTGAACTATTGTGATGCGGATGGTAATTGCTATCCCGGCGCCATGCCGATTCCCTTTAGCTTTGCCAGCGGTGAGGCCAAAAGCTTCGATCTCAATCTCTATGCAGCCGGGGATGGGATGGCAAAGCTGAACTTTGTGGTCGAATCCCCCAATAGCGGGACTTACAAAATACCCTTCAGCTACACAGTGGGACCGGTAGGCAACGATGATCTGGTTAGCAGTACGCTGGGCTTGAGCATAGGATCCGGATTCCCCAATCCTTTTAAGCATAGCGTGAGCTTTGAGATTCAAAGCAACAAGGCGGATGTGAATACTGCACTTGAGATTTTTAACATCCGAGGCCAGAAAGTAAGCGCTATCCCTCTGCTAATCCACAAAGAAGGAATTTCCACCATCAATTGGGATGCCTCAGGTCTCCCCGATGGCCTGTATTTTTACCGTCTGAAAGGAACTCGACAAAGCGGGAAAATCATCAAAATCCGCTGATTGGGCATGGAAAACAACGTCCTTTTTGCCTGTGAGCTAACTCTTTTGGCGGGGCTCGCCACGGGGATAGGATCCCTGATGGCATTTTTCTCCAGGAAGTTTAGCCCCAAGTTCCTCTCCGCTGCCTTGGGGCTTTCGGCCGGAGTGATGATCTATGTCAGCTTTGTCGAGATCTTCCCCAAAGCCTTGGAATCCCTTAGTTTGTATTTTGGCGAACAGGCGGGAAACTGGTATACGGTGATAGCCTTCTTTGCCGGCATGGGGATCATTGCCTTGATCGATTTTTTGGTGCCTTCCTATGAAAATCCCCATGAATTGAAATTTGTGGAATCCACCCAAAAACGTAAAACCGCCGCACCAGACCCCCAAAAGCTGATGCGTATGGGTGTATTCTCCGCTATTGCTATCGCCATCCATAATTTCCCCGAAGGTCTTGCCACCTTTATGGCTGCCGTGAAAGATCCCACTCTGGGCATCAGCATCACGATTGCCATTGCCATCCATAATATCCCCGAAGGCATAGCGGTCTCTGTTCCCGTATATTACGCTACCAAGAGCAGAACAAAAGCTTTGGTCTATTCTTTCTTATCCGGCCTGGCCGAACCTATCGGGGGCTTAATCGGCTTCTTGCTGCTCAAAACCATCATCAACGATTCCGCATTCGGCCTGGTCTTTGCCTCCGTGGCAGGAATCATGGTATACATCTCTTTGGATGAATTGCTGCCCACTGCGGAGGAATATGCAGAACATCATATCGCCATCTCCGGATTGATCGCCGGAATGCTGATTATGGCAATATCTTTAGCGCTTATATAGTCTGCAAAGCTGGCTCTTTTCCGCAAAATAAATTGCATTTCTTCCGGATTAAGATATCATATCAAATAGATAGATATTAGGAGTTATTATGCAACTACAGATTGGTATAGATGGCATGCACTGCGCATCCTGCAGCGCGAATGTGGAGAAGAGCCTCAAAGTGTTGCCGGGAGTAGTATCGGCTCATGTAAATCTGGCTTTGGAAGAAGCACAGGTAGAATATGATGAGCGTAAGCTGGATCAGGCCCGGATCTTCAAAAGCATCACAGATTTGGGGTTTAAGGTGCGTGATAGTGTGCATTTGGGGGAAGACGAGCAGATTCAGAAAATGCAGATAGCCCGTCAGCGGATGAGCATCAGTTGGGTTATAACCGGCTTGGTGTTGATTCTCATGATTCCGCACATGTTCTTGGGCAGCAGTATATTTGGGCATACCGTGGATGCCTGGCTGATGTTTGCCCTGTCTTTGGCATCCATGATTATCGCAGCGCGCCATGTATATCGCTCTGCCTATAAGTCTCTGATCTCAAAATCTGCCAATATGGACGTTCTGATTGCTTTGGGGACCATTTCTTCCCTGATGGTAGCTCCACTATCCTTATTTGTCAAAAACATCCAGGCGCAAGATTTTGCCGGAATAGCGGCGATGATCCTATCCTTTCATCTAACCGGCAGATATTTGGAAAGTCGGGCCAAGGGAAAAGCTTCGCAAGCCATCCGCAAATTGATGTCTCTGGGGGCCAAGACAGCGATTATCTTGGTGGATAACGAGGAGCAGGAAGTGCCAATCCAGCAGATCCAAAGAGGTGACGTATTTGTAGTAAAACCGGGGAGCAAGGTGCCTACCGATGGTGAAATCGTATATGGCAGCAGCACCTTGGATGAATCTATTGCCACGGGCGAATCTTTGCCGGTCACCAGAAATGTGGGCGATCCTGTATTGGGGGCGACCGTGAATCTGGACGGATATTTCCGAGCCCAAGCCACAAAGGTAGGTAGCGACACATTTTTGGCACAGGTGATCAGGATGGTAAGCGAAGCCCAACACTCCAAAGTTCCGATTCAGCTCTTGGCAGATAAGGTAACTGCGATATTTGTCCCGGCCATCATGGTGCTCGCCATTTTGGTATTCACTGCCTGGATAGTGTTTCCCGCTTTTATGACTTTAATCGCCGCTGCTATTAATTCAATCATCCCTTTATCCCTCCCGGCTGAAGGGCTGGCAGCAGCTCTAATGGCGACCATCGCCACTTTGGTAATTGCCTGTCCTTGTGCTTTAGGTTTGGCCACACCCACTGCTTTGATGGTCGGTTCCGGCTTGGGCGCACAGCGGGGGATTTTGATTCGTAATTCAGAGGCCTTACAACGCATGAAGGACGTGGATACGGTGCTTTTTGATAAAACCGGAACCCTCACCAAAGGGAAACCGGAATTGGTAAAACAACATAGTTTCAAGGGCACTGATCAGCAGAATTTGAGTATAGCTTATGCTTTGGAGGCAAAGAGTGAGCATCCTTTGGCTAATGCCATAAATAGCAAGGCAGAGGATATGAATTTGAAAGCTACACCGGTAGAAGGCTTTAAAGCTACTTTCGGTAAGGGAATTCAAGGCGAAATTGAGGGCAAAAAATACTTCCTGGGCAATTTCGCCTGGCTGGAAAGTCTTGGTTTTGCTCTTTCCTCCGGCAGTTCAGATGCTTCCTTTGCTTATGCCGGCAAGATTTATCTGGCCTCAGAAAATAGCATTTTAGCTGAATTTTTTGTGGCAGACACCATCAAAGAAGAAGCGGGAGATGTCATTAAGACTTTGCATCAAATTGGCGTGAAGACCATCATGATGAGCGGAGATAATGCCGCAACAGCCCGTGCTATTGCGGATCTATGCGGGATTGATGAAGTAATAGCAAACGTTCTGCCCGCACATAAGGCCAAGAAAGTGCAAGAGCTGCAAAAGAGCGGCAGAGTAGTAGCCATGGTGGGAGATGGCATCAATGATGCTCCTGCGCTGAAACAGGCTGATATCGGTATCGCCATGGGGGTGGGCACGGATATTGCCATCGAGGCTTCAGACATCACCATCTTAAGGGGCGATTTGCATCTCATCCCGACCGCACTGCGCTTATCTGTGAAGACCTTTGCCAAGATTCGGCAAAATCTCTTTTGGGCCTTTTTCTACAATCTGGTGGCTATCCCTCTGGCTGCCTTTGGTGTACTGCATCCGGTTATAGCAGAGATGGCTATGGCTCTAAGCTCGGTCACGGTGGTTAGCAATGCCAATCTGCTCAAGCGCTCCTTTGCCAAATCCAAGTAATGCTTTGGGCTCAAGTTCAACTTTGGTAAGTAAAAGAGCTTCCCTGCGCCAACTGCCTGACCTCCACCCAATAGGCTCGCAAAGACTTCCTGAACCCGGCTCAAGAAGTGGATGAAACCCTATAAACGAGCGCGGGACAATAGCTACCCACTTGATATAAAAGTGCATCTATTAAACTCAACGCTTGTTCCCTCTGCCTCCTGCCTGCACCTCTGCCGAACTCAACTTATACTCGAGATCAAGTCCTGATCAAGTCCCGTTTAGGAGAGAATCTGGACTCAAACCCCAGTCAAAATCAATAGCAATGATTCAGGCTAACTCCAAAGCTAAGTAGTCACCAAAAAATACTGCAGATAATGTGGATATTTGGCCTCAAAACCCGTGAGAGAGACAGCCTATAGCCCGGGGTATGAACCCCGGAACCAATGCACACACAAGCAAGCGCAAAAAAACCCGCCCAAAGCGACCCACTCACCATCTGCTTTATCCGAAGATGATGGGCGGTCGGCTTTAGCCACCGTATCCCATGTGATCAGAACTTGGGAATAAGATGATAGGCGGTCGGCTTTAG
>JARRCD010000004.1 GCA_029982875.1 Candidatus Cloacimonadota bacterium | reverse complement strand
AAGAATGTATTGAGCTTCCGCATTTCCTTGATTTGCTGCCTTTTCATACCAATACACAGCTTGTTTAGGGTTCTTATCCACACCTTCGCCAATGTCATAACAAACACCAAGAATGTATTGAGCTTCCGCATTTCCCCTCAACGCATCATGGATTAACTTATTAATGTCAGTACTGTCATTTGCAAACAATGGGATAACAAGCATTGCTATCAGCAGTGCCACAATCATACTACGCATAATGTCTCCTTCCATTATCATTGCTGCTTAGTGCCTGACCATGCTATGCAACGATATGATTATATTTTGTTTATCACATTCCTTAAACAATATAATGAAGGCTTGAGATTTGTGTCAATGATTATTTTGACATCTGTATTACGATGGTAAGTGAGACTGTTCAAAAAGCACAACCATCTTCAGCCGTTTTCCGTGTTTTCTTGGAGAAAAGCAGGTCGACATTGAAGATAGCGATGGTCTCACACAGATTACACGGATTTCACAGATTATTTATGGGTTATCCGTTATGCGTTATACACACAGCGAAGGTCTCACACAGATTACACGGATTGCACAGATATTTTTATAAGGAGAGGTTATCCGTTATGCGTTATCGTTGAGTCACAGCGGGACGGCATTTAGATAGCATCACGTAAGACGCTCCAACCATTCCCGAGTGCCAGCGGGACGGCATATTTATCTGCATTATACATAAGATCTAAAATGCCGTTTCTCCGGAACTCAGGGGTGGTGTCTGCCTGTACAGGCGGTCGACTTTAGTCACCGTATTCCATGCAATAAGAACGTGTAAATAAGATGAATACCGGTCGACTTTAGTCACCGGCAATAATTATGGGACGAGATATCCAAGCACACATTCATACAACCAGTCTCTACGTTAACTTAACAAAGAGTTCTCGAAATTGATATGGTAACAATGGATTAAGAGTGAACTCATGATACCTGTTCTTCTGTTCTGCTATGGCACCCCCATCCCCAAAACAAAAACGACTCCAAAGTTTTCGAATCATACGCCTATAGTTTGGTATTATGCGCCGTGTGAACCACTGAAGCCTGGTCTTTGAGTTTTGTGCAGATTCTTTCCCGACTCAGCAAAGCAGCTTGACACAAATAGCAAGTTTAAAAAAATCGACTCATACTCAGTTTAGGAGATACAAGCATGCATAAACAGATTAAAGACTTTATGAAGTTTCTTGATCAGAGTAATTCACGCTTTATGGCCAGTGCTCAGATCAGCAAGATATTGGATGCTGCTGGATTTTCGCAACTCGATGAAAGGGATGAGTTTTCCTTGAGAGCGGGGGGGAGGTATTACATTCGCAGGATGGATACGGCGATTGTAGCCTTCGTAATTGGCAGTCAGGCAGCTTGTAATTCCGGATATGCCTTGGCTGCGAGCCATATTGATAGTCCTGCCTTGAAGCTAAAACCGGAAAGCATCAAGCTGGATAAAGATATCTGCCGGATTGGAGTGGAGGTCTATGGAGGCCCCATCGTGCATACTTGGGTGGATCGGGAGCTCAGCATTTCCGGACAAGTTACCTTTCAGGATAAAAATAAATACCAGAGCAAATTGATAGATCTGCGTCAAGCAGTAGCGATCATCCCCAATGCTGCTATCCATATCAATCGTGAGATCAACAAGGGTTTTGAATACAATAAACAAAACCATTTGCAAGCGATATTGAGCGTGGCAAAGCATCATGGCGATCCCCTCAAGAGCTTGGTGGCAAAAGAGCTGGAGATCAATGAGGATGCCAT
Organism: Candidatus Cloacimonadota bacterium; assembly: GCA_029982875.1. Taxonomy (GTDB): domain Bacteria; phylum Cloacimonadota; class Cloacimonadia; order Cloacimonadales; family Cloacimonadaceae; genus UBA5456. The sequence continues at coordinate 39,884 of JARRCD010000004.1, read as the reverse complement.
CCTTGAGATGGACCTTTACTTATATGACCCCCAGCCGGCGAGTTTGACGGGTATTGAAAACGAATTGATTGTAAGCGGAAGATTAGATAATCTGGCCATGACTCATGCGCTGCTGAGCGGTATATGCTCAGCGCAAAGCCCCGTTCAGACATCAGTAGCGGTATTTTTTGATCATGAAGAGGTGGGGAGCCAAAGTCCGCAAGGCGCCTTATCTTCCCTGCTTTCTGAGCTTTTGGAGCGGATAAGCCTGGCTCAGGGAGCTTCGCGGGAAGGTTTTTATCGGGCGCTCAGAAATTCCTATATGATATCTGCGGATATGGCTCATGCCTATCACCCCGCTTATGCCGAGAAATACGATCCCGATTATAGCCCCAAGATGAATCAGGGTCCGGTCATCAAACGAAATGCAAATTTGTGTTACGCCTCCAGCTCTGAAAGCAGTCTCCGCTTTATCCAGCTTTGTGATAAGCAAAAGGTGCCTCATCAGGAATTTCTGGTGCGCAGCGATATGCCATGCGGAAGCACGGTGGGTCCGGTGGTGGCAGCCAATTTGGGGATCCTGACCGTGGATATTGGCAATCCCATGTGGGCTATGCACTCTGTGCGTGAAACCGCGGGAACTCTGGATCACCTGAATCTAATCAAAGTTATGAAAGCGTATTTCTCGTGAAGAATCAGTGTCATAAACTCAAAAATAGGATTAAACAAAGAATAAATATCCAGGATAGAGGTAAGATCAATGTCAGTCTTTAGACCATTCAAAGCTGTCCGTCCAGTTCCGGAAAAAGCCCGGGACATTGCTTCCCTGCCTTATGATGTGATGGATTCAGAAGAAGCACGGATTGAAGTGCAAAAGAATCCGCTGAGCTTTATTCATGTGGAAAAGCCCGAAGTAGACTTGCCCGAGGGCACCGATCTCTATGATCCAGCCGTCTACGCCAAAGCTAAGGAAAATCTATACAAATACATCTCTGATGGCTTGATGGTCCAGGATGATAAGCCGATGTATTATATCTATCGGCTGAGAATGGACGGTCGGGATCAATATGGCTTGGTGGGTCTCTGCTCGGTAGATGAATATATGGATGGGACCATCAAGAAACATGAACTCACCCGCCCGGAAAAGGAAACAGACCGGATCCGTCTCATTGATGCCTGCGATGCCCATCCCTCCCCGGTCTTTTTTACCTATCCTCATAAAGCAGAGATAGATAAAGTGGTAGCTAAGGTGGTAAAAAGCACTATTCCGGTTTACGATTTTGTATCTGATGATGGCATCGGGCACAGCTTGTGGTTGATGAGTGAGGAACAGGATCTCAAAAAGATTGAGCAGGCTTTTGCAGACTTGCCTTATCTCTATGTGGCAGATGGACACCACCGTACTGCCAGTGCGGCCAAGGTCGGTCTCTTGCGTCGGGAGCAGCATCCGGATTATACCGGTGAAGAGGAATTCAATTTCTTTATGACCGTGATCTTTCCGGATAATCAGCTGAAGATCTTCGATTACAATCGGGTGGTCAAAGACCTCAATGGCTTGAGCGTGATAGACTTTTTCGAGCAAGTCAAGGAAAAATGGGATCTTCAGGAAGTGCCTGCGGGTAAACATTTTGCTCCCACGCATTTGCATCAAATCAGCATGTATCTCGATGGTATTTGGTATTATCTCAGCCCCAAAGTGGGAAGCTGGGATGAAAATGATGAGGTAGAAAACCTGGATGTCTCGATCCTGCAGGACAACCTTTTGCAGCCCATTTTGGGTATAGAAGACCCCAGAACCGATAATCGCATCGATTTTGTGGGCGGAATCAGAGGTCTGAGTGAATTGATGAAGAGAGTGGATAGTGGTCGTGAAAAGCTGGCCTTTGCCATGTATCCGACTTCTATGGCGGAGCTGATCGGGATTGCCGACGCAGGCAAGATCATGCCTCCAAAATCAACCTGGTTTGAGCCCAAGCTGCGGAGCGGACTCTTTATCCATCTGCTGAAATGATGAAATACTTACTCTTAAGCCTGGGTTGTTCCAAGAATCTGGTAGATAGCGAGAAATTCGCTGCTATCATGCAAGCTTACGGGATCAAGCCTACAGAATATATAGATAAAGCCGATATCGTATTAGTAAATAGCTGTGCTTTTCTCTGCTCAGCTTTAGGTGAATTGGATGATACTCTGTTTGAGATATTGATGGAAACCAAAGGCAGAAAGGTTAAAGTGATAGTTACCGGTTGTGTTACTAAACGGGGACTTGAGGAGTTTAAAGAACTCTTCCCGGAAGTAAATTACTGGATAGCTCTCAAAGATTTTGCTGCGTTTGAGAAGTATCTGCTGCGCTATGTATTACCCAAAGGCTCAAGCAAGAAAAGCATAAGTTTTGATAAAAGAGTGAAGCTTCAGGATGGTCAATTCGCCTATCTGAGGATTGCTGATGGTTGCGATAACCACTGCAGCTATTGCACGATTCCGGAGATCCGGGGTAAAATGGTATCCGAACCGATAGAGAACCTGGTCAAAGAAGCCAAAGCTCTGCAAAAATACGGTCGGGAATTAGTCCTGGTAGCCCAGGATACCTGTATGTATGGCCTGGATCTCTATCAGGAAAAAGCTCTGCCGCGCTTGATCGAAGCCCTGCATGATATCCCTGGCTTTGATTGGATTCGCATCCTGTATATGCATCCGGATCACTTTGAATATAGCTGGACCGAGCTCTGGCATAAGTATCCGAAGTTGCTGCCCTATTTCGATATGCCTATCCAACATGTCTCAGATCGGATCATCCATTTAATGAACCGTAAAAAGGGTTATGATCAGCTTAAGCATCTCTTTGATCATATCAAAACTGAGGTGCCCAATGCGGTGTTTCGCACAACCCTGATGGTGGGGTATCCTACTGAGACCAAAGAGGAATACAAGCTGATGGAAAAATTCTTGCAGGAAGTGGATATCCTGCATGCCGGGGTATTTGCTTATTCACCCGAAAAAGAAGGTACTCCATACAATCCGCCTGAGGATTTTGATTGGCACAAAGGAGAAAAACTGGAGACTGCTCTGGCGATGAAAATTGCCAAAGCCAAAGGGGAAAAGATGCAGAGATTTGTAAATACCAGGCAGCAAGTCTTGATCGAAGGCTATGATCCCCTTATGGAAGCTTTTGTGGGTAGATTGTGGTTTCAAGCTCCCGAGATTGATGGGATAGTATATGTGGACAATCTCCCTTCCGATAGCCCATTACTCGTCGAAGTGGAAGTAACGGACGCGCTGGCAGATGAATTGTGGTGCGATGCCTCACCCTCTTGACCCGCAAGACAAAAAGGAATCATCAATGAAGAAAGTAGCCCTAACCGGCATCAAACCTACCGGGATACCGCATATTGGTAATTATCTGGGGGCCATACAACCGGCCCTCAAATTAAGCGAAAGCTGCGAAGCACGCTATTTTATCGCAGATTATCATGCCCTCAATAGCACAAAAGACCCTGCCGTGATCAAGAGGATGACAGTAGAAATTGCCGCAGCCTGGCTGGCCTGTGGACTTGATCCGCAAAAAGTACTCTTCTATCGGCAAAGCGGGGTTCCGGAGACCTTTGAGCTCTTAACCATCCTGCTTGCTTTCACACCCAAGGGCTTGATGAATCGGGCGCATGCTTACAAAGCCATGATCCAAGCCAATGCTGCAAGCGGCAAAGACCCGGATGAAGGGGTCAATATGGGCTTGTATACCTATCCGGTCTTGATGGCTGCGGATATCTTGCTCTTTGATACAGACTATGTGCCGGTGGGCAACGATCAGTTTCAGCATGTTGAAATGGCAGTGGATATCGCTCAGAGTTTTAATCACATCTATGCAACTCAGGCCATCAAGCTCCCTCAGGCTGTGGCCCAAGATAATTATAAGACTGTTGTCGGGCTTGACGGCAGGAAGATGAGCAAGAGCTATGGCAATATCATTCCCCTGTTTGCCTCAGAGAAGCAATTGCGGAAGTTGGTAATGAAGATCGTTACCAATTCCCAAAGCATCGCCGAGCCCAAAGACCCCGATAGCTGCAATGTCTTTGCCCTATACAAATGCTTTGCCAAGGAAGAACAGGTAGAGGCTTTAAGAGAGAAATATCTTGCTGGCGGCATGGGTTGGGGGTATGCCAAGCAACAGCTTTTTGAATTGATGAATGAAACGCTGCGTCCCTACCGCTTGCGCTATGAAGAACTGATGCAAAATCAGGATTATATCTACCAGGTGCTGGCCGAAGGCTCGCAAAAAGCCAGAGCGCTTGCAGCCCAAAAAATAGCGTCCCTCAGGAAGATCATTGGCATTGACTAAGCTATAGCCAGACTAATGCTTTAGAATTGATAGCCCGTAAGCATCACTTACGGGCTTAATTTATGGCTTTCATACTAACCCAAGCTCCCCCATATACCTCATTCTTGGGGCTATAAGCGCTGGGTCTCCTGAGCCCCGGCTCCATGAGAAGTATAAGTGCCGCCTAAACCAGCCCGGGGGGGCAGGAACTCCGGAAAGCGCAGTATGTCACTCGTATCTAAGGGCATCGATGAGGTTTAGATTGGCAGCTTTCCGGGCGGGATACCAGCCAAAGAAAATCCCTATTGCCATGGAGAATCCCACCGATAGTAACACTGACCACAGGGTAACGGCTACGCTCCAGTTCATCATGTTTCCCAAGGCTTCGGAAGCACCCACACCCAGAGCAATGCCAAGTAAACCACCCAAAAAGCTGATGGCTACTGCTTCAATGATGAATTGCAGGAGCACATCACGTTTCCCTGCTCCCACAGCTCTACGGATACCGATCTCTTTGATCCGCTCTGTGACGGATACCAGCATGATATTCATGATGCCAATACCTCCTACCAAAAGGGAAATCCCCGCTATAGAAGCCAAAAGAATGGTCATGGTATCGGATACACTGCTGGCGGTCTCTGCCAATTCGGTCTGAGAGCTTACGACAAATTCTTCAGCGGTAGTCCCGTGATGCCGGGTTTGTAATAGGTCCAGGATATCCTGTTGCAGGATGTGGATGTAATCTCTGCTACGGGCAGAAACGATGATGCTCATCACACGCCAACGGTGTCCCAAGAGCCTTTGATATACTGTGGTATAGGGTGCAATCACGATGTCATCCTGATCCTGTCCCATCACATTTTGCCCTTTCGGAGTGAGCACACCTGTTATGGTAAAGGGGATATTGCGGATGCGCATGATCTTACCTATCGGGTCGGTATCAGGGAAGAGATTATCGGCCACAGTCTTACCGATCACGCAGATTTTGGAGCCGTTTTCCACATCGGAGGGGTAGAATAGGTCTCCACGGCTGGTAGTCATCTCCCGGATAAAGAAGTAATCCGCATCTACACCCATAATGCTACCCCGCCAGTTATTCCCTTCATATTTCAATTGCCCCCAACTATTATATACCGGAGAAGCATATAGCACCTGATCCAAGGCTTTGATAGCCTGTACATCTTCCACTGAGAGCAGGTTACCTTCTCCAGCAGCTTGACGAACGGTGCTGCGGTTGAAATTTGAATATACCATCACCACATTTGTGCCCATAGAATTCACCTGCTCTTCCACGATATTCTTGGCTCCTTGTCCGATGGCGAGCATGGTGATGACAGCCGCAACGCCGATGATGATGCCCAGCATAGTGAGGAAGGTTCTGGTTTTGTTGCGCAGGAGCGATTTTAGTGCAATTCTCAAGATTCCGAGTACAGACATTATTCTTCTTCCTCTTCTTCGTCTTCGATACGCGGGAGTTGGGCCAGGTCCTGTAAGGCGTCTTTGCGATTCTTATTGATCTTATCCTGGATGATTTTGCCATCTCTAAAGGTAATGAGACGGTGGGCATATTGAGCGATATCCGGTTCATGAGTAACCATGATAATGGTTTTACCCTGAGCATGGAGTTCTTGCAATACAGACATCACTTCGATGCTGGTGCGGGTGTCCAGATTTCCAGTAGGTTCATCTGCCAGGATGAAGGAAGGGTCATTCACGATAGCCCGGGCAATTGCTACCCGTTGTTGTTGTCCACCGGAGAGTTGATTGGGGAAGTGCTTGGCTCTATCCTCAAGGCCGACTGTTTTTAGTGCTTTCATTGCTCTTTCATGCCGCGCATGCAAGCTCAGACCGTGCCTGTATAACAGGGGTAATTCCACATTTTCCAGGGCTGTGGTTCGTGGCAGCAAATAGAAACTCTGAAAGACATATCCGATCTTTTGATTTCGGATCTGAGTGAGTTTGTCATCTTCCATATCATGAACGGTAATTCCATCCAGAATGTAAGAGCCGGTGGTGGGTTTATCCAGGCAGCCTAACAGGTTCATGAAGGTAGTCTTACCGCTTCCGCTGGCGCCCATAATAGCGATGAAATCCCCCTTGGTGACATCCAAATCCACATGACGCAGCGCATGCACGCGGATATCTCCCATCGCGTAGGTCTTGGATATAGCTTTTGTGCTTAACAACGTATCTGACATTAGAATCTTCTCATAGTGGGACTACCGGCATTAATGGCTTGTTTGGGGTCTTTGTAGATAACGCCGGTTACCAGGATTGCGTTTTCATCCAGTCCCTCGATGAGTTCCACATAGGCGCCGTCTGATATGCCAACGCGAATTGCTTTAGCCTCAGGTATACCATTATTCAGCATCCACACAACGGCAATTCTTCCGGGAGTGCCTGCGCTGGGTTTGGTTTGCTCTAAGGTTGAACCAGGATTGTTGGCGGGATTCGGCTGCCTGGAGCCCGTGTTTCCGGCCAGCGAGAGTTCTTTAATAGCATTGCGGCCGGCAGTTAAGAGATCATCACTCCATTTGAGACCAAATAGTTCCCAGAGTTCTTTGCTGGGATTGAATCTGGTGGCAGCTTCAGGGACACGGAGCACATTTTCTTTGGAGTTGATGATGAAAGTAACGTTTGTAGTCATCCCCGGCAAAAGCTTTCCTTCCGGATTGCGGGCATCGATAATCACGTCATAAGTCACCACATTGGATTCGGTGGTTGGATTGAGTCTGATTTGCTTTACTTGCCCCCAAAATTTGTCAGCCGGGTAAGCATCTACCGTAAATTCCACCGGTTGGTTCATTTTTATCTTTCCGATGTCAGCTTCATCTACTCCGGCGGTAATCTGCATCTGATCCAGGTTGTTGGCAATGATAAAGAGAGTGGGGGAGTTCAGGCTGGCGGCCACAGTTTGACCTTCATCCACCGCCCGGGAAACGATTACGCCATCTATCGGGCTGGTGATGTGCGCATTAGCCAGGTTTTTTTCGGCGCGTTGGAGATCGAGACGTGCATTGGCCACATTCTGTTGGGCGGTATCCACCTTGAATCCAGCTTTGGTGAGGTCATATTCCGGAGTCATACCCTGCTCATAGAGCTCTTGTAGAAGATTGTAATCCAATTCAGCTTCCTGCAAAGCAGTGATGGCTTTACTTAAATTCCCGCGAGCTACTTCCAGGGAGGTAGCCAAAATCTCGGTATCGAGCTTGGCCAAGAGGTCGCCGCGTTTTACTCTGTCATTATAATCTTTGTAGATCTTCTCAATTTTGCCGCTTACTTCCGTGCCTACATTGACCAATACATAAGGATTAAGGGAGCCGGTAGCGGTCACAACCTCGCGCACTGCCCCGGGGGAGGGAGTCATGGTGCGCCATTCAGGCGCATATTTTGCCTTCCTGTAGTGATTCCAGATGATGATAGCAGCCACTATCAAGATCAGGATGATGATGTATTTGATGTATTTCTTCATTATTTACCATTTTCCTAAGATTTGTTTGGAGAGCAGAAAGTTCAGCGCTTCCTGTTTTGAGATAATTTGGTAGCGATTGGCATTGAATTCGATATCTGCTGCAATATAATCTGTGCGGGTTTTATCCAATTCCAAAAGCTGAATCAAGCCCAGTCGATAGCGTTCTTCGGCGATGCGAATCTGTTCGGTTGATTGTTGCAGACGTTCACTATACAGTTCATCCAAGCGCAGCAAATATGTGAGTTCTTTGCGGATGTTATCATAATCTCGTCTGCTTGTATCAATTTTATCCGAGATACTGAGTTCAGCCAGCTGTTGATTGATCTTGGCGCGAGTAACTTCTTCGCGATTGGTGAAAAGATTCCACAGCGAGTATGAGAGGTTGAGACTCACGCCATGCACGGTATTATATGTGTCAAAATCAAAATCCGGACCGCTAACCTGCCGGGAGTAGGAATAACCCAGAGAAGTAGTAGGGAAGTGATTCAAAAAGTTTTGCTTGAGGTTGATCTCGTTGCGCTTGAGCTCTTGCTTCAGGATCTTAAGCTCCCGCATATCCTCGGTGGAAAATTCGGGCACGCTTTTGTCGATCTCAATCTCGAGTTCAGCCAGAGGGTAACCAAGATCCTCGATTTGCACCAAGGCAAAGAGACGCGAACGGGCATTTTCAATGGTATTCTCCAACTGGATGATGCTAATCTGGGAATTCATCACGGCGATTTCATTTTGCTTAACTTCAAAAGTTGTAGTCTTGCCCAGACGGAGGAGCACCTTGCTTTGTTCCCACACTCTGTTTTGAATAGCAAGGTTTTCTTCCAGAGCACTTTTCCGTTTTGTGGCAGAAAGAGTCTCTACATACGCCTGAAAGACCTGATAGGCATAAGAACTATAACTCTGCTCCAATTCCATATCCGCCGTTTGAGCATCCAAATTGGCATAACGGTAATTGAAATATGCTGCGTCATTGAGGCTAATGTTTTTACGGATTTCAAAGCCTGTATTGCTGGTAAGGTCGCTATTTCCGGAGATTGGATCCAGATCCTGATTCATTCCGGCAAAGAGATTTGCTTCCGGCACCAGATTCCATTTAGCACTTCGTAACGAGCTCTGACTGCCGTTATTCGAAAGTTCCGCTCTTTGGATCTGAAAGCTGTTACCCAAGCCGTATTCGATCAACTGATCAAGGGTATACACATTGGCTGCTAATACTATCGGTAGCAACATGATCAGAATGAGATAGTGTTTCATATTTCCTCTTGTAGCTTAATTTCCGGGGTTACTCGTTTCCCTTTATACTCTATATCCCTGCTTTTCCTGCATAAAAGCGTGAAAAACAATAGTAACTTCCTTTTAAAAACAAAAGTTCTCAAAGCACAAAATCCGGCAAGGAAAAAACTTGCCCTTATTTGAGGGTTTTTAAAACTGGCTCCTGATTAACTTAAATACATATAAAGGAGCTTATCATGGCTTACAACCTCAGAAACAGACACTTCCTCACTTTGATGGATTTTAGTCCCAAAGAAGTGAACTTCCTGCTGGATCTCTCTTTGGATCTCAAAAAAGCAAAGTATTCTGGAACTGAACAACAGAAATTGAAAGGAAAGAACATCGCTCTCATCTTCGAAAAAGCCAGCACCAGAACCCGCTGCGCTTTTGAAGTTGCAGCTCTGGATCAAGGCGCCCATGTTACCTATTTAGGTCCTACCGGTAGCCAGATGGGGAAAAAAGAATCTATTGCAGATACCGCCAGAGTATTGGGCAGAATGTATGATGGCATCGAGTATCGCGGCTTTGGTCAGGAGATCGTGGAAGACCTTGCTAAATACGCCGGAGTCCCAATTTGGAACGGCTTGACCGATCAAGACCACCCCACGCAAGTTCTGGCTGATTTTCTCACCGCCAGGGAACATCTCCATAAACCTTGCCGCGAGATGACCTTCGTCTATGTGGGCGATGGGCGCAATAACGTGGCAAATGCTCTGATGATCGGAGCAGCAAAAACCGGAATGGACTTTCGGATAGTTGCACCAAAATCTCTTTTCCCGGAAAAGAAACTCCTCAATCAATGTAAAGCCGCGGCAGATGAAACTGGTGGCAAGATCACCATCACGGATGATATCGACAAAGGCGTTAAAGGCGCAGATGTGATCTATACCGACGTTTGGGTCTCCATGGGCGAACCGGATAGTGTATGGGAAAAGCGCATCAAATTACTCAAACCATATCAGGTAAATGCGGCAATGATGGATAAAACCGGCAAAGCACATACCCTTTTTATGCACTGCCTGCCCGCTTTTCACGATCTCAATACCACCATCGGCAAAGAAATCTACGAGAAATATGGCCTCACCGCCATGGAAGTGAGCGATGAAGTATTTGAAGGTCCCAATTCCGTGGTCTTTGATGAAGCCGAAAACCGGTTGCACACTATCAAAGCTGTGATGGTGGCAACTCTGGGTCAATAAAGAGAAGAAGTAAAAAAGCATATAAGGGCCTCCCGCATGCGGGATGTCCTTTTTTTGCGTGAAACAGCTCTGAACCTGCGATAGTGATAGCATATTACCCTGGATGAGAACCCGTGATCGCGCCCCTGGTCATGCTCACTCGTTTGTGGCGCAGAGTTGATTTTATCATGAGATCAAGTCCAGATTCTCTCCTGAACAGGACTTGATCTGGACTTTAACCAGACTTGAAATGCAGATTGAGGATAGAGCGTGGAGATATGAGGAGTTTGTTATGCGTTATGCGTTATGCGTTATGGGGTTATGCGTTATGCGTTATGCGTTATGGGGTTATGCGTTAGCCGTTATGCGTTATCCGTTATCAGTTATCAGTTATCCGTTATCCGTTATCCGTTATGCGTTATTGGGTTATGCGTTATGGATTGCGGGGCTAACACCTCATAACTCCCTATCTCGCGCCCAGTCTACCACTCTATCACGTCAACCCGTGAGGGCAAGAATGTCCACCCACAGCAGGGTAAGTCTTGCGGCGATGAGTAAGGACCGGGCTTGGCAGGAATCAGGTGTAATAATTACTGCTTTTGCCGGTTGCTAAAGCCGACCGGAATTCATCTTATCTCCGGGATCTGTTCGCTCGGATACGGTGGCTAAAGCCGACCGCCTATCATCTTATTCCCAGGTTCATATTGCATGGGATACGGTGGCTCAGGCCGACCGGAATTCATCTTATCTCCGGGATCTGTTCGCTCGGATACGGTGGCTAAAGCCGACCGTCTATCATCTTATTTACGGGATCAGATTGCTGGAGATATGGTAAGATGATAGGCGGTGGTTTTAACCACCGTGCTCCGGATTATGGATTGCAGACCAAGATGAATTCCGGTTGGTTTTAACCACCGGCAATAGATGTAGTTAACCAAGCTCTACCACTCTACCTTCTACCTTCTACCTTCTACCACTCTACCTTCTACCACTCTACCTTCTACCACTCTACCCCTCACCCTTTTTCGCCTGAGCTACCACAATGATTCCAGTGCCTTGCTTAACCCTGGTATTCATATCCAGCCACATCAAGAGCTGGGCCAAGGGGAATAGAATTAGATACCAAAAGGGTAAAAGCAAACTGCAAGGCTTACATTTGGCCCAAAGGGCTAAAGGATATTTTATCAGGAGTTTCCAGCTTAGAGCTCCCCAGTGGCCGTAGCTATATCGGGAAGAGAGGATGGTGAAGCCGATCTTGGTCAGCTTGGTTTCCAGCTCGAGTTTGTTATATCCGGGGCGAACGTGTTCTTCAGTAAATTTGGCAGCTTCATCCAGATCACTTGGCGTGGAGATGATCAAGATACCATCTGGCGCCAGGGCTTGATAGATATTTTTCATGGCATTTACATCGTCGGGGATATGCTCCAAAATATCAATGGCAATCGCCATGTCATAGTGGTATTGAGGACAAAAGACCTGGAGATCGGCAGTTTGATAGAAAAATCTGGAACCGGCCACAGCCTTATAATCCGAGAGGTATTCACTTTTCAGATCGGTGGCAAAGACTCGAGCGTGGGGATAGTGTCTGAGGACAAAATCGCTGTATTGGCAAAATCCGGCCCCGGCATCGTAAAAACGCATACCATCGCGAAAATAGCGGCGGATTTCAGCAAAGACGTAACGCTGACGCAAGAGCAGGAAATTAAGCATCAGATAAAAAAGGCGGCGGCAAGCCGGAAACACCTTGATAAGTCCGGCGATGCGATCTTTGAGGGGATCATAAAGCATATCCATCTCCCGAAAAGAAATATATTGACGATTTTTGGGGTTGTGCATTTTAGTCAACTAATAAAATATGAGTATGATAGTAAAAGAAATAAAAGATATCAGACGTATCAACCTGCATCTACATACCCGAGCATCAGATGGAGCACTCAGTCCACAACAATTGGTAAAACAAGCCAAAAGCCTTGGATTGGATTTGATCTCCCTGACAGACCACGATACCTCAGATGCATACGGGGAATTACCTGCAGACCTGACGCCGCTTCGCATCCTGCCTGGAATGGAGATCAGCTCTCTGCACCAAGGACACGACGTACACATCCTGGCTTATGGGTGTGATTTTGAAAACAAGGCTCTTAAAGACTTGACTGCCATGTATCTGATCGGTAGGAGAGAAAGAGCCAAAAAGATGATCGAGCTATTAGCTGGATTAGGAATAAAGATCAAACTGGAAGATGTGGTGGCAAAAGCTGGCCGAGGTGAATTGATTGTGCGGCCTCATATTGCCCAAGTATTGGTGCAAAAAGGCTATGTAAGCAGCAAAAACGAAGCTTTTGACAAGTATATTGGGAATTTTAAGCCCGCTTATGTGCCCAAACCAGAACGCACTGTACCGGATGTGATCTCGGTGATCCATCAGGCTGGAGGTTTTGCGGTGATTGCACATCCCGGAAAACTGGAGGAACCCGCTTTTGTAGAAGAATTTATCGGTTACGGTATTGATGGTCTGGAGGTATGGCATCCGGATCATTATCAATATCAAGTAGATGACTTCATCGAGATCGCGCAAAATAATGGTCTGTATATGACGGCAGGCAGCGATTTTCATGGAGAAAACAAGGATGCTCTGCTTTCTGATGCTGTGCCCGCATCGGAATTGGTCTTGGCAAGTGTGCGCCAGCTTTACGAGGAATACAGATGCCGAAACCTTTAAAAGTAAGCTACATTCGAGACCGGCTGCCGGTAGTATATCGCTATCACCTGGGCTTTAGATGGTTTATGATCATAATCTCATTTTTGATGGTGGTCTATAGCCTGTATTTCCTATTTAACTTTGTGCAATACGAAACTCCGTTATTCTTCAAAATCTTGCCGTTGATAATCTGCTTTGTAGGTTTGGATTCCATCCTACGAAAGGTGACCAGCCTGAATAGCGTTACCTTCACCCAGGATCATCTCAGATTGGGTTATATTGCGAAAAGAACCAAGCTAATTCCCTATTCCAAGATTCAGAGTATAGATTTACAGAAAAAGATAACTTATTATATGCAGGTAAGTTATACAGATGAAAATGGCAAAGCAAAACTATTGATAACGCCAGCTTCCTTCCCTCATATCCTGGAGATTATTCTCAATCTTGCTGATTTGGCAGAAGAAGCAGAAATACCTGAAAAAATGCAGGGAGTGCTGGATTATCTAAAGGCAAATGCAAATGACCAACTTTGATACCATAATAAATCGTAAAGGTACCGGTTGCTTTAAATATGACGGTTTGCAGATGATGTATCAGAAGGAGGAGCTCCTTCCACTCTGGGTAGCTGATATGGATTTTGCGGTTTCCGAAGCCATCCAACGGGCTTTGGCAAAGAGACTCCAGCATCCGATCTTTGGATACAATTTCAGGACTTCCGATTTCTCAGCAGCGATTGAGCATTGGCAAAAATCTCAGTATGACTGGGATATCAGTGCTTACAAAATCGTTACTACTCCCAGCCTGATGACAGCTCTGGCGATTTGTGTGCTCAGCTTGACAGACCAGGGTGATAAGATCTTGATCCAGACTCCCGTCTATCCTCCTTTTCATGCCATCGTGAAAGAACACTCCCGCCAGCTGCTTAAAAATCCTCTGATCAATAAAGACGGGAAATATGAGATTGATTGGGAAGATTTTGCGGAAAAAGCAGCTCAGGCCAAGCTCTTTGTGCTGTGTAATCCCCACAATCCGGTGGGTAAAGTCTTTTCTCCGGCTGAATTGCAGCGGATGAGCGAGATATGTACCCAGAATGATGTGCTGATTTTCAGTGATGAGATTCACGCAGACATCGTGTATCCTCCTCTGAAGCACCATTCTATAGCTTCTATCCAAAGCTCAGGCGTGATCACGGGAGTTTCGCCGGCGAAGAGCTTCAACCTGGCCGGTCTGGCTACAGCGATAATGATTATCAAAGACGAGGCGCTTTTCCAAAAGGTTAACGAGCTAAATAACAGCATGCATACCTTTATGGGAAATACCTTTGGCATCACAGCCTTGATCGCTGCTTATACCGAATCTGCAGATTGGCTGAAAGCCCTCAAAGCATATCTTCAAGAAAATCGGGACTTGCTTGCAAATTATCTGGCTAAAGAGCTTCCAAGAGTGAAGATGAGTCCCTGTGAAGGGACATATCTGGCCTGGCTGGATTTTCGTGATTATGCATTAAGCGATGAAGAATTGATGTCCGTGATGCGGGATCAGGCCGGTTTGGCTCTCAATGCCGGGAATACTTTTGGCGATGAAGGCAGTGGTTTTATGCGTCTCAATTTTGCCTGTCCTCGCTCAGTGCTGCAAAAAGCCTTAGCAAAAATCAAAGCTGCAATGGAGACGGTATGAATAAACTCGAGTCCCGGATTACTGCCCTCTATGCAAACCCCAAGCCTAAATACTCAGAAGAAGATAAAGCGATCTTTGAGGATTTTGTGCAAGCTCTGAATAAAGGCGAAATCCGCGCTTGTTATAAAGAAAACTCTCTTTGGAAAGTAAATAGATGGATCAAAAAAGGGATATTATTGGGGTTTCGATTGGGTGTCTTGCAAGAATATAATGCAGGAGAACTCTGGCATTTTTTTGATAAAGATACTTTGCCTCTCAAATCCATCCGACTTGAAGATCAGATCCGCATCGTACCAGGGGGCAGCTCGATCCGTAGCGGTTGCTTTATCGCAAAAGGGGTCACGCTCATGCCACCGGCATATATCAATATCGGGGCCTGGGTTGATGAACACACAATGGTGGATTCTCATACCCTGGTAGGCTCCTGCGCGCAGATCGGGAAACGGGTGCATCTTTCTGCCGGGGCGATGATCGGGGGAGTATTGGAGCCGATTGGCTCACGGCCGGTGATTATCGAGGATGATGCCTTTATTGGTGGCAATAGTGGCATCTATGAAGGTATCATCGTAAGTGAAAGAGTGGTGATAGCTTCCGGAACAATAATGAACAATTCCACTCCCGTGTATGATAGCGTGGCCGGGAATTTTCTGCCGCGGGATGAAGATGGCTCTTTTACCATCCCCCCCAATGCAGTGGTGGTGCCAGGTTCACGGCGTCTGCGCCAAAACCCGGATTTTCAGGTATATTGTCCGATCATCATCAAATATCGAGATGCCAAGACCGATGCGGCCTTGGCGCTGGAATGTGAACTCAGAAATGCCTTGGAGTGAAGCAAAAAGATTGCACAATGTCCGGCTGTCTACCCTGCGGCAGATATTGGCAGAAGCGCCTTCAGACAGCATAAATCTCGCCTTGGGAGAGCTGGCTTTTCCCTTTCCCAGGCAACTTGCCGATCAGGTCATCAGGTTGATGGCAGATGCCCAACCGACCTATACGCCCAATGCGGGAAATCCGGATTTGAGGGCAAAACTCGCGTTATTATACAACGCTCACGCCGAAAATATCTGTATCTGTAATGGAGCAGAGGAGGCACTGTATATCAGCCTGCAAGCTTGCGTTAATCCCGGCGATTTGGTCGCAATTACTGATCCTGATTATCCGGCCTATCCCACTCTGGCACATTTAGCCGGGGCTGAGGTTAGCAGTTTACCTTTCGGAGCAGATTTTACGAGCATTGACTGGGACTTGTGGGAAAAGCACCTCAAACAAGCAAAAGTCCTGCTTATGAGCCATCCCTCAAATCCAACGGGTTTTTGTTTTGACGAAAGTGGTTTTGCAAGGCTGTGCAATTTACTTAATAAATACGACATCACCTTGATAGTAGATACTATCTATAGAGATGTGTATAGCGAAAAGCCATATGATCCTGATTATCAAAGCGTAAAGCGATGTATAGTAATTGGCGGTCTGTCCAAATCTCATCTTATGAGTGGGTGGCGCATCGGCTGGATCTATGCTGATGTTCAAGTGATCCAAGCCGCCACAAAACTAAAGCAATACATTTCTACCTGCTCGGCCTGGATCTCGCAAGAATTGGCTTTATATGCTTTAGACCAGGCTGAGATTCCCTTAATGGTACAAACCCAACTGCAAGCCAACCAAGACTTGGTGCGAGAGTTTTTAGGCAAAAAAGAACTTCACATTCCTTCCTGCACACCTTATATTATGATTAAAGCTAAGGAGCCTGACCGGCAAGTAAGAGAATACCTGGCAAGGGGTGTAATAACACTTAACGGTAGTGCCTTTGGGTCGGTATCAAGAGACTGGATCAGAATAAACTATGCCGTGGATAGTGCTCTGCTGCGTAAAGCTTTGAAGAGGATGCAATGAATACTATATTTTTTAACGGCCCCATATACGGTCATCCGGAAGCAGATGCCGTATTGGTTATAAGCGATATGATTTACCATTTGGGGACATTACAGGAATGCCGGAATCTGACTACTCACGCCATCCAGGAAATAGACCTCAAGGGCAGAATGCTGTTACCCGCCTTCACAGATGCTCACACTCACTTTGTGGAATACTCAAAATCCAGACTCCTGGTAGATTTGCTCAAGTGCCATAGCATCCCTCAGATAGAGGATTATCTGCAGAACTATCGGGATCATCTGTCTTGGGAGGCTAAGTGGATCATTGGCGGAGGATGGAACCGGAATGTGCTGGATAATCCCATGGATTTGAACAGATTTGTTTTGGATAAGATCTTTCCCGATATTCCAGTGGCTTTGTACAGCCGTGATTATCATGCCAAACTCTGCAATAGCAAAGCACTAAAAATAGCCGGGATCAGAGAAGATTCATTGGCACCGGCTGGGGGGAAATTTGAACGCATGGCAGATGGCAAGCTCAGTGGAGTTCTATTTGAAACCGCAGCAGAACTGATTGATCCCTATATTATCCCAGCTCCGGAAACCGAGGTGCTAAATAGCATAGAAGAGACGGTAAAAGATATACATCGATGGGGTCTAACCGGTTTTCACTTAATGGAATACAAAGCCAGCAAGGAGCTGCTGCTACAGGCGCAAAATCATGGCTCAAAATTCCGGTTTTGCTGGCATTTTCAAGCTCCGGAACTGGATGAGATGATAGCTCGGGAAATGCGCAGCTATGATGGGGATGAATTCTTTAAACTGGGCGGATTGAAGCTCTTTGGCGATGGCTCATTGGGTTCCAGAACGGGCGCTATGTTTGAGCCCTATCCTGATCAACCGGATAACTTTGGTATCTTGAGATATCAGGATGAAGAGCTCTTTGCGGTAATGGAAAAAGCTGCCCAAAGGGGATTTGCCAGCACTGTCCATGCCATCGGGGATCGTAGTGTGAGACAATTGATCGATTGCACTCTCAAACTAAACGAGAATCCTGCCTACCACGATCTCTTCCAGCGGATCGAGCATGTACAATCCATCCGGCTCAGCGATATTCCAGACCTCAAGCGGAGTGGGCTCTTTGCCAGTTTGCAGCCGGTTCACATTGCCAATGATATTCCCATGATACATGAAAGCTGGCCTCATGTAGAACACGAAGCTTATGCCTTCAAATCCATGCTCGAGGCGGGGATTCCCTATGCCTTTGGTTCGGACGCACCGATAGAGACTATGAACCCATTCCACGGTATCTACAGTGCGCTTCAACGCAGGCACAAGGTTGATCCTGATAAAGAAGCGCTGAATCCTGCGGAAGCGATATCTGTACAGCAAGCTATTGATGGATATACGATTGGTGCTGCGATGGCTTCCTGCTCCGAGCAGATCAGAGGAAGAATTGAAAAGGGATATTTGGCTGATCTGATAATAATCGAGGACTATCGACAGCTTCCCGTTGAATACTGGATTGACGCTAAAAGTTTGCTTACCATGATCGATGGAGAAATAGTATATGAGGATCTTTGATCACAGCAGCTTCCTCTTTGCATAAGATTCTGATTGACACAGATAGCCCGACATAAATATTTGATTATTCAAAAACATGGTGGAGTGAGTTATGTCCAAGACACTGATAGTTATATTGATACTAATTTCAGTAAATATACTTTGTGCAGATGAATTGGACGATAAAGTACGTGAATTGCAGCGGCTGCAATCCGAGCTTGAAAGTACAGAAGCCAAAGCGCAAGAGACCGCAGCCCGCTTGCAACAAACTGTTTCCGAGATTCAACGAACCTCCTCGCTTAAACAATTATCGGAAAAAAACCTGAAAAAGTACAAAGCAGAAGCAAGAACATTGAGGGATTCCCTGACTCATGTAGAGCGGCAGATAGAGCTCGCAGCAGAGAGATTGGAGCATCTGCACCGCGTGCAAAATGCGCAGATCCAATTGCTTTTGCGAGTGGACCGCAGCTACAAAGGCCAACAAATCCAACACCGGGATCATCACTATTTGCAAGAATTGATTAAGCTAAACTGCACTGAAATAGCCGTGATGGGCGGGCATAAAGTCTCCCTGGAACGGGCGCAGCAGCTTACCAGTACGATGTCCACCAAGATAAACCGCAACCTCAGAAACGAGGATCAACAAGCCCGCCGCTATGCAACCCAGATCCGCTCTTTGGATAATCAAAGCAAAGAATTGAGTAAAGCAGAGCAGGAACTCCGGGATAGAATTGCGCAACTCACGAAAGATGCAGCGGAATTGGAGACCCTTATCTCCAGGCTGATGGAAGAAAGCGGGAGATTGCCATCCTCATACAGGTTTACGCAAGCGAAGATTGCCTGGCCGGTGCGAGGGACTATCATCCGCAATTTTGGACAAGAGACTCGGGATTACAACACTTCGGTAGTCAGCAATGGCATAGATATTGCCGTTAGAGAAGGCAGCAATGTAGTTGCCATTGATGATGGAGAAGTGGTTTTTTCTGATCGCTATGGGGGACAGGGGAAGATGATCATAATAGATCACAAAAACGGCTTTTTCAGCTTATATGGTTATAATAGTGATCTTTTGGTAAGCCGCGGAGCAAGCGTAACCCGAGGTCAGGTTATTGCTCGTAGCGGCATGACAGGTTCCGCTGCCGAACCGTCGCTGCATTTTGAACTGCGTAAAGATGGCGTCGCCATCAACCCCTTACCATTCTTTGAAGCAAGATGATGCAGGACCTCATGACTCTCAGTCCAGGAATTGATAATAAAGGAAAAAGATGTTGAAAGTGAAAAATCCCTCGCCCAAGAAATTGAATAGCATACTGCAGAAAAACCCTTTAACTGATGCCACTATCCTCCATTATACCGGAAATATGTGGGGCATCGGGGCCAGGGTTTCTGCTCATGCCGCAATACAGAGAATCAACGCAAATAAACAGCGGGGAAATCCCGGAATGATAGTATTGGTGCCGGATATCCTCTGGTTTAACGAGGATAATATCAAAGTTCCGGAGCGGGTTTACGCGCTCATGCAGCAATATTTCCCCGGCAATCTCAGCATAGCCTTCAAAGTAGATGATAGCCGTTTTGAGCATGTTGCTGTAGATGGCAAAGTTGCCTTTCGAGTGCCCACAGACCCTTTGTTAAGGCTATTTATAGAGCTACTGGATGAACCCATTGTGAGCACTTCTGTAAATTATTCCCAACTTCCGGCTGAAAATGATGTGGGACGCTTGGAAAGGGTTTTTGCATCATGGTTTGATTTTGCCCTCTATCCCCATCCAAAAGCGATCCAACCCGGTGCCGTGGCCTCTACTTTGGTGGAATATATCGAAGCCACAGATTCTGGAGAGGAAGCTATCAAATGTCTACGGGAGGGTTCTGTTCCCTATTACGAGATCAAACGATCATTTTACAAACCGCTCATCATGTTTGTTTGTACTGCCAATATCTGTCGTAGTCCCATAGCCGAGAAGCTCTTTCGTAAGATGATCCAGGAACACAATCTGAGCTTGAGCTGTGATAGCTGTGGACTTTTGGAAGGGGGGCATATGATGTCGCTCCCCGCGCTGCAATTACTGATGGAAAATGGCATCACAGAAGCTCAGGAACACGTCTCCAAGCAGATCACTCAGCAAATGGTGGCGGCATCCTGGTTGGTTTTAACGATGGAAGAGCGGCAGCGGAATTTCTTGCGGGAAGCAAATCCGGATTCCAGACACAAGATCCTGACCCTTAATGAGATCACAGGCTATGAGGGCGATATAGATGATCCCTATGAGAGCGATATTGAGGTTTACCAAAAGACTTACCAAATCATTGAAGAACGCCTCCAGATTCTCTTGGATAAGATTATGAACAAAAAGATAAGTTTAGTAAAAGGTAGATAATGATTCAGATTACAGATCAGGTAATAGCCGACCATGGTATATCAAAAGAAGAATATGCCTCGATCAAGGAGATTCTGGGACGTGATCCCAATCTGGTGGAGCTGGGGATTTTCAGTGTGATGTGGAGCGAACACGCCAGTTACAAGAATTCAATCTTGCAGATCAAGACTCTGCCCAAAGAGGGCAAGATGATGCTGGCAAAAGCCGGAGAAGAAAACGCCGGCGTTGTTGATATCGGAGACAATCTGGCTATCAGCTTCAAGATCGAGAGTCATAACCACCCCTCAGCCTTAGAGCCTTATCATGGTGCAGCCACAGGTGTGGGCGGGATTCTGCGTGATATTTTCACGATGGGAGCACGGCCAATTGCGGCTTTGAATTCGCTGCGTTTTGGCAATCCTGAGACACCCGCAGTAAAGCACCTGCTGGCAGAAGTGGTGCGGGGGATTGCGGATTATGGCAATTGCTTTGGAGTACCCACGGTGGGGGGCGAGATCTATTTTGATGATTGCTACGAGGGGAATCCACTGGTCAATGCTATGGCGATTGGGCTCCTGGAGCATGATAATCTCGCCAAATCAGCCGCTGAAGGAGTGGGAAATGCTGTCATCATCGTAGGAGCGAAGACCGGACGGGATGGGATTCATGGAGCCACATTTGCTTCTTTGGAGCTTTCCAAGGCATCCGAAGAAAAGCGAACTGCAGTTCAGGTAGGTGATCCTTTCTATGAAAAACTGCTTTTAGAGGCAACTTTGGAGATAATTCAAGCGGGATTAGTCATAGGGATTCAGGATATGGGCGCTGCCGGACTCACCTGCAGTTGTAGTGAAATGGCCGGGAAAGGTGAAGTAGGAATTGAGATTGATGTGAGCAAAGTGCCACAACGGGAAAGCGATATGACTACTTACGAGATCATGCTTTCCGAATCTCAAGAGCGCATGCTGGTGATTGTGGAGCCGGATAATATCGAAAAGGTACTAAAGATTTTTGCGAAATGGGATCTGGATGCAGTGCAGATAGGTGAAATCACTGCAGATAAACTCCTGCGGGTGAAAAACCAAGGGCAGATCGAAGCAGAGATCCCGGCCGAATACCTGATTTTGGGGGGCAAGGCTCCGGTTTATTCCCGCACAAGTAAACGTCCCCTTTACATGGATAAGCTTCAGAATGAAGACCTTAGCCAGCTCACACTTGATCATGATCTTAACGAGGTCCTGCTCAAATTGCTCCAGAGCCCGAATATTGCTTCCAAGCATAAGGTTTTTTCCCAATATGATTATATGGTGGGTATCAGCACCACCGTAGAGCCCGGCAGCGATGCTGCCGTAATCAGGATCCGAAACAGCGACAAAGCTATTGCTGCGGCTACTGATTGCAATGGACGCTATTGTTACCTCGATCCTTATGAAGGGGCCAAAGCCGCTGTTGCCGAATCTGCCCGGAATGTAGCCTGTAGTGGCGCTACCCCGATTGCTATCACAAATTGCTTAAACTTCGGTAATCCCTATAAACCCGAAGTTTATTATGGGTTTGCCGAGTGCATTCGCGGGATGAAAGATGCCTGCCTGGTTTTGGAAACACCGGTTACCGGCGGGAATGTCAGCTTTTACAATGAGAACCCTCATGCCGCCATATACCCAACCCCCGTAATAGGCATGCTCGGGTTGATGCAGGATTTTCGCAAGGCCCAAAGCCAATACTTCAAGCAAAGTGGGGACAAAGTCCTGCTTTTGGGAGGGATGGCAAAGACTTTAGGGGGCAGTGAATACCTCGCTCAGATTCACCAAAAAGTAGCGGGCAGACCTCCAACAATTGATCTTGATTTGGAGAAACGGCTGCAACAATGTATAATCCAGCTCAATGAACTGTCTTTGCTTCACAGTGCTCATGATCTGAGTGAAGGCGGCCTCGCCATTGCTTTGGCCGAAGCATGTTTTCATCCTCAACAGACCTTTGGCTTCAAGGGCAGCTTTACCATACCGCAGCATCCGGCGATTAGCTATTTTGGGGAAAGTGGCGCCAATATCATCATCTCCTTCCGACCTCAGGATCAAGCCGGGATAATGAAATTGGCAGATGAATATCAGATAGAAGTGCATGAACTGGGCGAAGTGACAGCATCCCAAGAATTTATTATAAATGAGGATATCGCAGTCTGTGCTCTTGAACTCAGGAGCGCTTACGAACAGGCTCTAAACATCTAATAACCACGGAGAGGAAATGAGAATGAACTTTTTCTTTAGTAATATCTTCTGGGGCACTTTGTTAGTATTGTGGGGCGTCTCTTTGATCTTGAAGACATTCAATATCCATCTGCCTTTGGCCAAGATCTTTTTGGCTGTGATCATCATCATGTTTGGCATCAAGTTACTCATCGGTACAGGTTCCAGCCACGTCTCTCGCAGCAAAGCATCAAGAAAATCGGATATCCGAGTGAATAATAGTGGCGAATATAATATGATCTTTTCCAGTGGTAAGATCGACCTCACTGATCTGGATCAATATGCCCATGATATAGAGATCAATGTGATCTTCGGTTCGGCAAAAGTAATCCTCCCGGCGCACTTGAATTATGATATCGAGCCCAGCACTATTTTTGGCGCTACTGTATTGCCCAATAAGCATCAATACGGGTTTGGCGATAGCCACTACCACCGGGGCACAAATCCGGGAGAATCGACCCATATCGAATCGTCTTGTATATTCGGCAGGATAGATTTTGTGTTTCAGGAAGTGGTAAGCCCGGACACCACGGGAGCTTTTGACCCAGGAAAGAAGCCATCCGGAGCATCTACCAAGTTCTAAGTTTACTTAAATAATGAAAAAAATAAGCCTTGTTATCACCATATTGATGATCCTAAGCAGCGTTTTTGCCCAAAAGGTGGGTTACGCTTTATCGGGGGGCGGGGCGCGCGGCTTTGCTCATATCGGCATATTGAAGGTTCTGGAAGAAGAGGGATTGCGCCCTGAGTGTATATCCGGCACCAGTATCGGGGCGATTATCGGAGCTTTGTATGCCATGGGTTATTCGGCATCAGAGATTGAGGAAATCGCTACCTCAATTGATTGGACAGAGCTCTTTCAAGATACGATCAGTAGACGAAATCTGTATATAGGTCAGAAAAGATGGTCAGAATACGGAAATGTGGTATTTGAACTCGATAACAGGTGGACTCCCCAGCTCCCTTCGGCCGTATTTAAGGTAAATTCCCTCAATCTCCAGCTCTTTCAGCTTGTCGCTGGGGCCGCTACAATTCAGGATTTTTCTCAATTTCCCATTGCTTTTAATTGCGTGGCTACAGATCTGGTTACCGGAGAGCCTAAAGTCTTTAATAACGGCTCTCTTTTGCAAGCTTTACGAGCTTCTGTATCTATTCCAAGTATCCTCCCTCCCTTCCAAGTGGGTGATAACTTCTATATTGATGGAGGGATTTCCCAGAATCTGCCCATTGAACAGGTTAGAAACATGGGGGCCGAGCTGGTAATTGGCATCAAGGTAAATTCTTCCCTGAGGACCGCAGACCAAATTAAAAGCTTTGTAGATATTTTGGATCAAACCATTAATATCGGAGTTACCCGAAATCTAAGTGTAGATCTTGATCAATGCGACTTCTTGCTCGAGCCTGACCTCTTGCAGTATTCTTCCAGTGATTTTCGCTATATCGATGAGATTATCAGCATTGGAGAAAACTATGCCCGCGAGCATCTTGCCGAGATCAGGGCTTTTAAGTCTATGGCCGGGATCTCTTTCGCCGAAGCTAAAGAAAAGCTTGATCCTCACTGGGATAGTTTTAAGATCAGCCAGATCGAAGTGATTGGAAATACCAATCTTAGCTCAGCCAAGATCAGAGAATATTCAGGATTACATACAGGAAATACTTACACCCGCCAAGAGCTGATCCAAGCTTGCCGCACAGCTTGGAATTCACAGTATTTCAATGTCCTGTATCCCGATCTCAAACCCTTAGACGAAGGAAGCTATTTATTAAATATCCATGTCCGTGAACGCGAGCCGAAAACTATCGCTCTCAATACTACCTACAACGATGTAGAAAAACTCACTGCCAGTGCCATCCTTAGTATAGATAATGTTTTCCTCAAAAATTCCAAATTTCTGGCGGCTGTACTCCTGGGCGGGAAAAACGAACTGAATATAGACTATGTAAAAAACTTCGGCGATTTTTGGGGTATTTATTACCGCATTTTCCCTTACATCAATGAGAAAACCTTATATGGTTACAATTCAGATCACTACCAGATCAATAGCGTGAGGTCCTTGGAATGGGGAGCTACTACAGGATTAGGACTCTTTACAAATAATATCGCTATTGCAGAGTTCTTTTTCTATCATAGCAATACCAGATTATATCGCGGGATTTCAGAATCTAATATGCCACCGCGACAGTATGCTGTGAGTGGAATCGGACTAAAGGCATACCATGAGAGTTTGGATGACTACAATTTTCCCTATAGCGGGGCAAGGGTCATGGGGAAGCTAAATTTTGCCAGAGATGACGAGCTTTCCGATTATGTGTATAACAGCTTGCGTGCCGAGGCAGATGGATATATCCCGATCATAAAAAACCTGAGTCTCAAGCTGGGCCTCAATGGCGCTACATATTTTGATTCCACGCCCTCTGATAAGTTTGATCCCTTTGCCATCGGTGGTATTGATGGCTTTAAAGGCTATTCCCGCTATGAAGTTAGTGCGTCGCATTATTTGGTTTATGAATTGGGTTTTACTTTGCAACCGATCAGGAATCTGCATCTGCAGACCGGAATTCAGGGTCTTACTTATGATGAAGAGCGCCTTTTGGATCAACCCATAGAAAGCGAATACTGCGTCTATGCCGGAATCGGTTATAAAACTATGGTAGCACCCCTGCGCGTTCAATTCGCGATCAATGAAAGACACAAGGTCAACGCGATGCTATCCTTAGGCTATGATTACGATATCTTTGAGTTTTCGCGCAAATAAAGTGGTGAGTGGTAGAGTTGTGAGTGGGTCAAAAACCAAATGAGGGTGGCAGCTTATAGCTCAGGATATGAACCCCGCGATCCATAACGCATAACGGATAACGGATAACGCATAACGGATAATGCAACGCCCCCTCCCTCTGATCATAGCCGCTTTCCTGGGTCCCTCCCAAGCACTACTCAAAGACTTCCTGAGCCCCGGCTCAAGAGGTGCTCAGGAGGTGCATAGGAGCTGCATAAGCCAGCAGAGGAAACTGGTTCATCAAGCCGGATTGAGCCATATGTTTTGAGATGCCGGGCTTGGTTGCGTTACAGGTATGGGGTGAATTGCCCAAGCTTCATAGTTTGGAGGAGAGTCAAATGCTATGCAAACTATATGTCTGAAGAGTCCGGATGATTTACAGAAGAGGATATCCGGTAACGAGTATATTATCCTGCAGACGTTTGACTTTAATTCTCTCCAGATGAATTGCGTGATCGATATTGTGTCTGTCAAAATTACGGAAGAGGGATTTATCGCCTCCCAGGATCATATTGCCGTAAAAGATCATGCATTTATCTACCAAGCCAGCTTTCCAGAAAGCCTCGCTCAAGCGATTCCCAGTTTCCAGCAATACGGAATAGAGTTTCATTTCAAATAGTGCAGCCATCACTTCCTGCAGGTCCAATTCGTCTTTGTAAGCTTTGATCTGTTTCAGTTCAATCCCCGCTGCTTTTAAGGCTTCGCATTTAGCGGGGTCTGCTTGATGATACATGATCATGGCGGGATATTCCTTAGCGCTGGCTACGAATCGGGAAGAGAGCGAAATCTCCAGAAAGGGATCCAATATTAGTCTCAAAGGTTGTTTGGCCTGGCGCAGACCTCTGACATTGAGCATGGCATCGTCCTCACTCACACTTTTGAGCCCCGCCAGCACTACTTCTACCTGAGAGCGGACTTTGTGTACATACTTGCGTGCTGCGGGATTGGATATCCATTGGGAACTGCCATCGCTGGCCGCGTATTTACCATCCAAGGATTGAGCGCATTTCCAGATCACAAAAGGCCGATGTTGCTTGATATAACAGAGATAGTATTCGAGTTGTTCTGTAATCTCTCGTTCAAAATAGCCATATTCAACCTCGATTCCCGCATCTTTGAGAGCCTTGATCCCCTTTCCCGATACCAGGGGATTGGGGTCCATAATGCCGATTACCACCCTCGCAAGGCCCGCTTGAATGATGGCATCGGTACAAGGCGGGGTCTTGCCATAGTGACAGCAAGGCTCGAGGCTTACATACAGCGTGGCACCCCGGCATTGATCTTTAGCTTGCTTGATCGCGACCATTTCAGCATGGTCATAGCCATAGGGTTGGGTATTGCCTTCGCCCACGATCTTGCCGTCTTTTACGATCACAGCACCGACAAATGGATTGGGGGAGCATTTGCCGCGTGAGCGTTCAGCCGCATGGATAGCCAATTTGAGATAATACTTATCCATATAGTTCCAGATTCTTCTTTGCCATCTCATGGCCAGGGAATTTTTTCAGGATTTCTTGCCAAAGTCTAAGAGCATGTGCTTTATCACCATCGGCCAGATGTGCAATAGCCAGGTTATTGATGGCATCGGCATTATCAGGTTCGAGCTGCACCAGAGCGGCAAACCAGAGTTTTGCTTCTTTATAGTCTTTCTCATTTAGATATTGCAGACCCAGATGCATATAGGGAGGGGTGAATGTATTGTCCAAAGCAATGGAATTCAGAAAATCTTCCTTTGCCTTCGCATTTTGTTTTACCAGAAGCCAATACAGAGCTTTGTAATAGTACAAATCTGCGCTATCCGGGAAACTGCGTAAGGCTTCCGAGATCTCATTGTATGCACTTTCGTCTTTCCCTTGCCCCAAAAGAGAGGCTATTTTTTGATAGAGTTCATTCTGTTTGAAATATAAGCCGGGATTGCCATTTATACTCTGCCGCATATACCAGGTCTTGTCTACGTTGCGGAGGATGAAGCAGTATTCCGTGCGGTAATTAAACTCCACAAAGACAATGCTCTGAGCTCCATCTTCGGAAAGCCCGCTATGAATGAAGCTATAGTGCCGGAGCTTTTTGTAAAAGGGGATGGCTTGGATCAGCCTCGCATATCTAGTATCCAAGTCCTTGATCTGAGCTTGGTTCAAGGTTAGCTCACGCAGCTTGTCAAAATCCAGTGCGATGATCAGATCAAGGTATTGAGCAGCGATATCTTCCGCGCTATGAACCTCAGCTTCAGTTTCATAGGCAAGTCCCAGCTTTTGCATCAGATAATCTACCGGAAAGTTCCCCGGATATTGATAGTCACTCAGGAGCTCCAAAACCGCAGTTTGATCCTTATCGGCCAGTTCTTTGGGGCTGAGATCCTGGAACGCCTTGCTGGGCTTGTTGATCCAGATATCGATGTAGTATCTGATGGCTTGCACGGCTTCGTGATTGTTATCCGCCTTAAAGGACGGGAAGAGGCTTTCTTTTTCGAGTTTTGGAGCATACGGGCAGCTTTCGGGGCAATTGAGATCAATTCGCAATTCATTGCAACATTTCCAGCACAGACCCTTGTTCTTTCTGGGGCAGAGTCTTAATGCCCGTTCGGTATGACAATTCTTGCAACGGTCTTTGCGGCTTAAAGAGAGCATGGAGCCTCCGGCATCGGAGCTGGACAGCGTTTGAAAGCACTGCGTGCTATCAGACGGTTTACTATCTGCACCTGAGACTGATCAAAGCTTCCCAGCTCAGCCTTATTTCTAATTGCCCAGAGGATTTCATCCAATTCGGCATAGCTAAGGCCCATTTCAGCCTCATCAGATTGATTGGGCCATAAATCTGCGGTGGGAGTCTTATCGATAATCTTGGCGGGCAATCCCAGGCTTTTTGCCATAGCTTTGACCTCGGATTTATAGAGCTGGCCAAGCGGTTCTATGGCGGCGGCAGAATCTCCATATTGAGTAAAATACCCTGTCATCAGCTCGCT
The DNA here is from genome assembly GCA_029982875.1 of Candidatus Cloacimonadota bacterium. Classification (GTDB taxonomy): domain Bacteria; phylum Cloacimonadota; class Cloacimonadia; order Cloacimonadales; family Cloacimonadaceae; genus UBA5456. The sequence continues at coordinate 11,529 of JARRCD010000004.1, read as the reverse complement.
TTGATTGCTGGTGCCCAAGACTAAAGCATGATATTTGGCAGAGAGATCGTATAGCACACACATTCGGAGGCGTGCCATCATGTTCCCTCGCCGCAGATTATCTGCTTTCGGTTCGTAACGGTCAAAATAGGCATCCACCAGAGGAGAAATATCTACAGTTTCATAGTGGATATTTAGGTGTGCACAGAGCAAGATGGCATCTGCAGTACTATCGGGATGGCTGCCTTTATAAGGCATCAAAACTGCGCATACATTTTCCGGGCCAAGTCCTTGTACGGCCAGAGCGGCAGATAAAGCGCTATCAATTCCACCAGAAATCCCAATGATGTACTTCCCCAATCCACTGGCCTGCAGATAGTCTCGCAAAAACGCCGATATTTTATCAATTTCTGTAGCGATATCGATCTTTCTCATGCTCATTCTCCATATATTTACTATGTGACAAGAACCAATCAGCAGCTCTCAGGTCAAGAAAAATCTCCAGATTTGGTGCTGAAAAATTTGATCCCAAGATGCAAGGAGATTGCATTTAGCAATCGTTAAACAAATTTACAATCAGAAGATGCCCCTGCTTTCCCGATATAAAAGGGATAAATAGTCTGGATTTGCTTGACATAAAAGTGCCTGAATTTATTTTGGTAAAAAACAAAATAAATATATGGAGGAATCCCCATGACCTTTAACGAATTCATGGCTAAGGTCGCCGCGAAGAATGCCGGAGAACCCGAATTTCTTCAGGCCGTCAAAGAAGTGGTTGAAACCATCTGGGATGTGTATGAAAGCAATCCCCGTTTCGTGAAGAATAACATTCTTGAGCGAATCGTGGAGCCTGAACGCGTCATTATGTTCCGTGTCCCCTGGACGGACGACAAAGGTGAGGTTCATGTAAATCGCGGCTATCGTGTGCAATTTAATAGTGCGATTGGACCTTACAAGGGTGGTCTTCGTTTCCACCCCAGTGTAAATCTCTCTATCTTGAAATTCTTGGGTTTTGAACAGATTTTCAAAAATAGCCTGACAACCCTGCCTATGGGTGGTGGAAAAGGTGGTAGTGATTTTGACGCTAAGGGTCGCTCTGATGCTGAGATCATGCGTTTTTGCCAGTCTTTCATGGCAGAATTGTATCGTCACATCGGCCCCAATCTTGATGTTCCCGCAGGTGATATCGGAGTGGGTGGACGCGAAATTGGTTATCTCTTTGGCATGTACAAAAAGCTGCGTAATGAATTCACTGGAGTTCTCACGGGAAAAGGCATAGGTTGGGGTGGCAGCCTGATCCGTCCCGAAGCCACTGGTTATGGCGTGGTCTATTTTACCGAAGAAATGCTCAAGACCAAAGGCGATACCTTGGCTGGCAAGACGGTAGCGCTCTCTGGATTTGGCAATGTAGCCTGGGGTGCCGCACAAAAGATAATAGAATTGGGCGGAAAAGTTGTTACTCTCTCCGGTCCTGATGGTTATGTATATGATGCAAGCGGTCTTGATCAAGAGAAGATCGAATACATGCTGGAGCTGCGTGCTTCAAATAATGACCGCGTGAAAGACTATGTCGATCGTTTCCCCAGCGCTAAATTCTATGCGGACAAACACCCTTGGGAAGTAAAAGTAGATGTGGCCATTCCCTGTGCTACGCAAAATGAACTGGATGTAGAAGATGCCAAGAAATTGATCGCCAATGGCTGCATATGCGTCTGCGAAGCTGCTAATATGCCCTGCACTCCGGAAGCCGCTGAAGTCTTTATGAATGCCAAGATTCTCTTTGCTCCCGGTAAGGCTGCCAATGCTGGCGGAGTGGCAACTTCAGGTTTGGAAATGACTCAAAACTCTATGCGCCTGAATTGGAACCGCGAGGAAGTTGATGAGAAATTGCACAGCATCATGACAAATATCCACACCGCCTGTGTGGAAAATGGTAAACAGCCTGATGGCTATGTAAACTACGTCAAAGGTGCAAATATAGCCGGTTTCCTGAAAGTGGCAAATGCCATGTGTGATCAGGGACTCGTATAATTAATCCTCTAAAAAGCATATAAGGCGGGAGAAATCTCGCCTTATTTGTTTGATGATGCGAAGGGCGCAAATATCGACCCCAAGTGCAGACTTGACAAGCCTGAGTTCTGGAGGAACGGTATTTTAGATATTGTGCATTATGCAGATAAATATGCCGTCCCGATGGGACTCGGGGATAACGCATAACGGATAACGGATAACGGATAACGGAATGCCGACCTGCTTTGCACCAAGAAAACCAGGGAAGCTGAAGATGGTTGTGCTTTTGAACAGACTCAGTTGTACTTTACTGCATGTAAAGATAATTTAACTTGACGGATTTGATACTATTGAAATAATTTACACATAAAGTATGATTCTTAGCATTAGGGGGTTTAATGAATAACTACTTCATGGAGACCCATCACCATGAATGGATTTTAACGAACAAGTTTGGAGCTTATGCGTTGGGAACTGGAAATTTGATCAATCAGCGTAAGTATCATGGTTTGTTAATCTCCAGTGACAGCAAATTCAATCGCCATCATCTGGTGGCAGGGATCGAAGAGACCGTGGAATGGCGAGGCGAAACCATTCATTTGGATAGTAATAACTATAGCAATTGCATCTATCCAGAGGGATTTTTGCACTTAGTAAAACCCTGGCTGCGGCCATATCCTGGCTTCTTATATTCGGCTCTTCCGCATCAGGATGAGATCCTTATTCTCAAAGAAATCATGATGGACCAAGAGACAAATACCACGATGGTGAAATATACCAATTTGGGTCAACACCGTTTGCACTTCGAATTTCATCCCAAATATACGCTCTGTTCGCATCATGACATCAATCCCCACGGAAGTCTGGATTACCTCGACTTTTTTACTGATATCAAGAATGATAAGGAATTCAGCACCTTTTCTGCTCAGCGTTCCGATACCGGACTTGCCGTTCATTGCGCCGTGATGCACGGGGAAGTAATCTCCAACCGCTATGTATATTATAACGTCTATTATCCTTGGGAAGTAATGAGCGGATATGAGGGCATTGGCGATCAGATCAGTCTCTTTCAGGTAAGCTTTGATCTGGCTCCGAACGAATCCAATGCTTTGCTATTTTCAGACTCTGAGATTGAAGACCCTCAAAAAGTAATCTCCCGCATCACCGACCGCTATGCCGGGCTCCCCAAAGCCTGTGATTATCCCAAGCAAAGCAATGCGGAGGGGAGCCTCCTTTCAAGTCTGGATTATAATGATAATATCCTCTTTGAGCGCAAGAGCTATCTGCAGATTCTGGAATTTGCCTTGTTGGATTTTGTTACTGATGACGACATCGTGGCTGGTTATCCCTTTTACGGTCCCTGGGGCAGAGATACTATGGTGGTTCTCAATGCGCTTTTACACACGCCCAATAACCTTGATAAAGTGGAAAAAATCCTCCGCAATTACAGTCGTCATATCAAAGATGGCTTGATTCCCAATATGTTTGCGGAAACGGGCCGAGAGGCAAATTATGATAGCATAGATGCCACTCTTTGGTACATCATTCTGCTGTGGAAGTTGGGGAAGAAAAAGCAGAGTCCCGGATATTGGAAAGAAGTGATACACCTGACTGAGAATATCTTCAAATCCCTTTTAGCGCAAAAGGAACATCCCTTTGATATCCGTGAGGACGGCCTAATCGAGCTGCAACCGAATTTTGCGCATGCTACCTGGATGGACGTTCGCATTGATGGCAAAGCAGTCACCCCCCGCTGGGGAGCTCCGGTGGAGATCAACGCTCTGTGGTACAATGCGCTTGCCTCTTATGAAGATATGTGCCAAAGATATAGCGGGACCGCCAAATCATACAAGGCCAAGCAGCAGTATCTCAAACTCAAGGATAAGGTGAAATCTGCGTTTGCCAAATTCTGGAATGGCACGGAGCTGGCCGATCGCCTGGAAGGGGATAAGCCTATCAATGAGATGCGCCCTAATGTTCTGATTGCCTTATCCCTGCCTTGGCAGATAGTGGATAAAGCTATCATGAAACAAGTTTTTCAACGCTGCTTCAGTGAGCTCTATACCTTCTATGGAATCAGAACTCTGAGTCCCAAAGATCCCCGCTTTCGTAAAAAGTATTACGGAACTCAGAGAGAACGTGACCTCAGCTATCACAATGGAAGTGTGTGGGCTTGGTTGCTGGGACCTTTTTGCGGACTCTATCTCAAGGTTTACGGAACGGAAAAATCCGAGCAGGAATTGGCCGAGAGCTTGGGAGATTTTGTGCAGGTATTGCGTAATGGCTTTATGAGGGGTCACATCGCCTCAGTGGCCGAAGTATGGGATGGAGAGAATCCCCACTTTCCCAAAGGTGCACCCGCTCAGGCCTGGAGTGTGGCAGCTTTATACAATATCGAGAGCTTTATCGATTCGCTGGAGGTGAAGCTATGAAGATACTGATGTTTACTTGGGAATTTCCACCTCTGATCTCCGGTGGCTTAGGGATGGCTTGCTATGGGATGGTGAAAGCTCTTTTGAGCTTTGGCATCCAAATAGATCTGGTGTTGCCTACCCGCGAAATGGTCTATTTTCCCTTACGTCAGGTACGCGATGCGGATTCTTTGCCCGCCGTATTTTTTGACCAAAAAAAGCAAAGTATTTTTGAGAGTAAGGTCTTTGCCAATATGAGAGAGAGACTGGAATACATCGGCATAAGCGAAAGACCCGAATCCTATTTCCAGGTAGCAGATCTCAAACGCTTCACTATTTCTACCAGAAAGGAGTATTGGCTCTCTCAAGTAAGGACGACTGAGGAACAAGAATTGTGGCAAGACCTGACCAACAACCTGATCGGGGAAGAAGACCTCATCAAAAAGGTGCAGGAATTCACACTCCGAGCAGAACGCATTGCCAAATTGCTGGATTACGACCTCATTCATGCTCATGATTGGCTTTGTTATCCCGCGGGGATGATTACCCGCAAGATCAGCAAAAAGCCTTTACTGGTGCATATCCATGCGACAGAATTCGATAGAGCTGGTGGACCTGGTGATGAACGGGTGCACAAAATCGAGCATGCCGGTATGACCTATGCCGATCTGGTCATCGCAGTTTCAAAGTATACCGCTCAGATGATCATGAGTCGCTATCGCATAGATACTGCCAAAATTCGGATCGTGCACAATGCTTTTTCCATTTCCGAAAATGCGGTGATGAGCCAGGAACGCATCTTCAAGGGGCCGGTGATCCTGTTTTTGGGCAGAATCACCCTCCAAAAGGGACCTGACTATTTCCTGGAGATGGCACAAAAGGTATTGGCCGTTCATCCCGATGCCAGATTCATCATGGCGGGGACTGGTGATATGAGCAGGAAACTCTTGCGCCGCTCTGCTTCGTTAAAGCTGAGAAATCGCTTTTTGTTTACCGGATTTCTCAATCGCAAACAAGTAGAACGTATCCTGCGAGCAGCAGATATATATGTTTTACCCTCAGTTTCTGAACCCTTTGGGATCAGCCCCTTGGAAGCCATGGCCTATGGCATTACCGCCATCATCTCCAAACAATCCGGGGTAGCGGAGGTGGTAAACCATGCCTTTAAGATAGATTTTTGGGATGTAGACCTCTGGGTAGAGACCATCAATCACTTGATAGAAAACCCCGATAAAAGGCGGAAAATGGGACTGGAAGGCATGCGCGAAGTGAACCGCATTCAATGGAAACAAGCTGCCGAAGAGATCCGCCAGCTATATTCCGCAACCTTAGCCGCACATCGGCGCCAGCAGACCAATTAGGAGATTCTCATGCTGAATATCGTATTTTACTTTCAGGTCCATCAGCCCTACCGCCTCAGACATTACAATGTCCTGGATATCGGGCAGGGAACCCCTATATTTGATGATAAGCTCAATAGTGATGTGATGAAAAAGGTCGCCCAGAAATGTTACCTGCCCACAAATAAACTCTTGCTGGAGCTCATCTTAAAGCACGAAGGCAGGTTTAAGATTGCCTTTAGCATCACCGGTACCGCCATCGAGCAATTTAAGCTCTATAGCCCCGAGACCCTGGATTCCTTCAAAGCCCTCGTGGATACTGGGTGTGTGGAGCTTTTGGGTGAAACATATTACCACTCTTTGGCTTTTTTGTATGATTCCAATGAATTCCTGGATCAGGTATCCATGCATCGTGACTTGATGCAGAGAGAATTCTCTTACTATACCGAGACCTTTCGCAATACAGAGCTTATCTATCAAGACCGGCTTTCGGATTTGATCTTTGAAGTAGAGGGCTTTAAGACCATCCTCACGGAAGGTGTGGACCGTATCCTGCAATGGCGTTCTCCTTTGTATGCTTACAAAAACTATAGCAAACGCATCAATCTCCTGCTCAAGTACTATCAATTGGCGGATGACATTGCCTTCCGCTTTTCCAATCGGGATTGGCCTGAATACCCACTTACTGTGGATAAATTCGTAAATTGGATAGACAAATTGACGCTGAACGAGAAAAAGGGACACAATCAATTTCTCAATCTTTTTATGGATTACGAGACTTTCGGCGAGCATCAGTGGGCGGAGAGCGGGATCTTTGAGTTTATGCGGCATTTCCCTGCAGAAGTGCTCAAGCATGATCATCTGGGCTTTGCGAATCCCTGTCAGACCTCTGCGTTGGCAAATTATCAGCAGGAATCCATTTCTTTCCCCGAAGCCGTATCCTGGGCCGACGAGCAACGTGACCTTTCCGCATGGCTGGAGAATGATATGCAACGCAATGCCATCGAGACCCTGTATCAGCTTTTTGACCGCATCAAAGCCAAGGGGGATGAGGACCTGCTCAAACTGGCCCGGATGCTGAGTACTTCGGATCACTTTTATTATATGGCCTCCAAATATTTCCAGGATGGTGACGTGCACAAATATTTCTCTCCCTATGATTCGCCGGATCAAGCTTACATATATTATATTAATGCTCTCGCAGAGCTCGAAGAAAGACTTTTGAGGTAAAAGCTATGTCCAAAGGCAAAGTATTAATCTTGGAAGATGATATAGTCTTAGCGGATCAGATCGCATTGGTCCTGAAACGCTATTCTTATGAAGTATTGATCACGGCAAATTCCGATCTCTTTTTTGAGGAACTCAGGCTCTTTAATCCGGATGTGGTTCTCTTGGATGTGTACTTGGTAGGGAGCAAGCTAAATGGCGTTCAGGTGCTCAAACAGCTCAAGGAAAAAATGGATCTGAATTACAAGGTGATCGTGATCTCAGGTGAGGTTTCTTCTTCCCAAGTCAAAGAAATCCGTGCTTTGGGTGCCTATCATTTCATTGAGAAAGGTAGCAATTTCAGCATCAATCAATTGCTGCTACATATCGAAAACGCCATTACCCTGAAACGTCAGGAAGAGGAGCATATCGGCCTGCAGATTGAGTATATCAATCTCAAAAAACAATTTAACCGCTCCTTTCCCTTCATCGGTGAAAGTGCTGCCATCAAACGAGTTCGTGAACAGATTCACAAATTGGCAGAAGTGGATGAAGATGTGTTTTTGATCGGGGAGACAGGCACCGGAAAAGAAGTGGCGGCAAATTTCTATTATATCAGTTCCCGCCGTTTTGGCAAACCTTTTCACACCCTGAATTGCTCGGCACTAACCGAAACTATCATCGAAAGTGAGCTGTTTGGCCATGCCAAAGGCAGCCTTCCCAGCGCAGATCGCAGTAAAGCCGGTTTCTTTGAGGAATGCAGTGATGGTTTGCTCTTTTTAGATGAAATTACCAATCTCTCCTTGATCTCTCAATCCAAGATCCTGCGTGCCATTGAAAACAAAGAGATCCAAGTAGTAGGTGGTGCCATGAAAAAAGTAAATACCCGCCTTATTTTTGCCACCAATGCAGATATGAATCTACTTACAAATCGCGATAGATTCAGACAGGATTTCTTTTACCGCATTGAAGGCAATATAGTGGAGATGCCACCTTTGCGGGAGCGTGAAGAAGATATCCTTCTGCTGATGAGCTTTTTTCTCACCAGCTTTTCAAGTCGATATAATATTAACGAACAATTGGATCTCACCACCCTCAAAGACGATCTTCTCAGCTATCCTTGGCCGGGAAACATCAGGGAATTGAGAAATTTTTGCAAGTTCATCATGATCAACGAAAAAAATATCAGCAATGCCATTATCTTGAAGCATCTGGAACAGCGTAAAGCCGGCTTCAATGAAGCAAATGAGATGGATACTGCCAGATACCTGCAAATCCGGAATTACAAAGACAGCATCGCTGAATATGAAAGGGATTATTTTTCCTATCATCTCGAGCGCAATCATTGGCAAGTTTCCAAGACGGCTCGTGAGATAGGCATTGAGCGGTCTACTTTATACAAGAAAATCAAGCAATTGGGAATTTATCCCGCAGAAAACGAAGAAATCTGAATCATGCTCAAAGGTGATATCGGTCTCCGCCTTATATCCATCTTGTTGGCGATTGTACTCTGGCTCCAATTTGTGCTGGTGTCAGAGCAACGCAGTGTTGTAGATTTACCTCTGAATCTCAGTTCCCTGCCTGCAGATATTACTCTGGAAAATATCCCTGAAACCATTCCCTTTGCAGTGCGGGGGAAAGGGATGGATATCATCAGATTACAGGTGGCTAAACCCAAAGTGAACGTGGATGGAAGCAATATCACTCCCAATACCAAGACTATCATGCTGCAGGATTATTTCATCGATCTGCCGGAAAATATCAAGCTCACTTCCTTGTCTCCCGCAGAAGCCGAACAATTCTCTATCCAAGCCGATGTGTTCCATCAAAAGACGGTTCCCGTCCAACTTGATTTTGCCAGTCCCTATACCCGCAGCAGATTATCTGAATTGCGCTATACCATCAATCCTAAACAGGTAACGATCTTCGGACCCCAAAGCAAAATCCAGGGCATTGAACATATCAATACTGCCAAATTGCACCCAGAGGATATTAATCAAAGCAGCGTGGAACTATCTCTGCAAGCGCCTTCACCAGATATCACGATTTCCGATACCAAGGTTTTACTGAGCATTTCCGGGATCCAGGAGCTGACCAAAGTCTTTCCCAATATTTCCTTACCTCCCGGCTATATCCCAGCTCAAATAGCGATCAGAGTCCAGGCTCCTGCGGCTATTTTGGATACTTTGTCACCCGCATATTTGAGTGCTTTCATCAGCGTCGCAGCAAACGAAGATAGTCTCTTCCGCGTGCTGGCCAATCCTCCTGAAGGAATCAAGATCATTGCTCTCACGCCGGATAAAGTCCGAGCTCGTAAATGAGTTTCATCCTCGCTTTTGAATCCTCTTGCGATGATACTTCTGTAGCCATCCTGGATACTGACTACCAGATTCTGGTCAATCTCATCTCAAGTCAACCCGAGCATCTGGAATTCGGCGGGGTTTTGCCGGAATTGGCTTCCCGCTTGCACATGAAAAACATCATGCAGCTCAGTCAATTAGCCCTTGCAAAATCCCATCTGGAATTGCAGGATATCAGCGCGATCGCCGTTTCGATCAATCCCGGCCTGATCGGCTCTCTGCTCGTGGGTCTCTCCTTTGCTAAGGCTCTGGCCTGGAGCTTGCAAAAACCCCTGATAACCGTGAATCACCTTTTAAGTCATATCTTTGCAAATTATATCGATCATCCAGAGCTTAACCCGCCCTTTTTGGCGCTGGTAGTCTCCGGAGGACATACAGAACTGGTACATTTTGAGACAGACACGGTCTTTGAGATTGTAGGCCGGACCTTGGATGATGCCGCCGGTGAAACCTTTGATAAGGCTGCCAAACTTCTCGGTCTGGGCTTCCCCGGAGGCCCAATTATAGATAACCTGGCTCAAGGAGGAGATACCTCTTTTGTGAATTTACCCAATCCCATGGCCGATAAAGATAACTATGATTTTAGCTATAGCGGCCTGAAAACCGCCATCAGAAACTACATTCAGCAGCAAAGTCCGGCTTTTTTGCAAACTCATCAAAAGGATATTGCGGCCAGCATCCAAGCTGCCATCGTGGGTCCCCTCATCCGAAAATCCATCCGCAAAGCGCAAAAGCTCAAACTCGATAAAATCCTCATCGCCGGAGGGGTGGCGGCAAATTCAGCCTTGAGGGAAGGACTAACTCAAAAAGCAAAAGCTCATCATATCCGCGTTTTCTATCCCTCGCTCCAACTCTGCATGGATAATGCTGCCATGGTAGCTGCTGCAGCCATCCCCAAATATAAAGCCGGTCTTTTTGCGCCACTCTCGGTGAATGCCACCTCCCAAAAAGGCACCAGATTGCTATAAGATGTAGGCACACTTGAGCTTATAGACTTCATCCCAAGCGAGATTGACTTCCGCGATAAAAAATGGAGCGGGCAACGGGACTCGAACCCGCGACCCTCAGCTTGGGAAGCTAATGCTCTACCAACTGAGCTATGCCCGCTCGGTAAACGCAAGATCTTTTATCCCGCCTTTGATGTCAAGCAAATTTGCATCCCTCTCCCTAAGCTCAATCTATAGGGCGCTGTCTATCCAATGCGCGAGACCGGAGCCCCTCTGGATAACATATTATCAGCAAAGAGTCCCGGCGGGATGTGCTTTGCGATAGCATCCTATTCAGGAGCAGTACTATAAGTGGGCCTTAGATCTCGCTCTGAAAAGCCTCATAGCCTTTTACTTTGGGCAGCAATCCCGCTTCCACTGCCCTGGCCACGCTTTGACAGGGCAAATCTGGTAAATCTTCCCGACGGATGCTGCTCAGATCCACCTTATAGATATGATGCATATTCCACATCATTTTGCTATATAACATATTCCAGCTCTGAATCGGAGCATTGCGCTGGGACCTGAGACCGTTATATAGCACCAAATAATCTTTTAGATCCTGCTTAAAAGCTGTCGAAGGCGCGATCGCAAAAATCGCCTTCTGGATTTGCGCAAATCTCCGGTGATGCTCGCCCTCCACATATTTCGGCGCTCTGCGGATGATGTAACGTCCTAATTTGGGACTGAAATAGATTACCGAGTCATCCGCCTTGCCAGTGTATCCCATGAGTAGATTCTTGAATTTGACCTTCATTTCCTTCTCCTTTCCTTCGTTATTTTGCCCTCACTATCTTAGACCTGGACACTTCCCTGACAATTGGTTCTGAAATTTGATTCTGTGTCAGGTTCAAGTCCAGATCAAGTCCCGAAGCCGACTTTATCAGGACTTAAAGCCAAGACGAATTGGAAGGAGACAAATTGCAGAGTGCTATGCAACTACGCTGTCTTTGGTGGAACGGAATCCGGCGCTAACAGGTATCTACAACCCCTCTCGCGAGGGGTATCGCAAAATTACCAGGATGATGCAGGAGCACTGGATGGATTAACTCAAAATATCCAGGATGATGCAGGAGCACTGGATGGATTAACTCAAAATATCCAGGATGATGCAGGAGCACTGGATGGATTAACTCAAAATAAGTATAGGAACTTTAGCCACCGGCAAATGCAAGGAGTATCCGGGATTATCAAATAAGCAGATAAGATGATAGGCGGTCGGCTTTAGCCACCGTAT
>JARRCD010000072.1 GCA_029982875.1 Candidatus Cloacimonadota bacterium | reverse complement strand
GACAAAGATCCCTTTGAAAATCTCATTATGCTGGAGATGGCGGCGATAAAGCTCTTAATTGTAGACGGCATACCGCGTTATGGTGACAGTCAATATCTGGAGTTATATCCCGAGCTGGATAGCGAATATACCATCTTTAGAACCGGAAACCGGGAGAAATTTGTGATCGGCGATCCGCTGGAAATTTCCGATCAGATCGATACCGCGCTCGGATATCATAAAGACTTTCCCTTTCTACCCTTCTAATCTTGCCCTAACATCATGAAAGTTCTGGATGTGTGTGAGATCTTCTACAGTCTGCAGGGGGAATCCAGTTTTGTGGGCATGCCTTGCGTATTTATCCGTTTATCCGGTTGCAATCTTCGCTGTAGCTATTGCGACACCACGAATTCCTATCAACCCGGCTCCAGGATGTCGATTGAAGCTATAGTAGCAGAGATTCAGCAGTATCCGGCACAAGTACTGGAGCTAACCGGAGGAGAGCCGTTGGAGCAGGGAAATAGCATTGTCCTGCTGGAAGAGCTGGTAAAGCTTGGCTATACGGTGCTTTTGGAGACCAATGGTTCGTTGTATCTGGGCGATGTGCCCCCGGCCGTGGTCAAGATTGTGGACGTGAAATGCCCGGGGAGCGGGGCGGCAGGAAGCTTTATGCGGCATAATCTCAAGCTTCTTGGCGCGCAAGACGAGCTAAAATTTGTGCTGACCAATTACCGGGATTACTGTTTTGCCAAGGATTTTGTGCAGGAGCATGAGCTATTAGGTCGCGTAGTTCACTTTTCACCGGTAACCAGCGTATTAAAGCCGGAGACCTTGGCGCAGTGGTTGCTGGAAGATGGACTGAGGGTAAAGCTAAGCTTGCAATTGCACAAGCAACTCAACCTCCGCTGATAAGGTGAATCACCTTTAATTCGGCACCTTCGGGGATGGTGGTTTCATCGTATTTATCACGACTGATGAGCTCATTATCGATCTTTACCACTAACATGGGGAAGGTGTAATTCATAATCTTCAAAGCGTCCCGTACGGTCATGCCTTCCCACCAGTCTTGCTTATGTCCGTTTATCGTAATCTGTTTTGGCATATTATATCCTGTTTAATGCTTTGAGGCGATGATTTGAAGAGCCAGGTTGGCTTGCATGGCTGCAACTATCATCACTCTGGGTGCTATCGGGGCAATTCCCGGAGTTAAGGCACTGCATTGATCTCCCACGATATACAAACTGCCTTCCTGCTGGATTTTGATATCCTCACTCCGGCCGTAGCCTGCCAATCCCGAGGCGATGATCAGAGCTTTTTTGGGGAAATGCTGTTGCCAGGTCTCAATTAAGATCAATTTCTCACTATCTTTATCAAAGGCTTCGATCATGAGGTCGGCTTCTTTGAAGAGAGTGGGGATGTTGTTTCGAGTGACTCTTTTCTGATGCATTTCCAGAGCGATAAAGGGATTGATCCGGGTAAGATTGATCTCCAGCGCTTTGGTTTTGGGGAGCCCGATCTGATCCAGATTGAAGAACTGGCGATTGAGATTGGAAATACTTACATGATCAAAATCGGCAATGATAAGTTTGCCTATCCCGGAGCGGGCTAAGAGCATGGCGGCATTTGAGCCTAATCCCCCAGCTCCGGCTATACCAATAACGGCTTTTTGCCAGAGGGGGAAGGCGAGGGGGTCCCGCTCACAGAAATAATCACTGGGCTTAATGTCGGATCTGGATTTCAATGTCTTTATCCCGTGCGATATTGTGTAGATTGTTTACTATAGCTTGGATAGTATCCTTAAGGATATTCTGCACAAAAGGTACTATCACCACTTCCTTACCGTCCACCTTGAGCATGAGGCGATTTTGATGGTCCAGGACGCAGTCAGAGCGTTCTTTACGCCCCTGCACGATATTGCCCGCCATGTCAAAACAAGAGCCGCCACAGCGGCCGCAGCACTCTTCCTCAGCCAGAGGTAAGATTTCAAAGGCAGAAGAAAGAACTCGCTCGCAAAGTTGGTCTTTCTCCTCAGGCAGGTTAAAAACAGGTAAGTTTAGGTGGGAAATTCGCTGCTTAGCGTTCAAACTGCTGATCCCAATGCAGGTGTCATCTATCAATTCATCCAGCTGCGCCGGCTCTGAGCCACATACTATCTTGGGCACAGCGGCATCCTTCATCCCTTCAATAATTAGAAAATCCGCGTTAATATGGGTAATCATCTCACTCAGATTGAGCTGTTTGGGGTAAATGATGGCAGTATCATAAAGGCCGCGAGCGATGGTCTGGATGCTGCCAGCCTCGATGTGCAAAGCGGAGTTTTTGCCGGGGGTATCAGCACGGTATTTTTCGCTGTGGATATCTTTAATGGTAGCTACGCTGTAACCTCTTGCGCGTAAGGCTGTAACGAGGGCAATTACCGTGGTAGTCTTGCCTGAGTGATGGTATCCAATAACGGCGAGGGCTTTCATGGTTTGGGCATGAGCAAGACAACCGTAGTGGCACTCATTCCGGCACCACGACCGGAGACGCCGAGACCTTCTTCGGTAGTTGCTTTGATTGATATTTGTTGAGTATGGCAGTGTAAATCTTCAGCCAAGAGTTCGCGCATGGCATCGATATAGGGATTCAGCTTGGGCCGGGTAGCACAGATAGTGGCATCGAGATTGGCAAGCACATAATTCTGCTCCAATACCAGAGCATAGCACTTTTTGAGCAAAACCTGCGAATCAATATCTTTTAAGGTGGGGTCAGTATCGGCAAAGTGGGTACCAAGATCTCCCAAAGCCAAAGCACCTAAGAGGGCATCACAGATGCTGTGAATCAATACATCTGCATCGGAGTGTCCTAAAAGGCCCTGATCAAAGGGGATGGTGATGCCGCCAAGAATTAACTTGCGGCCGGGGACGAGGGTGTGCACATCGTATCCAAATCCTATACGCATAGATTAATCCACCGTGATTGATTTTGAGACGTTTTTAGGTACGTCGGGATGAACGCCATGATCTTTTACGCCCAATAAATCCAGTTTTTTCATCTTGCGAATGCTCATCCTCAAGGCTAAGAGCTGCAAGACAATCGTGGCAGAAAAGCAGGTCATGAGACTATCTCCGGTTTTGGGTAGCATAATGTATGCCCAGCCATAATACTTGCCCTCATTGGGGTTTGTAGAGGCGTTTTTGAGCAGATTGTCATTCTCTTCGGCTATCACATAGGTATCTGCGCCGCGGATCTTGTGAGTATTGATCTGAGAAATGGTGAGATTGACATCCCGCTTATCGGGTCCCGTCACATAGATGAGGGGATAATTGCGGTACAAAGATTCAAAGAAATCGTGGTCGGTAGCGAGGTCTTCAAAAACCTTGGTCGCAGAGCGGGAGAGATTGAAGGGTTTATTGTGGGTAAACACATAGTCAGTGAGCGCTTTCAGGATGTCCTTACGCTCGTTTGGGGTGATGTCGCCTTTATCTGCATAGTCGTCAATGGTATCTATCATAGTGCCAAAATCTCTGAGGAAACTGCGGACATGCTTCACGCCAAATACGGTGTTTTTGCCTAATATGGTATTAGGGCCGTGTTTAAATTCACTTGCTTCCCTGCCTTCGGCATGATTGAGCACAGTTTCCCGAATCTTCAGAGCGCCTTCCATGGCTACACCGCTGATCTTGGTAGCAAGAATGTGCAAGGAAGGTTCCATATAGATCTTGCCAGCCATGCTGTCTATCATGTCATCGGTTTTATTGACCGTTTCTTTGAGCAGGTTGGGGATATCGTTCAGCGATTTGTAGCGGCGTTGGAGTTCCTGTTTTGCCGCATCCAGTTCCGTAGCAGAGTATCTGTTTGGCATCTGGTTTAGCTTCATTTCTGCCACCCGAATTGCCAAATAGTAAAAGAGGGTAATCTGGTTCATGAAGCTTTTGGTTGCGGGCACGGCGATTTCAGGACCGCAGAGGATAGGGATGGCGACATCGCTCTTTTCCTGTCCCAGGGTGCTGTTCATGTTATTTACGAGTACGATCTTGCGCACATTCAGGTCCTGGGAATCGATATCGTTGAAGATATCGATCAGGTCCTTGGTTTCTCCGCTTTGCGAGACCCCGATGATGAGGTCGTTATCCTTGATGCAATTGGAGTATTCGCCGCGAAAATCTCCTGGCAGGATGGTGATCAACTCGGTCTGAGCGATCTCATTGAAGAATAAAGCGGCAATCTTGGTGGCGTGGAATGAGGTGCCACAGGCAATGGAATAGGCATTGCAATTATTGAGGATGGTGTTTTTCACCAGGGCTAAGAAGTCTTGCACGCTGTTCTCAAATTCTGTTACATCAATTGCTTCAGAGATGCTATCCAGAGCTTTAGCCACGATCAGGCGTTTGCGGTCAAATTCGGGACCCAGCAGGTCGATAAAGAGGTTCTTCTCATTTGAGAAAAAGTATTTCTTATCAAAATCTTCTTTTACTGCGACATCAAAGATGATGCTATAACTCTCGGCGGCATGGGCGATCAAGGTCTCTACTGCGTCAGATTCACAGAGGCGGTCAAGGCGCTGCTGTTTGTCCTGTAAAGTAGCGGAACCGGAGATTTCCAGCATACTTTGGGTAAGGTAATCGTTTACCCGAGCTTCTTGAATGACCTTGATCATGCGTTTACCGGAGTTTGAGCCACCCTGAAAGAGCTTGATCAATTTACCCGTCGATTCGCTTTGAGCGTAGATTTCCTGTTCCATAAAGTACTCAAAATCGGGAAGCAATTCCACATCCTCAGCTCTGAGCTTGGAAAATACGGCGCGGGTGTTGATCTTATCCCCGGTTTTGTAGCATTCATCATCCCGTCCCAAGCGCTTAAATTTAAGATTCTTCAAGGCGTATAGCTGATAGTAATCTGCAGTATATTCTACAAATTCTCCTTCCCGGAGATTGACCAATAGCTTGGTATAGCGGAGGACGGCGGTGAGATCACTGGATGCGAGAGCAAAGGGCAGGTCATCAATCTCGCCAATGCCAAAATACAGGCTGGAACCTGCCTTGATAGCCCAGGAGGTTTCCGTTTCAGGGTCTACAATCACCGCGGCATAGGAGCCTATCATCTGTTCTGCGGTGGCGATTATGGCGCGGCGCATACAGGCTTTCCTGAGCTCAGGATCATGCCCATTTTTCACCTTATCCAGCTCAATATCAAAGTAATGTTCTACACTGTGTACCAGTATTTCACCGTCGTTGTCCGAAAGAACGGCGTGACCCTCTTTGGTGAGGAATACTTTGAGCTCTCTGGTATTTGTAATATTGCCATTGTGGGCGCCGAAGAGATGTCTTTTGCAGCTTACTTCATGGGGCTGGGCATTAGTCTTATCCACGGAGCCGAAAGTAGCCCAGCGCACTTGTCCGCAAAAGATTTTACCGCTTTGTTTTTCGATCCCCAAGGTCTTGACCAGGGTAGATGGTGCGCCTACATCTTTGAGCAGGGTGATATTGTCTTTATCTTCTGCCAAAAAAGCGGCTCCGGTGCTATCATAGCCCCTGTATTCCAGAGCTTTGAGTAATTTTGATGCGTGTTTCCCCAGATTCACGGACACACGGGGCAGTGCCATTCCCAAAACTCCACATCCCAAAGATGGAATGATGATGGGGATGCGTAACCTACAAGAACTGATTTTACTTAGCAAGCGGTGTAACATAGGGTATCCTTTTAGATTAAGATATTCTTTTCTATGATCAGATGGGCAAGAGTGAAATCCCATTCATCGGTAATCTTGAGATTGAGATCACTGCTGAGATGATAGCGCACCTTAGCTCCATAGTGTTCGACCAAGGCGGCATCATCCGTGCTGATATAGCCGTCTTTATAGGCTTTGATATAGCTATCTCGGAGCAGTTTATACTGAAAAACCTGCGGCGTAAAGACCTGGATCAGCCGATCCCGGATGAGGGTTTTGCTGAGATAATCGCCCTCTATCTCTTTGATGGTATTTTTGAGCCGGGCTGCAGGCACCACAGCCTTGTCTTTGCTTGCGATGTTGTGCAATTTCTCGATCAAGTCAAGACTGATAAAGGGGCGTACCGCATCGTGGACAAAGACCAGGTCTGTATCCGGAGGGCATTGTTGCAATGCGCCGAAGACACTATCCTGACGTTCTATCCCGCCAGCAATTATCAAAAAAGGTTTGGAGGGAGATTCAAAAAAGCTCATAACCATCTTTTCGCAAAGCTCGAGATCCTCTTCGGGTGCAGTGATGATGATATTTGAGATGAGGGGTGAGGCAAAAAGAGGACTCAGGCTGCGGATCAGGATCGGGATGCCGTCCAAGAGGCGAAATTGCTTCTTGATTTTGCCTTCCATACGCAGTCCGGAGCCGGCAGCTGTCACGATTGCCGTGCTCTTGCTCATGCTTTCCATGAGTAAAATACACCCCGCGCTTTGCGCTCGGCGCGCAGCTTGCCTTCGCGGTTTAATACCCGCAGGATCTTGGAGATTTCATTGATATGGATATCAAGCATGGCGGAGAGATCCTCAGCAGTAGATGGTCTACGGCTGATAGTTCCTTTGATCAGATGCACGATCTCTTCATCCAAAGCGTTTATTCCCGGTTGATACTTGATCTTGGCGATAATTTCGATGGGCATAGTAAGCTCTTGCGACATATAGCGTTTGATCTCTTTCAAGCGTTCGGTGCTGGCCGCCTCCACCCAATCCTCAGCTCCGGGACGATCCAGGGAATTCAGCTGTACGAGATCCGGAGAAATTTGTTTGATAGCAGAGCGTAAGAGCTTCAGCTCTGCTTCGGTATCCGTAATACCCGGCACGATAAAGACTTCCAGCCAGATCTGCCCTCGGTATAGTTTGCGCAGCCGGGTGAGTCCCTTAATCTGATCTTGTACCAAAAGCCCAGCTTTAGGGCGGTTAACTTTTTCATATACATCCTGACTGGCGGCGTCCAGAGAAGGAAGGATCACATCACAAGGCAGGATTTCGGATAGCACCTCATCGTTATTGAGCAAGACGCCATTGGTGAGCAGGGCCAGTTTATATTCGCGGTAATGGGTTTTGACATGGCTGATAATCTCGGAGATAGAGCTATTCAGAGTGGGTTCACCGGCACCAGAGAAGGTGATAAAATCCAGATGCGGTTCACTCTGCATAAAACTATCCAATTCGGAGAGGATCTCTGAGGTCGGGAAAAATCTCTGACGCTCGGTTTGCAAATGTGTGGTACTCTGCACTTCACAGTAAACACAATTGAGCGGACAGTATTTATAGGGGACCAAATCAATGCCCAAGGAGATACCCAATCTGCGGGAGGCAACAGGACCAAAAAGGTGTTTATATTTCATCATCTAAAAGGTGGTGCCAAATTGCAGATGTGGTTCCCAAGAGCGATGGTCCACGCTATAGGCGTAGTCAAATCCGATCAAGCCAAAGGGACTGCGGATTCTGATGCCAGCGCCCAAGCCCTTTTTGAGCTTCAGGAAATTGAAATCACGCAGGTGGTTGTAGCTATTTCCGGCATCAAAGAATCCCACTCCGATGATCTGATCTCCTGCGATAGGATATCCGAGTTCGGTGGAGAAGATGATGGCTCTGGTCCCGCCTCCGACGGGCCCGATGGAACGGTCCGGATAGCCGCGGATTCCATCAGCTCCGGTGCCACCCAAATAAAACTTCTCATCGGGCGGGGCATCATCGGAATTCCCATAAGGCGTAATATAGGAAAAGCGCCATTTTGTGCGCAGCGTCAGTTTTTTCCACATCTCTGCATACCAGTTGACCTGAGCGATTTGCTTGAAATAATCAAAATCACCCATAAAAGGTCCGCCGGCTACTTCCGAGTAGAGAATGATCTGAGAGCCTTTGGTGGGGAAGAAGATATTGTCTCGCGTATCTCTGCTCAGGGTAAAATTCATGGCTGAATTATAGCGCCAACCCAATTGGTCAAGCTCGATCAAGGTGGCATTTGCCAGGCTATCCGCCATGATGGCAGAGTTATTCGTAATATTGTATTTTTTGCTATAAAAGGAGTATCCAACAGTAGCACGGGTTCGGTCTACCCAGGGTATGGCTTGTCCCAATCTAATAGCACCACCACGATTGTAGATATCATAGTAAAATGAAGTCCAGCTCTTTTTAGTATAATACAAATTTGTGCCCAGCAAGATATCGCTATCGTAGAGATGGGGATTGGTGAAGCTAAGTTCAAAATTCTGGGTGCTGCCGCCAAAATCCCAGGTTATACCGGTACTCCAGTTATTGCCAAAGAGATTATCTTGCGAAAGGGAGAGTTGTCCCACAAAGCTATCTTGAGAGTTATACCCGATACCACCATTGGCTACTCCGCTGGGTTTATCGGTCACATCAATCTGTAAGTCTATGTCGCCATTGCTATTGATGCGCTCATAGTCCAGACTGATATCCGGCTCAAAGAAACCAAGATTGTAGATATTTTGTTGACTTCGGATTACTTGAGACTGACGGTAATAATCTCCGGGAGCAATATCAAGTTGGCGGCGCAGCACTTTCTCTTTGGTGCGGCGATTGCCAGTGATGTGGATCTTTCTGATCTTGGCTCGGGTATTTTCATTGATCAGCATATTTACATTCAAGAGACTATCGGTCTTGGCAAACTCATTGCTGATATTGGCATAGATAAATCCTTCATCAAAGTATAGAGCATAAACACTTGCCATCTGCTTGTCAAATTTCTCCTGATCAAATATATCCCCTGTTTCAAAAGTAAAGGATTCGAGAATTTTCTCGTTGGTAAAATGCTCATTTCCGGTGATGGAGATTTGCCCAAAGAAGTATTTATTCCCTTCATCGATATTAATCACCAATTCATGATGACGATCTGAGATCTGCTGTAATTTGTAAGGCCCCACCTTGACATCGATAAAGCCGTTCTTTTTATAATAATCTGCCAGCTTGATCAGATCAGTGTCAAATTTCTTCTGCTCAAACCGGCCTGATCTCAGAAAGCTGGAAGGCTTGGTCTTCATACGCCGGATCAAGGTTTTGTCTTCGATATTTTCATTTCCGATAAAGGTGATTTGCTTGAGTGTGATGCGATTCCCTTCATCTACCCGAATAGTGAGAGCGACTTTGTTGCCCGGCTGGGTTTGTTCGGTGATTTCTATCGTGGCATTCCCAAATCCTTTACTGGAGTATTCCGCTTTCAACTTCTGCAAAAACTTGCTTTTCTGGCTTGCACTCCAATATGAACCCACACGCAGATTGGTTAACTCTTCCACTTTGTCCTTTTTTATTACTTTGAAGCCTTGATAGCTGATCGAGCTTACCGCTGGGTTTTCCACCACTTTGACGATGAGATTGACTCCGGTTCGATATGCTTCGGAATGTATTTGGACATCGGAAAAAACTCCCATGCGATATAAGTTTTTGATCGATCGTGCCACACTTTGAGCGCTCACGGCGTCTCCCACTCTGAGGCTCATGGCAGAAGTTACGAGCTCAGGCGCAATATTTTGCGTCCCCTCCACCCGAATTTCATATATAGTCTCACCAGTGCCCCACAGGCTTCCACAGAGTGCAAGTAATATTATTATGAGCAAATTATGCTTCAAAAGTTTAAGCATTGTACCTCCATCTATACGGTAGCTTACTATATTTGTGAAAGCGCTTTTTTCGTAAAGTCTTTTTTTGCGATTCAGCATAGATAATGGATGCCGTATCTCAGCCTAAATGCTGAGACGCTGATGAGCAAGAAGAAAAGCTATCTTTGCAGAATCTGCAATTTCTGGGGATAAAGGATGTCCAATTCACTCTTTTGCTGCCGATACCAGTTGTCCAGATGGTTGTTCTGAGCTTCTTGCCAAGCTTGTTCTAAGATTTCATCCTTGTGCTGTTGCCAGTCTTCTTCACTGCGCCGGTTGTGCTTCTGAACATAAGCGAGGTAGAAAAAGCCGTTATTCTCAATCAAAGGTGAAAAGCTGTTCTCGGGAGTGCTGAGAATGGTTTTGGTAAGAGTATCTACCTTGCCGATGCCGGAGATTTGGCTATCCAGACTGATATCTGTCTGCTCTATCACAGTTAAACCCATGTTTTGTGCGGCATCAAGGTATTCGCTGGCATGGTATTTGTGGATAAATTCGTGCACGATCTTCTTCATCGCAGCCTGTCTGGCAATCGATCTGAGCCTTAGTTCTAAGGTTCCCCGCACTACTTCGAAGGGGATATAGTATTCCTCGGCACTTTGGGCAATTTGGCAGACAAAGATATCGCCAATACGATTGTATTGGGGCTCCAAGACGGTACCAACAGGCTCGGCAAAAGCTTTTTGGATCAAATCTGGTTCTCGACCGATTCCTCTGATGATCAGATCTTGGGGAGAAAACATCTGGCTTTCTTGCAGGGTAAGATTCATTTGCTGGGCGGCATCTGGGAGATTGCTGGCTTTCGCAAGCAAATAGAGGCTATCACTTTTTGCCTGCATCTCATCCAGCTTTGCGAAGTCTTCGCGGGAGGAAGCGCCCGCAAAACGAACAAAATAAAGACTTCTGCCATTTTCTCTTTTGTAGTCTAAAATATTGTCCTGATAATATTCACGCATCTCTGCTTCATCCACCTGGATGGAATCCAGCTTGGTGTAATCAAAATAGATGATCTGAGCATCGGCAGTTTGAGTTTGAGCAAGCCACTCGGACTTGATTGCAGCTTCATCTATGGTGGCCTCAGCCCTGATGGTATCCAAGAGTTTGCGATATTCGTATATAGCGCGGGCATATTCCATGATGCTTAACTTAAAGTCAGTGCGCTCTTTCAAGGCCTGCTCATATTTTGCTTGATCAAATTGCCCATCGGTCAAGAGCTCCGGGATGGATTGCACACTTTTAGGAGGATGTGCGCGGATCATCTCTTCCAGTTCATACAAGCTGAGCTGGATGCCCCTTTCTTTGATGGCATGATCGTAGATATACTTGGCAATCAGCTCTTCAAAATACCTTTCATACAATGCCAATGAATCAGCTTTGCTCAGCTCTTGGGGGAGCCTTTGATATTCGAGATAAGCGGCAAAACCTTGCTCAAATTCTGTCTCGCTATACTCTCTGTCTCCGATCTTTGCGGCGATATTCTGGGTGGCAAAGATGCAGCAAACAAGCAGCAGCAAGATGCCGGTAACTATATATCGTTTCATAATTCTATTTTCCTTAAAGAGGCCAAAGCTGAGGGCAACGGACGCAGCATATGTCCCCTGGTCCCGGATAAGAGCCAATGCGACCGTTTACCTTTTTAACCAAGTTATAGCTTAGCCGGCTCCTGTCAAGTGCAAAAGCCGGGTATCCAATTCTGGGCTTATGCTTCTTGGCGTCGATGGCCCTGGACTCAGGATATTCTACACAAGCCTTGCGTAGTGGCCTCCCGTCCACCTTGCATTTGACCTACTGATTGCAGAACTTCTTTTGGGAAAGCTATGAATGCATTCGGCTACCTTACAATAGGATTAAGTAGTTAGCTTTTTGTTTTTGGGTTATACTATCTACATGAAAGCATATTAAAAGGAGAAATATCATGGAACAACAAGGAATGCCTCTTTTGGGAGATAGACTCCCAGAGCTCAATGTACTCACCACCCATGGCCCCATGACTCTACCCCATGACATGGCAGGGAAATGGTTCGTTTTATTCAGTCACCCCGCAGATTTTACTCCGGTTTGTACTACAGAATTTGTAGCTTTCCAAACCCTTTATGAAGAATTCAAAAAAGTGAATTGCGAACTCATCGGCTTGAGTGTAGACCAAGTCTTCTCCCATATCAAATGGGGAGAATGGATCAAGGATAACTTCGGCGTAGAAATTCAATTTCCCATCATTGCTGATACCGGTTCTGTAGCAAATCGCTTGGGTCTGATTCATCCTGGAAAAGGTACAAATACCGTGCGTGCAGTCTTTATCGTGGATGACAAAGGCACAATCCGCATTATTTTTTACTATCCCCAAGAATTGGGTCGCAACATGCAAGAGATCCTCAGAGCCGTGAAGGGCATGCAATACAGTGACGCAAACCAATGCTCTATGCCAGCAGACTGGCCAAATAACGGCATCATCAAGGATCACGTAATCGTGTCACCTCCCAAAGATGTAAAGGGTGCAGAAGAACGCAAAGCTCAAGCAAAATCCGGAGATATGGAATGCTATGACTGGTGGTTCTGCCATCGTAAAGGTTAATCTCAATTAAATTACTCAAGAGAGCAACTCCACGCGTGGGGTTGCTCTCTTATTTGCCCACAAATCTTATCTGGTGGCTTAAGCACACATGTAAAACTATATGTTTTAAACATATTATGATTTTGCAGACTGCGGAGTGTGCTTAGTGCTCATAAAAAAACCTGAGCTCCAGACGCAGGAGAGATTTTTCTGCTTAATTTCCGCCTAAGGTTTTATGTAAAATATAAGGAGTATCCGGGATTATCAAATAAGCAGATAAGATGATAGGCGGTCGGCTTTAGCCACCGTATGACGAGCGATCAGAGCCTGGAAATAAGATGATAGGCGGTCGGCTTTAGCCACCGTATGCGGTGCAGGCAAGTGATAGAATATGTTGAATTCCGGTGTGATTTAGCCACCGGCAAAGGCACGGTATATCCTGGATTATCATACAAGCAGATAAGATGATAGGC
>JARRCD010000071.1 GCA_029982875.1 Candidatus Cloacimonadota bacterium | reverse complement strand
CACACATTCATTCAACCAGTCTTTCCGTTTGGTCTGGCACCCTATCGCCGGAATATGGAGTAAGACGCAATTAAGCGAAATCTTACTGAAAAATCGTTACGTCCGGTTTGAAAATCGTTGGTATCGCCGGTAGCTAAAGCAAACCGGAATTCATCTTATCCCCGCCAAACTTGCTCTGATTACGGTGGCTAAAGCGCACCGCCTATCATCTTTCCTACGCCAAACTCGCCTTGATTACGGTGGCTAAAGCGCACCGCCTATCATCTTATTACCGTAAAATTCACCTTGATTACGGTGGCTAAAGCGCACCGCCTATCATCTTTCCCCCGCAAAACTTGCCCTGATTACGGTGGCTAAAGCGCACCGCCTATCATCTTATCCCCGCCAAACTTGCCTTGATTACGGTGGCTAAAGCGCACCGCCTTTCATCTTTTACATTCAATCACTCGCCATCTTACCATTCACAATCTCGCCATCTCGCCATCTCACCAACTTCCACTCACCCCTCTACCATTCACCAAATCAGACTATGTCGCGCGCCCAAGACACTGCTGCTATACGCTTTCAGCCAATCAAGTCTGCTTTAAGCAGCATTTTACTCCAGTCTATCTCATAAGCCACAAAATTGAAATACTCAGCTTCGGGATTTGCATCCATCCGCAAAAGCAATTGCTTGCCCCAAGGCAGGATTTCAGCGCGGAGGTTGCCGTTTACTCTTCCTTTAACTATCCCTTCCAGGGGGCTATTTAAGTGCTTTTTCTCGATAAGTTTGAGCAACCAGTAGCGCTCAGATTTTTGCAGAGTGGCCCGAATGAGCAGAAGGCGTTTTTCGATATGCGGGATCAGGGCTTGGAGTCTATCCTCTGAAAAGCAGATATCCCCTTTTTGTAAGTGGTTTTGAATCTGCTTTTGATTGATCAGATCCACAACTCTGCGGATGGGACTGGTGGCATGTATATATGCTTCAGCACCGATTCCAGGGTGATATCCGGCTTGAGTATCCAGATAGGCGGAGCTATTCAGGCTGGCGCTATCTCGAGAGGCAAAGCGTTTGATATTACGAAACATCATGGGCATCTTGTGTTTAGCAGCATAAAGTGCTAAGCTGCGGTTATAAAAAATCATCATTTCTTCAATCATCATCCGGGCTGGACTCATCAGGTCGATGGGTTTGACCTTGATATCAGTTAAGATAACTTTTAGATTATATATATAGCGGTGCTGGATGGCTACCACTTCCGGATCCCTTTTGGTTTTCAATTCTGCGGCAATCAGATTTAGCCGGCTAAAGAGGATCGAGCCAAAATCCCTATCTACTTCATTGTATGTCATATTTTTGGAGATTCTGATTTTTTGTGCCACTAATTTTGTGGTGAGGAGTTTCAGATCGCTATCAAAATCAGCATAGAGACTGAGGACGGCACGCTCTTGTCCCTGGATGAGGGAAAAGCCTTGTTCCGAATAACGAGGGGGAAGCATAGGGACAATCCCGGAAGGCAAATATAGGGATGACACGCGTCTCTGAGCGACAAGAAACAAGTCCTGCTCCGGCGAGAGAAAATGTGCCAGATTACTCACATGAATGCCCAAACGATAGCCATTAGTCAGCTCTTCCAAGCTTAAGGCATCGTCAAAATCCAGGCTATCTTCATCATCAATGGTAAATGCAGAATGCGGTGCTAAAGGCAATTCCTGCGTAGATAAGTCCAAAGCCTCAGGCTGGGGTTTAAAACAAATTGGCAGACCAGAAGCGAGCAAGGCGGGATCACTTATCTCTCCTGTATCTCCCAATTCAGAACGCATTCTGATTGCGAGTTTGAGGGGATCAGCACTAAAGCGGAGCAAAACTTTGTAAAGATCGTCGATTTTCTCTCCTTGTAGAATCTGGCGCAACTCGGAGATAATTTGCCACTTAATTTGAGCAGGCAATTCAAGCTGGGAATCCTGGATAAAATCCTGAACCTGGATCAGATACTCCTTACGCTGTTTGTATTGCTTCTCCATAGCTATATAACGGTCTTGTTCACTATCGCTACGCATGAAAAAGAGTTCGTGCTTTTGATAGTAACGCTCTGGTAGAGATTTTAGCCTCAAAAGCAGGGCAAAACGTTCGGCATCGGACTGTAGATCTTGCCTGGCATCCAATTCACTCAAGCTTAGTCCGCTATCCGGGATCTCCGGCAGCGCTGGTTTGCTGGCATTCACTTCAGCCCAAAAAGCGTGCAAGCTGTCTAAATCCGGGGAGTAACGCTGATGGCTGATAATCGTGATTCGAGCTGTATTGAGCTGCTTTTCCGCACAATTCAAATCAAGAATCTGAAGGGTGTTATCCTGCTGAGAGAGAATGATGGCCGGCAGCAAGACTCCCTTGTCATAATACATGATGATGAAGCCGGGCAGGTCGCAATGGCTGGGAACTTGCTGTTTCATTTATGTATTTGCCTCAAATATTATATTATTAGCTTTGGCGCCCCTGGGAAGAATCGAACTTCCGACCAACGGTTTAGGAAACCGCTGCTCTATCCCCTGAGCTACAGGGGCGCAAAGATGAAAGTACATGTTTTTTGAAAGGCTGGTATTCGTCAAGTTTACATTGACAAAAGAACGAGTTTTTTCATTATGACGATTCTGATAAATTAAGAAAGGATATACAGATAATGAAGATTGCGATAGTTGGCGCCACTGGTGAAGTGGGAAGAATGATGATGACCTGTTTAGAAGAACGCAGTATCAAGCTGGAAGCGTTGGATTTGTATGCTACAGCAAAATCACAAGGTACAATGCTCTACTATCTGGATCATCCCATCAAAGTGCAGGAGCTTACCGAAGAATCCCTGCTCAAGCATTATGATTATGTGTTTTTTGCCGCGGGTGGCGGGGTTGCCCGCAGTTTCGCTCAGATTGCTATGGATAGTAGTGAATTGGTCATAGATAATTCATCGGCATTCAGGCGGGACGAGCGCATACCTTTGGTAGTTCCGCAGATCAATGCTGACCTTTTATCGGGTTATCAAGGTCTGGTAGCAAATCCCAATTGCTCCACAATCCAAATGGTCTTGCCTCTGGCGGTACTGGACCGGGAATATGGCTTGAAGAAGGTGATAGTATCTACCTATCAAGCAGTATCGGGGAGCGGATACAAGGGCATACAGACATTACAAAGCCAACGTCAGGGCTCAAAGCTAAAAGGGGTGTATCCTGAAATAATAGACCAGAATGTGATTCCTCAGATCGGCGTTTTTTTGGATAACGGCTATAGCAATGAAGAAGAAAAGATGCATTTTGAAACCCGCAAAATTCTCCGGAAAGAGCATATCGCCATCAGCGCTACTACGGTCAGAGTGCCTGTGCTATATGGCCATTCTCTATCCGTATATGCCGAATTTGAGCGCGCCATAGAGCTCTCTGAAGCTGCCGAAAAACTGAGCCAGGCAGACGCTATCAAGTATCATGAAAACAGCTATATCACACCCCTCAGCATCGGTACTTCCAATGCCTCCCACGTATGCCGCCTGCGGTATGGAGTGGATTCTTTTTCCCTCAACTTTTGGAATGTGGGACATAACGTCCGCATCGGTGCTGCGGCCAATGCCATAAACATCATGTGTGCTCACGCCATCCAAGCGGGGAAGATCAGTTCCAGTGTTTGATCCCATAATATTACGCCATAAATTACACCAAGTGCCCGAGCTTGCCTTTCAGGAGCATGAGACCAAGGCTCTGCTGATGGAGTATCTGCTGGGTCTTACTTCGACCTGCGGAGTAAAAGAACTTTTTAAGATACATGAATTTCAGCACTCTCCCGGAATTATGGTCATCTATACCAATGCTGGGGATGAAGCGTATCAGCTCTTTCGGGCTGATATGGATGCCCTGCCTTCAAAAGAGGCTACAGCTTGTGCATTTAGCTCTCAGCACGGAAACCTGATGCACGCTTGCGGGCATGATGTGCACATGGCAGTGCTAATGGGGCTCATCCAAAGGGTATGGATCATGCGGCCGCAATGCAATCTGCTCTTTTTGTTCCAACCCGCAGAAGAGGGGAGAGGGGGAGCGCAAAGTATATTAAGCGAGCAGGTTTTGCAAGGCTATCAGATCAGCTCTGCCTTTGCTCTGCATGTGGCCAGTGAAATGCCGGTGGGGACATTAAGCTCCAAGGCCGGGATCTTCTTTGGTATCCCGCAGGAATTTGATCTTAAGTTTCGCGGGAAAGCGGCGCACGTTGCTTTTCCGGGGAAGGGGATCAATGCCCTGGAATGTGCGCTTGATTTTATGAATGGGATCAAATCCGAGATCATGGAGTTGCAAAAAGTTGAACCAGTGATCTTTCACATTGGGAAAATGAATGCCGGGCGCATCCGCAATATTATCGCCGATGAATGCACCCTGGAAGGTACTCATCGCAGTTTGAATAAGGCAGCTAAAGAGCGGATGAATGAATTGATAAGAGTTCAGGCTCAGCGGGCAGCAAATAAGCTGGGGGCAAAAGTTGAAGTGCAGCTGCTGGGGAGTTATGATCCCGTGGTGAACGATGCGCAGCTGGTACTCAAGCTGCAGGAATATTGCCAGGCCTTATCCTATCACTACATCCCGGCGGAGACGGTGATGACCGGAGAGGATTTTGGCTTTTTCACTTCCCTGTATCCGGGCTTGCTGTTTTGGCTTGGCAGTGGCTCAGAGCATCCGTTACACTCTGAATTTTTCCTGCCTTCCGATGCTTGCATCAAGGTGGGGATTGATGTGTTTTATGCTTTGGCCACCGGAATGATTGTGCCACATGATACCCAAGCATAGATTAGGAACCGGCATGGTTATCTGCCAGTCCCGCCTCGGGAAAGCAGACTACTCAGCAGGATGAAAGCTATAGCGAAGGTAGAGCCGATCAGGTTGTAATAGAGGTCTACCGGGTTGAAAGTGCGCCATCCCACCAAAAGCTGGACAAATTCAAAGACCAGAGCGCTACTTAGGATCAAGGCTATGTACTTTGGCAGTTCCAAGCGGGCAAACCACTTGATCCTGTGGATCCTGCTCCAAACAAAGAGCCAAGCATAAGTCAGGAAGATAAATGAATGCACCAAATAGTCCAAGCGAAACACAAAGAGCTTATTGGCGCTTAAACTATTGGAAGTGTAGCTAATCGGGATCAGATTCAGGATCAGGAGCAAAGTCGTCAGTATCCAGAGCAGGTTTTTACTACGCAGGATGGGCATTGTTTTTCCTTTGTTTATCGGCCTGATCAGCCTGAATCTCTACTTCGATGATTTTGATCTCACCATGAACCGGCACCACAAGCCGCAGCTGATTGTCCCATTTCTTATCCTGCAGCATTTGGGGCAGCATATCCGAGAGAGCGGTATCGCTTAAGAAGCTAAGAGCTGCTTTGGGAATGGGATATTGCGAAATCCAATCTCTATATTGTTCCCATTCTTCTGCACTGCTCAATTCCTCCACAAAACTGTATTCACAGGCGATATACATCCCCAATACTATGGCGTCGCCATGCTTGATTTTATAGTTTGAAAAGCTTTCCAAAGCATGGCCGAAGGTGTGACCAAAGTTGAGAAGTTGACGCTGGTTGTTGTCATAGGGGTCTTGGGCACAAATACCCATCTTGTAGCGGGCATAGTCCAGAATTAGTTGATCACGCGGCGGAAAGATTCTATCCAGCTCCGGCAAAAGCAAGTCTTCATTAAGCATGGAGCATTTTAGCATTTCGGCATAGCCCTGTCTGAGTTCGGCGGTCGCCAGGCTTTGTAAGAACGGTGGGTAAATGAAGATTCTTTCGGCCGGGTAGAAGCTGCCGATGTAGTTTTTGAAGCCCAGATAGTTGATTCCGGTTTTGCCGCCAATTGCAGCATCGACCATGGCCAAGAGTGTGCTGGGATAAAGATACAGCCTGCAACCGCGTTTGAAAGTAGATATGGCAAAGGCCGCCAGATCACACACGGTTCCACCCCCAAAGACGTGGATTATATCCTCTCTGCTGGCTTGATGCTCTGCAAGAAAGTCATATACTTTCAAGCATTGATTCCAACTTTTTTGGCGCTCTCCTGCCCTTAAATACAAGGTAGGGAGAGAGGCGTCAGTGAAAAATAGGTCTGGATAGAGCTTAGCCACTTTCTCGTCAGCTATCACCAGCCCAGTTTGGGGATAGCTGATCTCATGCTTCAGGCTAATCCGCTCAATATTTAGATATTCTTCATGCACAGTTTTAGCTCCTATTTTTGCTATAGTTTTTATCGGATGATGGCAAGTTTGCCACGCTTGGTTTTACCATTCTTATCTGTAACCACAAAGAAGTAGATTCCGCTGGAAACCAAGCCTCCGGATTTATTTTTTCCATCCCATTCAAAGCGGGAAAAGGGAGTTTCCTTGAGCTTGATCACCAAGCTTCCTGAGCTTGAATATATGCGGCATTCATTCTCTCCGGCAGGTAAGCTGTCTTCGGGCAGGTTTACTATTTGGGTGGTGTTTGTGCCATCAGGTTTGAAGGGATTGGGGAAGGCTTTTAGGGTGTTGAGATCGGTATCCGGTTTGATGATTCTGCCGATGCGGAGAGTATTCAAGCCCTCGGAAGTACCGATCAGGAGTCTGCCTTCATAGGGATCATAGTTTAAAGAAATGATCTGTTGTGACAGCAGGGGGGAATTTCCTTGATAGTAGTTTGTGAAACGCTCCCGCACCGGATCATACATACTCATGCCATTATCCTGGCTCCCGATCCAGACCCGGCCAAAGGGATCCTTGTAGATGGAATTTGGAACGGTGTGAACGCTGCCAAAGATGCGTTCTTCATCAGCATAATACAGAGTGTCATTTTCCCAGATATGAGTGGCAAAATTGTAGCGTTGGCGCTTGATATAAACATCATATTTATACCAATTCGTTTCATCCCACATGAATAGTCCACTGCCGGAAGCGATAAAGTGTTGCCATCCGCTATAGGGTGTTTCCACACTTGCGACGCCATAGAGAGTGCCACCCTGAAGTTCGGGGATAATCTGGGTAACCCAATGATCTCCATTGGTTTCGGGGATGCTGTCATCGTTCCAGATGGATAGTCCATTATCTCTATCTGTGCCGATAAAGTATTGCCGGCCGTTATGGTAAGCCATGGAAAGCAATTGCCGGATCGTGCCGGGGACCTGAAATTGGCCAATCAGCTCGTCGTTTTCATTGATCACACTCACTCCACCATCGTAGCAGAGCACCAGCATATTATTGTGTTGATCCCGATATATGCCGCTGATAGTGTTGTTGATTAGCTGCGCTGAATCTGGAATCCAGTCTCCCCAAGTATTGGTCTCTTCATCCCATAGAGCCATGCCCCAGCGAGTGAGCCAGATCCAGCTATCTTCAACACCGGTATCGTCATAGATGGAGACGCCAGGTCGGTTTCCTGAAATTTCATAATTTGTATCCCAGGCGCCGAACCACTTGCGATTGCGAGAATCCACTTCCAGGGCCAGGATGTTATTTGAATGCAGGGGACTATTATGCGTCTGAAAGCTGTACCAGGTGCCATCTTTGAGAGCGCTTACGCCCATTGTCCCTTTACGTACTTCAATATCGCCCACGATCCCACTGCAAAACCAGAGAGCATGGTTCAAATCTGCTCTGCTATCCGTTATTTTGGGGAAAGCGATGTTATTGGGATTGAAGTATTCCCACTCTTGATGGCGATAACGTGCAATCCCATCGCCCCAGGTAGCCAGATAGATGTCGTTATCAAATTCCTTGATCCGGGAGATCTGGTTATGGCCAAGTCCTTCCTGGTCTCTCATCCAATGAGTGATCTCATTTGTATTGATGTCTACCATGGTGAGCAGAGTGTCGTTTTTGCTGCTATAGTTCAAAAGAGATTCATCCCACAGTCCGTAGGCTATCCAAATTTGATCATTGTGGCTTATGTGCATAGCGGAAATATCACGGATGCCAGCGCCAAAATTTGTGCTTATTTCATGCCATTCTGGCGCAGTGTGTCCCAGATCAGTATAAAATACTTTTCCTGCGGCAGCAAGCGCAATCTTATCGGCATTCGCACTCAAAATAAAGTTACTTGCCGTCGAAGCCGGCAGAGTAGAAAGGGAATGCCAGGAAGAGCTGGTTTCCAGAGAGTCCAGATGCACATAGCTTACGCCTTCGCCGTGGGCCAGATAGAGATAGTCATCTGCGGAGATCAGCATGTCGGTAATATTGTTATCCGGGAGACCGCCGTTGGTATTGGTGCTGTTATATTGATTGAGCATCAAGGGGAAATTAATCCCACTGAGATAGTAGAAAATGGTGAGTCCCATAGAGGTCGCGACCATTATCTTAGAGTCTAATTCTATTATCTTAGTTACCCGTAACGAAGGCAGACCCAGGTCTAAGCCCAAGTTTTGCATGCCTTCTTCGCTGATGATGCTGATGCCATCGAAGCTGGAGCCCAACCAGAGATCATGGGTATTTTTGATCATAGCAAGACTCCTGATATCGTTTGAAACCAGACCATCTCCCGTGCTAATTTGCTCCAGTTCTTGCATATTGGAGAGATGAGAGTCACTCTCTCCCTGGATGTGTACTACTCCACCCCAGCTGGAAAAATAGATTTCATCAGCGCTTTTTTCAATATCATAGACGTGATTCACGTTGTTTATAGTTTGCCAATTTTGGGCATACAGCAGGGCGGAAGCGAAGATCAGCCCCAAGGATAAGAGTTTTTTCATTTTTTATGCTCCATACGCATCAAGATGTAGGCGATTATTACGATCAAGGCTAAAATCACCAAGAGTAGGGTGAAAAGCACTTTTTTATAGTTCAATGAAAAGCCGATAGCGATCAGGCCAAAGAGTGCTGTTACAAAGTATACGATAAGCGAAATTGTGCGTTGAGACAAGCCCAAGGCCAGCATGGTGTGATGGATGTGGGATTTATCTGCAGTAAAGATGTTTCCAACCCGAATTCTACGAAATATAGCCAGGATCACATCCAAGATTGGTATACCCAGAGCGGCGAGGGGGATCATCATGGTCATGGAGGTGATGCCCTTAAATTGCGCGGCCCCGGCTGTGGATATGGCCGCTATATTCAGAGCAATGAACTGAGTGCCGGTTTCGCCTAAAAAGATCTTGGCGGGATGAAAGTTGTAATACAAAAAGGCCAGACAACCACTCAGCAAGAAAGCAGCAAGGCTGATCACTAAAGTATTTTGTTCACGGATACCTACAACGAGTAAGACCACACAAACTATGGCGGCAATGCCTGTAGCGAGTCCATCCATGCCATCGATGAAATTGATGGCGTTGATCACCACAACATACCATAAGACGGTCAAGGGGAATGACAACCAGCCCAGGATGAAGGGTTCGCCCCAAGGGTTGGTCAGATAGAAGATCCGATAACCGAATATATACATAATCACACCCAAGGCAAATTGCCAGATAATCTTATGCTTAGCCCGGCTTTCAAAGCGATCATCGATCAAACCAAAAACCAGTGCCAGGATTCCTACGGAAGCTAATTCCATAAATAGCCACCCCATTTCGCTATGGCGAAAGATGCAGGCAAAGATGTATTGCATAGCGATAATCGGCAGCCCAAAGCTGAGTCCGCCTGCCTCTGGTATTACCTTTTTATGTATCCGCCGCTCACTGGGCAGAGCCAGGAGCTGATGCTTTAGTGCAAATCGTTTATTAAGCGGAATCAATAAATGCGTCAGCACGTGAATGGCAATAGCCGCCAAAAGGATAGTAAGTGTCATAATCTGGCCTTACCTGCAGTCATGCTCGTATCTGGCTTGAGTAGCAAAGCCGCCGGTTTAATCG
Source organism: Candidatus Cloacimonadota bacterium (assembly GCA_029982875.1). GTDB lineage: Bacteria > Cloacimonadota > Cloacimonadia > Cloacimonadales > Cloacimonadaceae > UBA5456. The sequence continues at coordinate 2,823 of JARRCD010000071.1, read as the reverse complement.
CGGCAAGCGTGGCTGAGTTTATCCCCGGCATCTTAACGCTCATCTTTCTGCCTCATATAGATCTCGGTAAGATTTTATCATAGTGGGATAATCGCTGATTTGAGCTACCCCAGCCCGGGCTTTTTCCCCTTTGGTAATTATGGACTTTGGGTCTTCGGCTATATCTACCAGGCAACGGATCAAACCAGCTTCATCATCCAAGGCGACCTTCCAGCCTACGTCTTCAGTAACAAATTCAGCGATAGAGCTGATATCAGAGCCGATCACGGGTAACCCGGCATACATGGCTTCGATGATGCTGTAAGGCATAGCTTCCCAACGCGAGTAGAGGATAAAGACATCAAAGATCTTGAGCCAGGCAGCAACATCAGAATCCCAGCCCGGGAGCAGAATCCGCTCACTAAGACGGTAAGAAGCCACGATGCTGCGGCATAGGTTTAGGTGTTCTCCATCACCCAGGATGATGAATCTAAGCTTTTCAGTTTTACGACAAGCCTTGCACAGTGCTATTATCAGCTTGATCACATTTTTTTGGTTAGTGAACCTCAGGGTGCTGCCAATGGTGACGATATCTCCACTGAGTTTGCGCTCAATATTGAGTTTATCGGCATCCTTAATGGCGTTGTAGATGGTTATGGCCTTGTTTTCTGAGACCAATCCCATGGCGATGGCGGCTTTGCGGTCGCAATGGTTTACATAGACGGTATAATCTCCCAGATGATTGGCATATTTATCCAGGAGCTGGTAAAAGCGGTAGACAAGGAGGGGTTGATATGGCTGATAGGCAGTTCCATGCGAGGTGAAAATTATACGAGGTACTCCCATGATCCGGGCTGCAAGTCGTCCCAAAAGTCCCAGTTTGGAGCCATTTGCGTGCACGATATCAAATCTGTATTTACCAAAGATCCAAAGCAAATGTAGGAACGAAACCAGATCGCGCCAGCAAATTAAGCGCCGGAAGCTGGGCATGGGGATAAAGTTCCACCCTCTTTTTTGGATTTCACTTACAAATTCCCCTTGAGGCTGTGCTGCCACATAGATTTCGTATTCACTTTCCGGCAAGCCATCCAAAAGATGCAATGAAAATCGCTGTACTCCACTGAGCAGGGAGAGCAATTGCAGGTGCAGCAGCTTTTTCTTCATATGGTTTCAAATCTCAATACGGCAGTGGCACCTGCCTTGATATTGGCAAAGCGCACCAGATTGCCATCCAGTTTTGCTGGTTGTCCGTCGATTTCCCTGATCTTGAAGCTGCCATGCAATTCCAAGCAAAAGTGATCCATATCATCATCAAAATAGACGTTTATTGTATATTCATCGCTCTCAATGGTGACGCGGCTACGCTTTTCCCACCACAGGCATAATTCACTGGCAGTGGGATTCCAAATGGGCTGGGATTTGATCAAGGCCAAGGTGTAGGCATAGAGTTTATGACAATAGTGAATATCGTTGTATGAAGCCAGCGAGAAATCCAGGGAAAAGATGCCGTGAGTGCGTAAGATTTGTTGAAAATACTTCTTAATCTGAGCTTTGGCATCATCGAGGGCCAGGATTTTGTGTCTATTGATTCTCAGATACTGATCATGGTATGTAGTAGGCAGCATCAGATAGCTGGCCTTACCCCCCAACCAGGGATGATAGGGGAGGGTCGTACCATCATAAAAGCCTGGAGAATCCTTGAAAGAAGCACTCTGATCATAGAGCGGACCGATCTTCTCATGCAAGATCCTGATCTCGGGATTGCTGTTGTAGGACATTTGTCTTATCCCAATCTGCTTTCGGCCTAATTGATGCAGCATAATCTGCTTGCGCTTGAGCATTTCATCGCGGGTAATTTTATCATTGGGTAAAAGCAAGCCGATCTCATTGCCATTGGCGATGATGCGTTCGATCTCTTCCTGCAGATCTGTGTCCTCCAATCCATAGTCCAGATCCTCACACTTATCGGTACCCAAAAAAAAGGTGGATTGGCAATCTTTACTCCGCTCCAATTCCTGAAACTCATCAAAATTCCAGTACAATTCGTAATTCGTAAAGAGATACTGCAATTTTCCCCATACCCGATGAAACCATTGGCGAAATTTGAGGGTTAGCAGCAGGATCAAGTCATCTGCTACCGATAGGATCAGCGAGGAGATGTCCCATTTTTGCAGATCATTCACAGTATGTGAGAGCAGCACGGCGGCGGACTGGGCTTCAGGCCAGTTGCACTTTTGCACCAGGGGGATTTTTTTACGATTGGCGTGTTCTTTGATCATTGATTCGATCAGCCACAACAGGCTATCTATGGTGGGAGTATTGCGATGAGGATAAAAAGCGCTGTTTTCATCGTTAAAGCGTTCGGCACTATCCTTTTGAGGGTAATAGCTTCGCTCTGTGGCAGAAAGGTGATAGAAGATATTGCCCACCAGGTCAAAATTGATTTTTCCGCCGCTGATCTCCTCATCAATGTAGTTTTCGGCAATATTGTTAAATCCTCTGCTGCTAATGATATGAGTAGGGTAAAGGAGCTTTTTCTCCTTCATGCAATGGCGAAGGCTTTCAGGATTGAGTCCTTTTGGTTCATAGAGCTTGACATCACAGGTGATAATGATCGAAATGAAGTGCCGGGCCAAAGCCTTGATATGGGCTTCATCGGGTTCATTAAAGCTATACAGCACAACTATGTCATTGGCTTTGAGTTCCTCGGCATCGTGTTCATAGCGATGGCAAAAACCCAGACTATGAAAGATGAAATCAAAGCTATAGCGTATTTGCTGCGCAAAGCGTTCTAATTTATGGTCGATAAAGATAGTTATCATGCAAGCTCTTTTCCAATAATTC
>JARRCD010000070.1 GCA_029982875.1 Candidatus Cloacimonadota bacterium | reverse complement strand
TTATAAGGATAGGTTATGGGTTATGCGTTATCCGTTATGCGTTATGCACACCGCGAAGGTCTCACACAGATTACACGGATTTCACAGATTTTATAAGGAGAGATTTTAGGTTATCCGTTATCCGTTATGCGTTATCCCTGAGTTCCAGCGGAGCAGCATTTCAGATAGCATCACGATACGCTGGCACTCAAAGATAACGCATAACATTACGGAATTGTCGGCCTGGTTATCTCAAAGAAAACAAGGAAAGCGGCTTAGCTGGGTGTGTCTTATGAACAGTCTCAGTGGTGAACACCAGCAGCCGGGCTGTGAAAACTCTTGACAGAAAAAGTGATGAGTAAAATACTACTTAGATAAGAATTTTGAATAGTCCCAAAGGGGGGATCATGAGCAAAAAAGCTCTTTGTGATAAACTCGGAATCTTCAACGGATTGAGTGATGAAGAAATCAGCCAATTCACCGAAAAGTTAATGCGCAAGCAATACCATGAAGGTGAGCAAATCATAGCAGAGAATGAAGCATCTGACATCTTGTATTTTATCTGCCAAGGTAAGGTAGAGATCAATAAAAATCTCAAGAGTCAGGAGACTCCCTTAGCGCAATTATCAATTTTGGAATCGGGAGATTTTTTTGGTGAGATGGGGATTATCGAGGAAGCGCCTCGCAGTGCTTCAGCGGTGGCCTTGGATGATGTGGAGCTTTTAGCCATCCCCAAGGATGCCTTCATCGAGATTTCATTTCAGCATCCGACGGTGATGTACAATCTGATACAGGCACTATCCGGCAGGTTGCGCCAGACCAATGAGCGTTTTGTGCAATTGCTGGATGAGATGATTTCCAAGAACCGGTTGATGGCGATTGGTATGGCAGCCAGTAAGATTATTCATGATATCAAGACCCCGCTCATGGTGATTGTTCTCACGGCTCAACTCATCGAGAATCTGTATCCTGACAGCGCTGAATTCACTCAGAGCATAGAGAAACAGACGCGCCTGATTGATCAAATGGTGCGGGAGATTCTTGATTTTGCCCGCGGAGTCGAGACCACTCCTCTGATCCAGAAGGTGGATTTGGCGGCACTTTTGGACGATATCAAAGAGATCAATGAAGCGACTCTAACGGGGCGAAACATCCGTTTAACAGTGGAAAACAAAGTGCAGGATTTTGTCTACATTGACGAGGCAAAAATACGTCGGGTACTGATGAATCTGATCAAAAATGCGGGAGAGGCGATCAATACCGATGGCGAGATCAAGATCACGGCTTCGATAGCTTCCGGATGGCTGCAGATCAGCGTGATAGATGATGGTCCGGGGGTGCCTCCGAGATTGCGGGAGGATATTTTCCGCCCCTTTATTACCAGCGGCAAAGCGCACGGTACAGGTTTGGGATTACCTATCTGCCGCAAGCTGGTACAGGAGCATCGGGGGAGATTGGAATATATCCCGATAGAGCAGGGTGGCAGCCGCTTTGACATCCGCATTCCGCAGACGATAAAATAAATAACTTGTCAAAATAGGCCCTGTTAATATTTTGGCATTCAAAACAAAAAATTAAGGGACGGTTTATCATGTCAAGAATATGCGATATCTGTGGAAAGACCGCTCAAGTGGGTAATCATCGCTCTCATGCCTTGAACGCCACCAAGCGTCGGTTTTATCCGAATTTACATGAGGTGCGCGCCATCATCAATGGCAGCCCCAAGCGGGTAAAAGTCTGTAGCTCTTGCCTCAAAGCAAATAAAGTCCGTAAAGCCGTAATCAGATAAGGTACTACTTACGCACCTATAGAGCTTTAATTGAAATATAAATCGGGAATTGCGGGGAAGCCGGATTCCCGTTTTCTCATTTTGAACCTTATATCAAAGACCCAGGGGGTTATGGTGTTGATCGAAGAGATACAAGCACAAGTGGCAGAGAGTTCCGCTGCCCTAAAAGAAGTAAGATGTGAGCTCGGCAAGGCGGTGATTGGCCAGGATGCCATAATCAAGCGGCTATTGATCGCCATTTTAGCGGATGGACATGTCCTGATTGAAGGTGTTCCCGGTTTGGCAAAGACCCTCATTGTGAGCAGTTTGGCGGCCAGTCTTGAGGCCAGCTTTGCCCGCATCCAGTTTACGCCGGATTTGTTGCCGGCAGATATAACGGGCACTTTAATATTCAATCAAAAGACGGCAGAATTTACTCCCAAAAAGGGACCGATCTTTGCTAATTTTATCCTGGCCGATGAGATCAATCGTGCTCCATCTAAGGTGCAATCCGCACTGCTGGAGGCGATGCAGGAGCGACAAGTGACTATCGGTGACAGCAGCGAGCATTTACCCGAGCCTTTTTTTGTAATGGCCACGCAGAATCCCATCGAGCAAGAGGGTACTTACCCTTTGCCGGAAGCGCAGGTGGATCGTTTTATGATGAAGCTTCTAATCCGCTATCCCTCGCTTCAGGAGGAGCGCCAGATTCTGGAACTGATGGTGGACCCACAGCCGATAGAGATCAGGCCAGTGCTGAGTCCGGACAAGATCAAGGGGATGCGTCAGGTGATGCACACAGTTTTCATGGAAGACAAGCTGGTGGATTATATCCTGGATCTGGTACAGGCCACGCGGCATCCAGAGCGTTATCCGCGCTTGAGCAACTTATCTTTGTTGATCAATTACGGAGCTTCACCCCGCGCCAGCATCAATCTCGCCCGCGCCGCCAAAGCGCATGCCTATCTGGAAGGCAGGGGCTATGTGATCCCGGATGACATCAAGGCAATCGGCAGAGATGTGCTCAGACACAGGATTGTGCTTTCCTATGAAGCTGAAGCTGAAGAGATTCAGAGCGAAGAAATTATCGGTCGCATCCTGGATCAGATCGAGGTTCCTTAAGCGGTTCCTTAAAATAAGGAAGAAAGATCAGTGCATCTGGTAAGCACAGCTGACCTGCTCAAGAAAATCCGGCGCCTGGAGATTTCTACCAAAAACATTGTAAACGAGATCTTCAGTGGCGAATACCATTCCAGTTTTCGCGGGCAGGGACTTGAATTTAGCGAAGTGCGAGAGTATCAACCGGGGGATAACTATCGGGATATAGATTGGAATGTCTCGGCTCGCCTGGGCTTACCCTTCATCAAAAAGTATCGTGAAACCAGAGAATTAAACGTAGTCTTTATTGTGGATATCAGTGGTTCACAAAATCTTGGCACTTCCTATGCCTTGAAAAAGGAGAGGATCGCAGAGATAGTGGCGACCTTGGCATTTTCTGCCGTGGCCAATCAAGACCGCTGTGCGTTGATCATGTATTCGGATACCCTCGAGAAATATCTGCCGCCGCGCAAGGGACGTAACCGGGCGTTGGAAATCCTGCGCGAGATTCTCTATCATGAGCCCCAAAGCAGACTCACCTCACTATCGGGCGCTTGTGAGTATGCCGGTAAAATCCTGAAGAAACGGGCTGTGATTTTTTTGCTGTCGGATTTTTTGGACCAGAATTATGAAAAGCAGATGGCAATATTGGCCAAAAAACACGATCTTATCGCACTGCAAGTCTTGGATGATAGCGAATTGACTTTACCCAAGGCGGGAATCTTGCACTTTGAAGACCCCGAAACCGGACAAAGGGCTTATATCAATACCTCTGATCCCCGTCTGCAAAGCTCATATCAAGCTCATATCGATCTTCAGCAGCAAAAGCTGCGGGAAAAACTCAAAGCTATGGGCTGTGATCACATCCTCTTTTCTAATTCAGATTCCTATGTAAAAGTGTTGAGACAATTCTTTACCTATCGCAGCAAACGGAGACAGGGATGAAAAAGTATATGCTGATGATGCTGGCAATGCTGGGCCTCGGTTTGTTGCCTGGCAAAGTGACGCAGAGCCTGGTGGGTGCAGATAGTTTGAGTTTGGGCTCTATTTTCAGCTTTGTAATTGAGACGGATTTTACCATCTCCGAGATCGTGATTCCGGATAGTCTCAGCTCGTTTCGGGTGCTGGATACGGAGCTGAGGCATGAGGAATCTGGCAGCCAGGCAGAGCTTAGCATCATGCCGCTCAGGGTAGGTGCGCTATCTTTTCCCAAGCTGGAGCTCAAGGCCAAGGGCCTGTTTACCAGCGGAGGACATACGGATGGCTTCAGGGTCTATGTGCTTACCACACGGGCAGATGCCGATACTGTGCTGAGAGATATTAAACCTCCTCTGCGCTATCGCTGGCAACCGCCCTTTTGGCTGTATCTCTTTGTCTTTCTTGCTATTCTGGTCTTGGCTACGCTGCTGGTTATCCTGGCTTTACAAAAAAAACCGGCAGCACCGGAACCGCCCCAGCGCATCGTAGTACCCGAAAAGAAATTGATCCCGCCCTATAAAACCGCTCTCGATAAATTGGACAAACTGGAAAAAAGTGGCCTGGCAGAGAGCGATATTTTGGCCTATCACTATCAATTGTCGCTGATCTTGAGGGAGTTTTTGGAACACACTTATCACTTCAATGCCATCGAGATGACTCTCTCGGAGATAGAGGAGCATCTTGCGGTGCTGCAGCCTAAGCAGTATGAAGAATACATCGCTATCCTGCGTTACTGCGATCAGGTAAAATTTGCCAAGCTCGCACCGACGCCAGAGCGCATCCAGCTTCAGACTCAAGCCTTGCGGCTCTGCCTTATTCAATCTGTTCAGGGGATCGATGTTTAGACTGGCACAAGCGCACTACCTCTTGCTCTTGCTGCTCATCCCGGTCTATCTGTATCTGGAACTGAGCAAGAAAGGACCGCGCCAACTGGCGATTCCAAGCAGCAGATTGCAGCTGCTTTTACAGCTTTCCGGAAAGCGATATTGGGCTTATCTGTATCCTGCTTTAAGGGTTCTGATCCTCTTGTGCTTAATAATCGCGCTGGCCCGTCCGCAGTGGGGAACGGCCAGACGGGATTTTAGCAAAAAAGGAGTGGATATAGCGATTGCCTTGGATGTGAGTGGCTCCATGCTGGCGCTGGACTTTTTGCCTCAAAACCGTTTGGGAGCTGCTGTAGAAGTGGCGAAAGACTTTGTTTCCCGGCGCCCCAATGACCGCTTTGCTTTAGTTGCCTTTTCGGAATATGCGGTTACCTCCAGTCCTCTTACTTACGACCATGCAGCGGTGATGGCGGCTCTGGATCATCTTGAAGTAAATATGGAGGCCAGCGGCACTGCGGTGGGTATGGGTCTGGCAAAATCCATTGCCCGCTTAAAGGATAGCGAGGCTAAATCCCGCATCGTAATCCTGATCACGGATGGTGTAAACAATACCGGAGAGATAGACCCCCTTGCCGCTGCGCAAATGGCCGCAGCTTTGGGCATCAAAGTGTATCCCATCGGAGTGGGTAGCGGGGGCATGGTGCCTTTCCCATATTCCGATCCCTTTTTTGGAACCCGTAATATCCCTACCTTGATTGAGCTGGATATGCAGAGTTTGGATCAAATCGCCGAAATCACCGGTACCGGTAAAGCGGCAAGGGCGAAGGATGCCAATCAATTGCGGGAGATCATGAAGGAACTGGATGCGATGGAACGCACTGAGCTCAGCGCTAAGATCAACTATCAGTGGGATGAGCGCTTTGGAGTATTCTTGTGGTTAGCTTTGCTGCTGCTTGCGCTGGAAATCATTTTAAAAAGCTTTGTGCTGCCGATATTGCCGGAGTAAATGATGAATCTGTATAGCGCTCAAAACCTATGGCTTCTGCTCCTGCTGCCGCTGTTTATCGTGCTGATTGCCCTGAATGCAAGACGGCTGAAGCAGCGCTTTGCTCACTTTGCCGAGCTGGCCTTCATGCCGGTCTATCTGGGGCGCAGGTCTCCCTTTTACAGCACTCTCAAACTCTCACTCCTGGTAATGGTTTTTGCCTTGCTTGTGGTTGCCCTGGCCAGACCGCAATGGGATTATCGTGAGCAGGAAGTCAGTTCCTTAGGAATGGATATCATCTTTGCCATCGATGTCTCCCGCAGCATGGAGGCCGAAGATATCCAGCCTGATCGTCTCACGCGCTCAATCTTGCAAGTATCTGCCTTTGTGGATCAGCTCAAGACAGACCGCCTGGGCGTGATATCCTTTGCTGGAGCTGCTACAGTGGAATGTCCCTTAACCGATGATCATGAAGCGGTCAAAATGGTGCTCAGTAGTCTGAGTACAGAGAGTGCCGTGCGGGCTGGAACCAATATTGGCCGGGCTCTTGAACTGGCCAGAACTGCCTTTCAGGCCGGTTCCGGTGCCGGAGTATTGATTCTGATCTCCGATGGAGAAGATCTCGCCGCGGAATCTGTGGCTAAAGCCCGTGATCTAAGCAGCGACGGGGTAAGGATATACACCATGGGAGTCGGCTCCGAAGCAGGAGCCATGATTCGCAATCCCTATAATGGGGAAGAACGGCTCAGTAAATTGGATGCCAACACCTTGCGCAGGATAGCAGAGGCGGGAGGTGGAGAGTTTTTCCGCATTACTCCCTCAGCGACAGAGATTCAGCTCCTGCTATCCCGCATCTATCAAAGCGAAAAGCGCCAGAGCAATCGCCGCACCATCAATCTTTACAAAGAGCAGTATCACATCTTTATCTTGGCTGCGCTTTTCTTCCTGATCCTGGAGAGTTTGATTTTACCCCTCAAAAGAGCAGATGGAGAACGGACCCATGACTAAACAACGCAGGATACTAATCTACATCTTAGCCATCTTGGTGGTCTTGTTCCTTCTGGAGTTGCTATTGCGTCCCTATAACCTGTTCAATAGCCTGGGTAACCAGCTTTTCCGGCTCAAGAATTATGATGCTGCCGAAAAGCTCTATGCTCATAATGCCCAGAATGAGGATGGCATTGCCTCGGCAAACCTCGCCAAATCCCGATACAAAAAAGAGGATTATGATGCGGCTGCCCAAGCTGCCAATGAAAGTCTGCAGCGCATGACAGATTCTGCCGAAGTATATTATGATCGGGGTAATATCGCCTTTGCGCAGGAGGATTACCAAGCTGCCGTGGAAAACTATGAGCAAGCCTTGATCCTTGATCCTGAAGATGAAGATATCAAGGCCAATCTGGAGCTGGCTTTGAGAAAGCTGGAGGAAAATCCGCCTCCGCCACCTGCGCCAAAACCGCAAGAGGAATCCGAAGCAGACCAGCGCTCCGAAGAAGAAGTGCGCAATATCCTGGAGGCTCTGGACAATCTGGAGATCAGGGATCGACTGCAGCAGCGCGATAAAACTCCCGCAAAGGCCGAAAACTGGTGGTAAGATGAAAAGATATCTAATGCTGAGCTTCATGCTTTTACCCTTAATGCTGATAGCCGCATCGGTGACAGCAAAGGTAAACAAACGCGAATTGACTTTGGCAGAACGGCTCGCGTATACAATAGAGATCATCAGTGATAAGGCGATCCGGATATCCGAACCCTCACCACCGGAGATAGAGCTTTTCAGCTTTGTAAATATGAGCAGTTCCACCGTGTCTTCTACGAACTTGTCGGGGGGGCGCCTGCAAAGCAAACACATCAAGACCTATACCTATTATTATCTGCCGCAAAAAGAGGGCAGCACTACCATCCCGTCACAAGATATACAGCTTGGTAACAAAGTTTACAGTACCCAAGCCATCCAGATTAAGGTGGTAAAATCCACTTCGCAGGCACCAGCTCAGAGGAGCCCAGCCTTGCAGCCCGGTTTTGATTTTGAGGATCCGGATTTGCCCTGGTCTGCCAATCGCATTGCTGGCTCCACCTTTATCCTGGCTTTTCCTCAGCGGCAGAAGGTCTACAAGGGTCAGCCGGCAGTGGTATCCTATTATCTTTATACGGATCAGATGGTGCGTTCTTTCAATCTGGAAGACGAAAAGGATTTTCCTGGCTATGGCAAGAGTGTTTATGAACAGCCTACGATGCTGGAATATGAGACTGTGACGCATCAGGGGAAACGCTTTCAGAGGGCTTTGATCAAGCGCTTGGTACTCCTGCCGAATAAAACCGGAGAATTACAAGCACCTTTGGTACAGGGCATGGCGAGGATTTATGAATTTGGTTATATGAATCAGACGGTAAGCTCAAATGCTGCTTGGCTGGAGGTCTTGCCCTTGCCTGATGAGAATGTTCCGGAGAATTATTCCGGGGCCGTTGGTAGTTTTGAGGTCTCAGAGACCATTAGTGATACCAGTATTAGCCTCGGAGAAGCGATTACCTATAGTTTGCGGATTGCAGGACGGGGAAATTTCAATCAGTTTGGGCATCCGCAGTTTCCCCCCAGCAAAGCACAAGTTTCTGATCCCTTGGCCATAGACCGCCTGCATGCCGGAGTAGAAGGAAGCCGCACCTTATATTATACTATTATCCCTTCCGAAAAGGGCACCTATACCCTGCCCTCCTTGAGCTTTAGCTGGTATGATACCGAGCAGGAACGCTATCGTAGCTTTCAGAGCCAAGAGCAAGAGATAGAGGTCAAGGCGGCTAACGTTATGAGCTATTTCTCATCTATATTAGATAAAGGTAATCCTCAGACCATCAGACCGATGCTTTCCCGCGATGCTTATCCGGATTATCACAGCGTACTTTCCAAGTTCTGGTATTGGCTGATAGTCTTTCTCACCATAGCGGGAAGCGGATTTTCCGGATATCTGGCCTGGCACAAGGCTCAAAAGCGTAAGAACCCCACCTGGTATGCGCAAAGGAATGCAGATAAGGCTTTGAAAAAATATCTTTCTGAGGCCTCTATGGCCGTAAAGAATCTCTCCATGGATTTTTACACTTTGGCAGAAAACGGCTTGATGCAATATCTAAGTGAAAAATATGGCGTATCCAAGCGCTTGTCCACGAGCGAGAAGATCGCTCAATTACAGGAAAAAAATATACCCGCAGAGCTATTGGAAGATACCAGAAAGTTTATTGAAATCTGCAATCGTCAGCGCTTCAGCCCCGAGAAGAAGGAAGCATCACTGCTTTGGGAAGATTACCAGCTGCTCAGAAGCATCGTCAGTGCCTTTAGCAAAAGGGGAGGCAAAAGGTGAAGAGAATGTTTTTCCTGATCTTCTTTGTGCTGCTTTGCTGCAGTGTTGCGGGAGGCAGCGAATATGACCGCCTGAAAGCGTTGGAAGCAGAGGGCATACAAAATGCTGATCTATATTACAATCTGGGAGTTACATATTGGCAAACCGGTCAAAGTGGGATGGCGAATCTGTATTTCCTCAAAGCTCTCAATATTAATTCTGCCCATAAACCGGCAAAAGAGAATCTTAATTATGTAATTGCGCTATCCGAAGATCGGGATTTGTATCCGGAGCAGCTCTTTTTGGTGCGGGTATTCTTTGAAGTTTATGATTTTTTGAATCTCAACCGTATGGCAATCTTGACCTTGGTTTTGCTGATTCTAAGTGCTATCAGCTTAAGCTGGCTCTTGCATTATGATCCGCACAAGGAGCGGGGTTTGCCCAGCCTGGTATTTGGGATTTGCTTAGTCCTATTTTTGACTTCTGCTGTATTTTTGGGCGTAAAGTCCTATCGCCAGGCCTTCAATTCGAAAGCTGTGGTGCTCGCCCCTGAAGCAGAATTACGCGCCGAACCTGAGGCGCAAGCCAAGCGTGTGGCCTTGGTACACGAGGCTTTGATTTTGGTAGTGGAAAAAGCCGAGGCGGAGTGGAGTTTGGTGCGCACTCCGGATGGCAAGAGCGGATGGATTCCAAATCAAAAGATCGGCAAGGTGCTTGATAAGAATCCTTCCGGCAAGGCATAAAAAAGGTGGAGCTTAGCTCCACCATCTGTTTGAGCAATTTATAAATAGTTAATCTTCAAACTCCTCAAATCCTTCCAGATTACCCTCGATACTATCGATCATAAAGCGGGCAGATTCGTGTAAATCACCTTCGGGGAAGCGGGTCAAAAATTCTTGGAAGAGTTGTACCGCCAAGTCTTCATTTTTCATTTCTTCGGCCACGAGGAAGGCTTTCATAAAGAAAGCTTTGTAATCGTCCACCCCATTATCGTAGTTTTCAATGATCTGATCGTAAAAGACCACGGCATCTTTATAATTGCGGTTACGGGTAGCGTTATCGGCATATTCAAAGAGCTCTTCTGCACTCAGAGTCAGGCGAATGCGTTCCGGATATTTTACCAGATGGAATTCGGCAAAGAGTTCTTCTGCCACCTTATCCTGCTGGCTTCTTTCCTTTTCCTGTTTGATCGTGCTCATGATGCGGGGTTCTACTTCCACTTGAGGCCGATAGGATTTGGGTGTTTCAGAGAGGGTATGGAAAAATACGATATCGCCATTTGCCGCAGTAAAGACTTCGGAGAGATAGCCTACCGGATTGTCCCAGATTTTACGGGAAAATTCGGCGTCTTGCACCAGGCCGGTTACGATTCCATTGTCATATTGATTTTCGAAAATTGATTTTTCCGGCTTGGTAGAATACTTTTCAACCAGCTTCTGCATCTCTTTCTTATTCCCTTTCTTGTGAGCAGATTTAAATTTGCGCCAAGCCTTATTTGCCGTTTTATCATCATCAAAGAAGAGCACCTGAATGCTACGGCTGGCGGGGATGGCATACTTTTCTTTATCCAGCTCATAACGGGCTGCGATCTCTTCATTGCTCACTTCGATCTTATCCAAAACCAGAATCTCATAGGCACGACGCAGGATGATATTGTGCCGCATCATCTGATAGTCTTCATTGTCCACAAAGTACTGGTCGTAATTCTGTGCTTTGGCTTCAATATAAAAGAGGTCTTGAATCAGGATCTGATCGATAAACGCGATGGCACCTTCACCTTTCAGATAAAAAATCTGCTCTTGGGGACTGAGCTTGTTGTAAGCGGTCAGGACGTCTTCTATGGTATAGATTAAATCATCATGGGGAGAATAAACCACCACGTTATAGATGTTTTCGGCATTGTTATCTTTATTCTTGAGATCGATACTGGAAGCGATACCCTCATGAATCTGAACTTCATATTTCTGTTTGAGCTCTTCCCGGATCTCTTCGAGTTTCTCACGTTCGAGGATAGGACGTAGCCGTTGTTCGATTTCCGGACGTACTTCGAGATATTCTTTTTGGCGCCCTTCCACCCTGGCTACCGTGCGGAAAATATGCCAGCCTGAGTCGGTTTGATAAGGACCATTACAGTGCTCCGGATCCACCTTGCTCTGGCCGATATATTCTTCCAATTCAGCATCATTTCCCACGCCGGGGATGTTGCCATTGAGACGAATGTGCTTGATCACGCCTTTGAGACCGCGGGCATAGGTATTTTGATTGTATTTATCCGAAACTTCAGCAAAAGATGCTCCAGCTTCCAGTTCGGCAAGAGCATCCAAGGCATCTTGCTCGGTTTCAGTTTGGATATACTCTATGGTGATATTGGGATTCATATAAAAGAGCTTCAGGTTTTCGTCATAATACTTTTGCAGGTCAACTTCGGTGATCTCAATCAAATCGGTCACATTACGCTTGTAATACTCCTGTAGATAAAACCGGCGGGTGAGGTCTTCCAAACGCTCTAAAACCTCAGGAGATTTATCGATGCCAAGCTGTTTGGCTTTCTGGAAAAATACTTCTTCGGTACAAATGATATCCAATACCTGCAATTGACCGTCGATAGTTTGGTAACGTCCCTGATGAGCCGGGGGAATCTTGGCAATCTTGGCTTGAATATCCGAGCGCAGAATCTTGCCCCCATCGTATTCGGCCAGCACGTCACGATCTTCCAGCAGATTTGAATTACTAACCGGTTTAGGTGTCTCATCGGCAGCAAATGCCATAGTTACAAGCAATAGAAACATGCTGATAGTTAATAGTTTGGGTAATGATATATGCATTATATACTCCTTAATCTCGAGTTCATTTTCATATAAAAGGGACAAAAGCCTAAGTCCAGATAAAACGTCAAGACTTTTTGTGGTTAAGCTCAATAGACTCTGACAATTCTGGGCATGGTGACAACGCTGTGCCACCAAAGAGTAGCTAACGATCTTTTACTTATGCAAGATTAATTCCGGATTTTTATAAATATATATTCACCAAGTCAAGTCCCGAAATAGCAGGCACTTTCCCCAAACATCGGAAGTTGCCGCTGAAATAAGATCAGAGAGATCATTGCCCCTGCAAGCAATCGCGGGAAAGCCCGGCCAAAGCGCCACGAGCGATACCGGGATCCCTCACCCTATTCCACCCACTCCCTCTCGCCCGTAGACCAAGCGAGCAGAACCTGTATAAAAGATGATAGGCGGTGCGCTTTAGCCACCGTATGCCAAGCGATTAGATCCTGGGAATAAGATGATTTCCGGTCGACTTTAGCCACCGTATGCCATGCGAGCAGAACCTGCATAAAAGATGATAGGCGGTGCGCTTTAGCCACCGTATCCCAAGCGATCAGATCCTGGGAATAAGATGATAGGCGGTCGGCTTTAGCCACCGTATCCCAAGAGATCATTGCGGGGACAAGATGAATTCCGGTCGACTTTAGTCACCGTATGCCATGCAAAAAGAACTTGGGAATAAGATGATAGGCGGTCGGCTTTAGCCACCGTATCCCAAGAGATCATTGCGGGCGGCAAGATGAATTCCGGTCGGCTTTAGCCACCGTATGCCAAGCGATCAGATCCTGGGGACAAGATGAATTCCGGTCGACTTTAGTCACCGGCAATAGCAGTAATTATGGGGCGATATATCTCAGCCCAAATTCATGCAACCAGTCTTTCCTTTTTTTGGCACCCCATCGCCAGAATACGGAGTAAGACGCAATTAAGCGGAGTCTTACGGAAAATCGTTACGTCCAGTTTTAAAAATCTCTGGTATCGCCGGTAGCTAAAGCAAACCGGAATTCATCTTGTCCGCACAAAACTCGCCTTGATTACGGTGGCTAAAGCGCACCGCCTATCATCTTGTCT
>JARRCD010000069.1 GCA_029982875.1 Candidatus Cloacimonadota bacterium | reverse complement strand
TGCGGCCATAGTGGGCGAGAGCCTGGGCGAAGGATTCGGCGTCAGCGCTGATAAAGCGGGGTGAGATCCGGATGGGATAGTCGGGGAATTGCCGTTTGAAGTGCCGAGCCAGCACTTTGAGCCAGGCTTGGTTATCGGCGATGAGATAGTGATTTGAGACCTGGGGCTGATAGAAGGGGCCGCTGCCGATAGTGGCAAAATCATTGCCCGGCACATCACTGAGGGCAAAGACCCGCATAGCCCTACCGTGAAAGTGTCGAGCTGCCTGTCCTCCTTTGACTTGCGAGAGGGATTTACGTTTGGCATTGATTTGGGAGATATCCAGACCGCTCTTGAGCAGGAGGGAATTGAGGTCGATCAAATCTTGCAGCGAGCATCCCGCCGCGGGGATTTCAAAGAGGGCAGAGCTGCCCCCGGAGATGAGGACGATGAGCTCTTCCTCCGGGGGGATTTGTTCCAGCCAGTTCAAGATAAAAGCACTATGCTTGAGGGAATTAGCATCCGGAATCGGGTGGCCTGCTTCCAGGATTGGGAAAGAAGATTTGCGGGACTCAGGGGGTGGAAAGCAGCCGTATTTGGTAAGGATAAGAGTGCTTTTGAGCATATTGGCGGGGAGGCTTTGAGCTGCAATTTCTGCCATGCGGTAGGCAGCTTTTCCCATGGCCAGGATATGGGTAGGTTGCCAGCAAGGCTGAGCTTTCAGGTATTTGCGCAGTTTGGGATAGGCGGTAAACTCACGCATGGCATTAGCCAGGATTATTTGCAGATCGTTTTTTCGGAAAGGATGCATAATTACAGACTATTGTGTTAAATATCCAAAAGCCAGACGCAGGATTTGGCATTGATAGAGCTCGATCTTGCTAAGAGCTAAGACGGCGGCAAGGACGTCATACAAAGAAGGGCTGGCGAGGAGTTTGTGGATATGGAGTTGGTTTTCCTGCAGCTCGAGATGGAGGATTATTTGCTTGAGATCATATGTCTTACGGCGTTTTTCAGTCTTTTTTTCAAACACCAGGGAGGGCTCGTGCTCAAATATTGAGATTTGGCTTTGCACTTTGGCACAAAATTCCGCCGGCAAGCTGAGCGAGAGAATCTCAAAATCGGGTATAGGTGTGGATTTGACAAGGCGTTCACACTTGGTGAGGATAAAATCCGGGATTTGATTTCGCTGCAATTCAGCCAGAATCTGCTCTGGTGACAAAGCCTCGAAAAAGGAGATATCAAAATATTCGGTATAACTTTCCACGCCAACGGAAAGGGGCGGAGAAAGGCTCACCTTAGGGTGCGGAGAATAGCCTTGGGTAAAGACTGTGGGCAGCTTCAGCATGGAGATGCGGCGAAAAAGCATGCGCATCCAATCCAGATGAGAAATAAAGCGCAGGAGCCCGACTTTTTGATAAGAGATCCGATAGCGATATTGATTTTGGATATTATAGTGTTTTTGCCGCTTGGGTACTGATTGCGGCTCTTCTATCGCATAAGGTTCAAAGCTGGAATTTACGACATGAGTATGCTCGTTGCAAGCGCCGCAAAGCGGGCAAAGTTCGCGACAATCCGGGGTGGTTTGGGCAAGCAGTGATCTTTGGTATTCACGCTGGAGAAATTCTTTGTGAACCCCGATATCAATGAAATCCCAGGGCAGGTCTTGAGCCAGAGGGAGTTCTTGGAGATAGCGCTTTTCAGAAATTCCGCAGGAGGCGAAGGCCTGTTCCCAGATGCTGTAATCCCAGCTCTCCCGCCAGGCGTCAAACTTGGCTCCGTGTTGCCAGGCGGTATAGAGCACGCGAGCCATATCCAGATCACCCCGGGTAAGGCAGGCTTCCAGGATGGAATTTTCTATGGTATGGTATTTGATGCGGATATTATGGGCTTTACTTAAGCTGTTTTTGATCCGCCTGGCGCGCTGAAGCAGAGTTTCGGCGTCCAGCATGGCGCACCATTGAAAAGAGGTAAAAGGCTTTGGTGTGAAGGGTGAGAGGGTCACGCTGATATGCAGGCGTTTCTTGGCTAAGAGGTTGATTTTTTGGAGCAGCTCGATGATGGCCTCAATATCCGCTTCCGTCTCGGTGGGCAGGCCGATCATGAAATAGAGCTTGATCTTCTGCCAGCCTAATCTGAGGGCAATTTCTACGCCTTGCAGGATGTCTGCTTCGGTGATATTCTTATTAATCACATCCCGCAGGCGTTGCGATCCAGCTTCGGGAGCGATTGTAAGCCCTTCGCGTCCCAAGCTCTGCATCAAATCCACCAAAGTGTCATCCAGAGAATCCACCCGCAATGAGGGCAGAGAAATATGGGTTTTTTGGGTATCCACCCGCTTGAGCAACTCGGTCATAAGCTCGCGGATACAGGTATAATCACTGCTGGAGAGAGAGATCAACCCCGCTTCATCCCATCCGCTTTGGTTCAGCTCCTGGAGTAGATCATTGAGGATATCCTGGGGCTTGCGCTCGCGTACGGGACGGTAAAAGTATCCGGCATGGCAAAAACGGCAACCCCGCGAGCAACCGCGCATGATTTCTGCCACATAGCGATTGTGAGTGGCCAATTGCCAACTCAAAAGCTGAGGGCTATGCAGATTCTCAGAGGAAGCAAAGCCGGAGTATTTACGGCTCTTAATCACAGTGCGGGGCAGCTCAATATCCCATACATCCTTGCTTTTGTATTGCGGTACCCAGCAGCTTGGCAATTTGCCAAGCGCACGCAGACGCTCAGCCCGATCTGCGATATCCCGCAGGATTTCGGCGATCTGAACGATGCCCTCTTCGGCTTCACCTACAAAAAAGACGTCGATAAAAGGAGCTAAAGGCAGAGGATTGGTAACACAGGGACCTCCTGCCAGGACGATGGGATCCTCGCGGGAGCGTTCGTGAGCAAAGAGGGGGATATGAGATTGGTGGAGCAATTCCAAGACATTGCTATAGTTAAGCTCACTCTGCAGAGTGATGCCCAAGAGATCAAAAGCTGTGGCAGGCATCCGGCTTTCCAGTCCGAAGAGAGGGATATTGTGCTTGGGTAATAGCTCCAAAAGGTCCAACCAAGGCAGATACATCCGGTCGGCCAGAGCATAGGGAAGACGATTCACGATTGAGTATAAGATCTTGAGTCCCAAATGCGATACGCCTAATTCATAGAGATCCGGAAAGGCAAAGAGCATGCGCAGCGGATGATCCTCAAAGGACTTGCGTGCAGCATTGATCTCGTGATCTATATAGCGAGAAGGTTTTTCTACCAAAGGCAGAAGATGTTCAATATCTATCATGCTAACTACCTTGTTGTTTTAATAAATCCAATATCAAAAGAGTAAGACAGAGGTCAAGAAATATTCCTCAGTAGATGAAGCTTTTCCAGGTTGAGACTGTTCAACGAGCACGATTCCCTTATGCGTTATACACATAGTGATGGTCTCACACAGATTACACGGATTTCACAGATTTTGGGTTATCCGTTATGCGTTATACACACAGCGATGGTCTCACACAGATTACACAGATTCCACAGATTTTGGGTTATCCGTTATCCGTTATGCGTTATGCGTTATCCGTTATACATACAGTGATGGTCTCACACAGATTACACGGATTTCACAGATTTTGGGTTATGCGTTATCCGTTATACATACAGTGATGGTCTCACACAGATTACACAGATTTCACAGATTTTGGGTTATGGGTTATACACACAGTGATGGTCTCAAGGCCAGATAAACTTCCGCTCTTATTGCTCGCCGCGTATTGCCAATCTTACCCGATGCTGGTCTGCCCAGTTTTTCAGTTCCCCAAAAGTCTTGCTGTGTTTCAGGTCCAATTTTGGCAGCTCATGCTGTTTGAGATCACCCAGAGTAGTGCTATAGTTACAGGGTTGCAAATAGTAGTGATCTCCTTCTTTGAGCAGCTCGCTGATGCTAAGGAGGTCATCGCCAAAGAGTATTTCGTTAGCCACAGTGGTGCGAAATTCATAGTTCAAGCCACTGAGGCGGATCAGCTCCATGCTTCGAATGATATCTTCTTTTTTCACCTTGCTGCGGGTTAATTTCCGGTATAGCGGCAGCGGCGCCTTGAGATCCATAGCGATGTAATCCACTGCTTGGGCATAGATTACTTTGGCCAGCATCTCGGGGGAAGCGCCATTGGTATCGAGTTTCACTTTGTAGCGCATGGCCTTGAGGATTTTGAGCAAATCCACCAGGTCTTCCTGCAGGCAGGGCTCGCCTCCGGTTACTACTACGGCGGTGAGTTTTTGGCGACGGCGATAGAGGAAGCGCAGGATTTCTTCAGTCTTGAGTAAAGGGCTATAGATTTCGGGCAATACCAGTTCGGGATTGTGACAGTAGGGGCAACGGAAATTGCATCCCTGTGTGAAGATTATGGCTGCAAGCTCTTCGGGATAATCGAGCAGGGAGAATTTTTGGAAACCGCCGATTTTCATGCTAAGGACTGCTTATGCTTAAAAGGATGGTGGGAGTGTTTTACGGTATCGAAAGTGGTGCGCAGCTTAAATTCTGCCTTTTTACCTTCGTTCCATTGAGAAACCGGACGCAGGTAGCCCACGATGCGGGAAAAGACTTCGCAGCGTTGCTTGCACTTGGGGCAGATGGCTTGTTCGCCGACGAGATAACCGTGAGTGGGACAGATGCTGAAGGTGGGAGAAAAGGTGAAATAGGGCAGATGGTAATTTGTGCAGACACTTTTTACCAGGTTTTTGACGCTCACGGAGTGTTCCAGGCGTTCTCCGCCAAAGATGTGTAAGACGGTGCCGCCGGTGTATTTGGTTTGCAGAGCATCTTGTAAATCCAGCACTTCAAATACATCATCGGAAAAGTTTACCGGCAATTGGGTGCTATTGGTATAAAAGGGAGTATCATTATCCGGATTTGCGCTTTTGATGCCGGGGTAGTTTTGGCGGTCGAGCAGGGCCAGGCGGTAACTGGTACCTTCTGCCGGGGTGGCTTCCAGATTATAATGATTATGCGTAAGCTTTTGAAATTCTACCAATCTATCCCGCAAATAGTCCATCACGCGCAGGGCAAAATCAAGCCCCTGATCAGTGCCGAGGTTAGCACCAAGGAAGTTGACACAGGCTTCATTCATGCCGATCACGCCGATAGTGGAAAAGTGGTTGAGCCAATATTGATTGTGATGTTCCTTGATGCTATTCAGGTAGTATCTGGTATAGGGATATAAGCCGCTATTGGTGTAGTTTTCCAGCACCTTACGCTTGATCTCCAAAGAGGACATGGCCAGATTGAGGATGCGCTCTAAACGCACAAAAAAGTCCGCTTCACTCTCGGCCAAATATCCTATCCGAGGCAGATTCAGGGTAACTACGCCGATCGAGCCGGTTAAGGGATTTGCACCAAAGAGGCCGCCGCCGCGAGCTTCCAATTTGCGGGTATCCAAACGCAAGCGGCAGCACATACTGCGGGCGTCATTGGGGTCCATATCGCTATTGACAAAATTGGAGAAATAGGGTATGCCATATTTTGCCGTGGCTTCCCAGAGGTAGGCGATGGTGGGATTTTCCCAATCAAAATCCTTAGTAATATTATAGGTAGGAATGGGGAAGGTAAAGACGCGGCCTTTGGCATCTCCTTCAATCATCACTTCCAAAAAGGCTCGATTCAGGATATCCATCTCAGCCTGGAAATCCGCATAACATTTATCCTGAGCTTGGCCGCCGATGATAACAGCTTGGTTCTTGTATAAATCCGGGGGGAAGAGATCCAGGGTGATATTGGTAAAAGGAGTCTGAAATCCGACCCGGGTAGGGACATTGATATTAAAGATAAATTCCTGCAACGCCTGCTTTACTTCCCGGTAAGACAGTCCATCATAATGGATAAAGGGAGCCAAAAGAGTATCAAAACTGGAAAAGGCCTGAGCTCCGGCCGCCTCGCCCTGTAAGGTATAAAAGAAATTCACTATCTGTCCGAGGGCACTGCGGAAATGCTTGGCCGGAGAACTCTCCACCTTACCCTCTACGCCGCAAAAGCCTTTTAGTAAGAGATCCATCAAATCCCACCCCACACAGTATACGGAAAGCTGTCCCAGATCGTGGATATGCAGGTCACCAGAGACGTGGGCTTCCCGAATCTCAGGAGGATAGATCTTGTTCAGCCAGTAAGTCTTACTCACTTCGGAGGCGATGTAATTATTAAGCCCTTGCAGCGAATATGCCATGTTTGAATTTTCATTTACTTGCCAATCCAGCTTGTCTAAATACTGGTCAATCAGACTTACTCCGGCTTTGGAAATCATCTCCCGAAGACGCGCATGTTGCTCCCGGTAGATGATATAAAGCTTGGCGGTTTTTTTGTAAGGGGAGGCGAGGAGAACTTCTTCCACCAGGTCTTGAATATTTTCTACCTCGGGAATATCTTCAGTGATGCTCTGCAGGGCGAGATTGAGCACGCGCAGGCACATCTTATTGGCTATCTCTTCACCGAATTCTCCGCTTGCATTGGCGGCTTTGAGGATGGCACGGCTGATCTTTTGACGATCAAAATCTACTATCTGTCCGTTTCGTTTCCGGATTTGCTTAAACATGACAACTCCTATTTAAAATATGCAATCAATAATTATATTATATAGTAACAAATTACGAGCCTGAACCGAAAATCATAAAAGCACTATTCAGGTCTCGATGTCAAGAAATATGAGAACTTAGCATTCTGTCAAGATCGATTTTCCAGGTTTCGCGTTTTGGGGGCGGGAAGTGGCTTGGCAGGCGGAGAAAAAAAATTGGGAAGAGGGTTTTCGGGTTTTGGGGAATCGCCCGGCTCACATGTGCCCGCTTATCAGTTTGCAGTTCGCTGGCCCAAATTCGTCATTCCGTATGGAGTAAGATGCAGCGGAGCAAAGTCTTACGGGGAATATCCTTAAGTTCGGAGGAACAAGTACTATAAGCGCCAGGATATTGCTGTAACTCAGATATTAGGGGTCAATAAGGCGAAAAAAAAGCGGAAAAGTTCGGGTGGCGGGGAGAAAATCAGCGAAAATCTATGGTAGACAGAACAAAAGACTTTACAAAATATGCTATCTGAAAAATGTGGTATTCTCAATAGTCGTTAGGAGAAACATATGTCAGACAAGGTGCGTGAAACCAGCAGCAAAGCTGCTCTTAAAGAAATGAAAGAAGATTATCTTCGCATGCTCGAAGATTCCTTTCAAAACACAGCAGAAATCAAGAAAGGCGATGTCGTCGAAGCGCCGGTAGTAGATATTACGGATAATTATTTGATCGTAAATTTAGGTGGCAAATTCGACGCTTACGCTGAGATCAGCGAATATTCCGATGAAAAAGGCAATCTCACCCTGGCGGTGGGAGACACACTCAAAGGTTACGTGGTGGATCAGAATGATCAGGGCTACGTAGTGGGCAAGAGCCTCACCAAGCAGCACGTGGACAAGCAGTCCATCCGTGATGCATATGAAAAGAAGATTCCGGTGCAGGGCAAGGTTTACGCGGTGACCAAGGGTGGATTCAATGTAGATATCCTTGGAGCACGGGCCTTTTGTCCGGTTTCGCAGATTTCAGCACGGCCGGTCGATGATACCGCCAAGTTCATCGGTCAGAGCCTGGATTTTTTGGTGATAGAGTGTTCGGAAAATTGTCGCAGGATCGTGGTTTCCCACCGACAATTAGCAGAACAGGAAGCCTTGGAGAAGAAGCGTGAAGCTTTAGCCAAGCTATCTGTAGGGGATGTAGTTCACGGCAAGGTAATGCGGATGACCTCCTTTGGGGCCTTTGTAGATATCGGTGGCATCGAAGGCTTGGTGCATGTTTCCGAGATTTCATGGCAGCATGTGATAAAGCCTCAGGATGTGCTTAAAACCGGACAGGAATTGGATGTCAAAGTCCTCTCGATCAATGGCGACAAAGTAGCGCTATCCCTCAAAGCTTTGATGGAGAATCCCTTTATCAATGCCATGAGCGAGATGAAAGAGGGTGATGAGATCAATTGCCGGGTTTTGCGATTGCACAATTTCGGCGCTTTTGCCGAGCTCAAGCCCGGCGTAGAGGGTTTGATCCCGATCTCTGAAATGAGTCGGAGCCGCAATATCGGCCATCCTCGTGAAATCCTCAAAGAAGGGGATTATGTGCAAGTGCAAATCCTCCGGATCGATCCAGATACTCAGAAGATCTCGCTATCACTGAAGGCTTTACAACCTGATCCTTGGGAAAACATTGCCGAAGTGGTCAAGCTCGAAGAGCCTTTTGAAGGAGTGGTGGAATCCTCTACCAATTTTGGTGTCTTCGTAACTATTGCCGAAGGCATCACCGGGCTCTTGCCCAGGTCCAGAGTTCGTAAAAGTGACAATTTCAAGAGTGGTGATACCGTCACATTGATGGTTACAGCTATAGACCGCCAAAACCACCGCATTACCCTGGATTATACCGATCGCACGCCCGAGGAAATTGCCGCAGCCAATAAACCCCGCCAACAGCAGGATCGTCCCTCCCGTGATTATAGCAGCAGGGATAGTTATGGCGGTCGCCGGGGTGGACGCTCATCGCGGGATGAAGAATGGCGCAAATATGCCAATCAGAAGAATCCCGTGATTGAGGACAATCCCTTTAAAGACCTGTAAAAAATATAATGGCCGAAAATCAATTTATCAAGCTCCGTAAAGAGAAGCTGGCTAAGATTCGTGCGCGGGGGATAGACCCTTATCCCTCTCAAAGCAAACGTAGTCATAAAATAGCTCAAATCCTGGTAGACAAAGAAAGCTGGATCGAGCAAGCTACTCAGATTACTTTGGCGGGACGCCTTGTTGCAATGCGGCGCCAAGGTAAAATTGGCTTTGGTAATATTGAAGACGATAGTGGCAGAATCCAGATTTATGTATCTCAAGCTGAAGTGGGAGTGGAAAACTACGAACTTTTCAAGCTCTGTGATGCGGGGGATTTTGTCCAGGCCGAGGGTACTGCCTATTATACCCAGACGGGAGAGTATTCCCTCAAGTGCGCAAAGATCACCCTGCTGGGTAAAAATATCCGACCCTTACCTGCAGTCAAAGAAAAGAAGATCGATGGCAAGATAGTGCGCTATGATGAATTTGCCGATATCGAATTGCGCTATCGCAAACGCTATCTGGACCTCCTGCTCAATCCGGAACACCGCAAGGTCTTTGAATTGAGATCCCGCATTATCTCAGCTATCCGCAGATTTATGGATAATAAGGGCTACATCGAAGTGGAGACGCCGATCTTGCAACCCCTCTACGGCGGCGCCAATGCTCGTCCCTTCATTACGCATCACAATACTTTGGATGTGGATCTCTATCTGCGTATAGCCGTGGAATTGTATCTCAAACGCCTGATCGTGGGCGGCTTTGAAAAAGTGTATGAGATCGGCAAAAACTTCCGCAATGAAGGGATGGACCGCACTCACAATCCGGAATTTACCATGATGGAATCCTACGAGGCCTATTCCGATTTGAAAGGAATGATGGATTTGGTGGAAGAGCTGGTAAAACATCTGGCCCGCGCAGTGGTGGGCAAGGATGTATATGAATATCATGGGCACCAGGTGGATTTGAGTGGTGAGTGGCACCGCGCCGGGATGTCTGAGCTGGTAAAACAGGCTACCGGGTTGGATGTATTTGCCGAAAGCGATGCCAGGTTAGCGGAATTTTGCCAACAACAGGAAATTGAGATTCCGGCGGGCTGCGGGAAAGGTAAAGTGTTGGAACTTATCTTTGAGAATTCTGTGGAACCTACTTTGATCCAACCCACTTTCGTTTGTGATTTCCCTAAAGAAATCTCACCGTTGGCCAAAGCTAAGGCGGATAATCCACTTCTGGCGGAGCGCTTTGAATTGTTCATTGCCGGAGGGGAATTTGCCAATGCTTTCAGCGAGCTCAACGATCCTCTGGATCAGCGTCAACGCCTGGAAGCGCAAGCGAAGCTGAGAGAGCTGGGCGATGATGAAGCCAATGTGGTGGATGAAGACTTTTTGGAAGCTCTGGAATATGGGATGCCTCCCATGGGCGGACAAGG
Organism: Candidatus Cloacimonadota bacterium; assembly: GCA_029982875.1. Classification (GTDB taxonomy): domain Bacteria; phylum Cloacimonadota; class Cloacimonadia; order Cloacimonadales; family Cloacimonadaceae; genus UBA5456. The sequence continues at coordinate 2,967 of JARRCD010000069.1, read as the reverse complement.
AATCGGTATTGACCGGTTGGTAATGCTACTTACCGAAAATGATTCCATCAAAGAGGTTTTGCTCTTTCCCCAAATGAAACCGGAACGGGGTGAGTAGTAGAGTGTCAACGTATTCCAGGAGATTACGATAGGGTAACAAGATGCATTCCGGCTTAGTTACCGGTAAAATGCAGTAACCGACCAGATTATCTGTCTCGCAGCAAAAGTGCAGGCAATATATCATCGCTATTTAAAATCCGCATATACCATTTTCAAAGTTCCTTTGCCTAATAGAATCTACGCCGCGGCAAATAAAATCCTTGACCATATTGGCAGTTCAGGAAAATTACTCTATCTATTTCAAGGGGAAGCTTAAGAGTATGTCGATATTACAGGTTATCAATTTCTTTGGAGGCTTGGCTCTTTTCATCTTTGGGATGAACAAGATGAGCGATAATCTTCATGCGGTAGCGGGAACAGAGCTGCGGCGGATCCTGAAAATGCTGACCAATACTCCGATCAAAGGGGTACTTGTGGGGATGTCTGTCACCGCTTTGATCCAGAGTTCTTCTGCCACCACGGTGATGATGATAGGCTTTGTAAATACCGGGCTCATGAATCTCAGCCAAGCCGTGGGGGTGGTGATGGGTGCCAATATTGGTACCACGATTACTGCTCAATTGATTGCCTTCAATATCGGGAATTATGCTTTTGTCTTTATTATTACCGGTGTGGTATTGCTGCTAATTCGCAAGAGTAGAGCGATGGAACGCTGGAGTCATATCATAATTGGTTTTGGTCTGCTTTTTATTGGCCTCAACGTGATGTCCCAAGCGGTGATCCCACTGCGGGAATCCCAGGTGATAAGGGATTTTATGGTGCAGATTTCGGCAAATCCGATTCTGGGCATCCTCACCGGCACCTTATTTACTATGCTGATTCAGAGTTCATCGGCTTCGATAGGGATTGTGATAGTATTGGCGAGCAATGGGTTGATACCCTTTGAAGGAGCCTTGTATCTGGTTTTTGGAGATAACATCGGGACAACCATTACCGCTTGGATGGCGGGGATCGGGACTAATTATACAGCGCGCCGGGTAGCTTTGGTGCACACGCTGTTCAATGCCTTTGGCACCACTCTCTTTGGCTTGCTTACTTATTTTGGAGTCTATACTATGCTGGTCAATCGGCTCACTACCGGGCGATGTCTATTTGGGCGAGAATATTGCCCGTCATGTAGCGAATGGTCACACCTTTTTTAATGTGCTTAATACCCTCATCTGTCTGCCCTTTGCCGGAGTATTTGCCAAAGTGGCTACCCGGCTCATTCCCCAAGACAAGATCGACACCGTCAGTTTGGGGGAGCCCAAGCACTTGAATTATCATGTGATAGCGGATAGTGAACTGGCTATAGAGCAGGTAATGAAAGAGATCCGCGAGATGCTGAGACTGGTGCGTCTGGGTTTGAGTGTAAGCTATGAAGCCTTCAAAGATAAAAATTATAAAAAACAGATCCGCGTAAGCCGCATCGAAACCGCGATTGATAACCTGCAAAGGGAGATCACACTCTATCTGGTGGCAGTAAATGAGAAGACCAATGCGGATAGCATCATCCAGAAAATCCCGGCTTTGTTGCATACGGTGAATGACGTCGAGAAGATTGGTGATTTTACCGAAGAGGTGAATCGGATTCTGAATTATCAGATTACAGCGCAAAAAACACCACTTTGTCCAGAATTTTCGGCTATTATCGATGATTTGCATGCTAAGCTGATGTTTATGTTGAATCTCTGCGTGGATTATCTGGAGAACCTGGAGGGAGATTACAGCTTCAAGATCATCGAGATGGAAGGACGCATCAACGAGCAGCATCGTAATCAGCGCAATAGAATCCTGAGTCTCATCCAAAATGGAGAATGCGATGCCGGAGGTGGCTTAAATACTATCGATTATCTGGATCAGGTAGAGATCATCGCTGACAAATTGAAGAACCTGGTCAAGGCGGGAAGCCACAAATTTGTCTATCAGCACGCCACGCCATTAGCGGTAGTGGGAGACGAGCAATAAAGGAGGTCAGGCTTTGAGTCTGGTCTGCAGGTCCTGGATAAAATCAGGAGCCAGCTTGGTCTTCATGGTAAGGATGAGTAATCTGTCGCCAAAATTGGGGATCAGCTTGCCGGCGTCTTTGGCCGTGCAGAGCAGGTAATCGCTGGTGTCCCGCTTAAGTTGATTGATGCTCTGGGCATCTTGGAATAAGTAGTGATCTGGGAAGATGTGGTGTCTTGCGTAGGAGAGTCCCAAGGCAGATACACTTCTGGCAAAAGACTCGGGATGGGCAATAGCGCTTACGAGGCTGATGCTTTTACCTTGCAGGTGATGGAGTTCGATTCTCTTGTCCTTATGCAAGATATCCCCGCTACTGCTGGTTACGGTATATACCTTGGCTCCGGTGGAGATCAGCTTTTCCCGCAAAGCGGGATTTTCGGGTCCTTGCGGCTTTTGGTGAAGAAGGCAGATGCTATTTGGGGAAATTGCCGCAAGACCTTCTCTCAGATATCCGGCGGGGAGGACAAAGCCATTTCCCAATCCAATTTCGCTGTCAAAGACCACGATCTCTACATCCCGCGCTACTTTGAGATGTTGAAAGGCGTCATCCAGGATCATCAGCTCAAGATTGGGGATCAGATCTTGAGCCAATTGCAATACTTCAGTTCTTCGTTTACCGCAAAATACAGGAATCCCCGGCAATGAAAGAGCTGCCATGATCGCTTCATCTCCCACGTCAGAGGGTGATGCCAGCAATTTATGGCCATCATAGATCAGCTTGGCGGAATTTTCCAGCCTGGATTTATAGCCCCGCGAGGAATAAGCCACGCTCCAGTTTCGGGTGCTCAGCTCTTGGGCCAGGGCGATGGCGATGGGGGTCTTTCCGCTGCCTCCACAACTGAGATTGCCGATGCTTATTACCTTGAAAGGAGCACGATAGGG
>JARRCD010000068.1 GCA_029982875.1 Candidatus Cloacimonadota bacterium | reverse complement strand
GCTACAATAAAGAGCGCTAAATTGCCGTTCCTCCGGAACTCGGGGATAACGGATAACGGATAACCTCTCCATAAAAAATCTGTGCAATCCGTGTAATCTGTGTGAGACCCTCGCCGTGCGTATAACGGATAACGCATAACGCATAACGGATAACGCATAACCTCTCCATAAAAAATCTGTGCAATCCGTGTAATCTGTGTGAGACCCTCGCCGTGCGCATAACGCATAACGCATAACGGATAACGGATAACCTCTCCATAAAAAATCTGTGCAATCCGTGTAATCTGTGTGAGACCCTCGCTGCCTGGTTGTGCTTTTTGAACCGTCTCATGGCGGGTGATAGCTTGACATCCTGCAAAGATATTGACAGATTAGCTGATTTATATAAAATGAAACTCATCTTTTGAGAGGTGGTATAAATAACTATGAATCAGACGCTTGAAGTATCGTCAATACTTAGTGAAAGCAGGATCAGAGATCTGGAAGTATCCAACAAACAGGAGCTCTTGGAGCAATTGCTTGACATGGTGAAAGACAGTGATCGGATCCTTGATTTTGAACAGGTGCGTAAAGCCATATTTGACCGTGAGAAAACCAGTAGCACGGGAATTGGCAATGGCTTTGCTATCCCTCATGCCCGCACCAAATATGCCAGCGATTTTGTTGTAAGTATCGCCCGCATCAAAAAGGGCGTGGATTTTGGAAGTGACGATGGCAAAGCGGTCACGATTGCAATCCTGATCGTGGCATCCGATACTCAGGATAAGGAGTATATCAGGTTGCTCTCTCGTCTGATGCTGCGGCTACGCAATCCGGATTTTGTTAAACAACTCCACGAAGCGCCGGATTCCGGCAGTATATACAAGCTCTTTAAAAGCAGCAAATAGATGCTCGTAACGCATATCCTGGCCTTTATGGGGCTTTGTATGCTCTTTTCGCTGCTTACCGGAAGAGGTGCGGCTTATGCCAAGATTCCGGTAATCATCGGCTATATCATCACTGGTGCCCTCTTTGGACCATCTTTGATCGGTTTTGTATCCCAGACCGAACTCGATAGCATTGCCTTTGTAAATCTGCTCACTCTATCTTTAATCGGCTTCAATATTGGCAGTGAATTGCGGTTTCGTGAACTCAAGAAGATGGGCAAAAGCATCATCATCATCGTGTGTATGGAAGCTGGAATCGCTTTTTTGCTTACCGGCATTGCTACTGCCATCGTGCTCAAAAGCATCCCCATGGGCATCATCTACGGCGCTTTGGCTTGTGCCACTGCCCCGGCTGGAACTATCGACGTAATCCGCCAATATCAAGCCAAAGGAGAGCTCACCAGCACCCTCTTTGCCGTGATGGGTCTGGATGATATCTTTGCCCTCATCCTTTATTCACTGGCGATCCCGCTGGCAGCTATCATGTTGGGCTCACATGAGCTCAGCGTGAATGCGGCGCTGCTGCATGCTTTCTGGGAGATTATCCTGGAAATAGTATTGGGGGCGGCGATCGGCTATATTCTGGTAACTGTAGGAAGATTTTTGCACGAGCAATCACTGTTTCTCATCTTTTCTCTGGGCAGCCTTTTTGCCATGTGCGCATTGGCAGAAGTTTATGGCATCTCGCCCATCTTACTAACCATGAGTGCGGCAATCGTAATGACAAATAACAATACCATTATCACGCAAAGATTTACCAATGCTCTCACGCAGTGGTCTCCCCCGGTCTACCTGATGTTTTTTGTCCTGATCGGTACCAAATTGGATTTTGGGATGATCAAAAACTATGCCGGGGTAATCTTAATCTACATTGTCTTCCGCAGTTTGGGTAAATACTATGGTGCCCGCTGGGGAGGGTATCTGGCAAAAGCACCTGCTAAAGTAAGTAAATATTTGGGCTTTACGCTGCTCTCGCAAGCAGGGGTGGCAATCGGACTCAGCCTGGGAGCAGCTAAGATATTGAGTAACCTGGGACTGGAATATCAAGCCAAACAGGTGATTAGTGTGATGACGGCTACCACCTTCCTGATCATGTTGATCGGACCGGTCCTGGTAAAATATGGCCTATCCCGCGCCAACGAGCTGAAAGTAAAGGATTAAGGGAGTTTAAAAATGTATATGATCTTACATCTGTTTAACGATAAATACCTTGATGATGTAATCCTGGCTCTGGCTGAAGCTGGAATCGAAGATACTATCGTGCTCTCAGGAGAAAGCCTGGGACAAAAGATTCTCTACGATATTCCGCTCTTTGTCAGCTTTCAGGAAAGCGCCGCCCTCAAAACCGGCTACGGAAACGTGATCATGGGCACGGCGGAAGAAGAGGATGTATCCTTCGCCCTGGAAGAACTTAAAAATTCTGGCCTGGATCTGCTGGGCAAGAAGCTGGCCGCCATCTATTTACTGCCGGTGGAAAAGATTATCAATTAAGTGATTTTATCCCTCTATACCGACTTGGAGAACATTCTGAGCCATCTCCGCTTAGCGAAGTCACTTTTTTGAAAAATAAGGGTTGACTGATTTTGCCATTACAGGTTTATTGACATTATAGACTAAAAGATCATTATGAATAGTTCAATTTTCTAGACTATCAAAAGGTATTTCAACCCAAGACAGCTTAGCAATCTCAATTATTACGTAAGTTCATTAGTTTATCTGCGCGGGTCATGACTTGGTGTCATAAACCGCAAACTAAAGAATCGAGGTAATTATGCTTATAAAAATGCCCCACCTGAGAATAGGCGATTTGATCGCCAAAGTCCCCATTATCCAAGGCGGAATGGGCGTTGGAATATCGCTAAGTAATTTAGCTGCAGCCGTGGCAAACGAAGGCGGCATTGGAGTTATCTCTTCCTTGGGATTAGGCGTTCTGCACCCTCAAAAAGGATTGAGCTACAAGGAGGCAAATGCCGCAGCTTTGAAAGAAGAAATCCGCGCGGCACGCCGTAAGACTAATGGCATCATTGGTGTCAATATCATGGTTGCGGTATCAGATTTTGATGATCTGATCAAAGCCAGCTTCGAGGAAAAGGCGGATATCGTGATCTTAGGCGCGGGATTACCCCTCAGACTTCCCTCCACCATGACCCTGGATTATCTGCAAAATGCTCCCACCAAGATCGGCATCATCGTCAGTTCCGGCAGAGCCGCAAAGATCATCCTCAATCACTGGGCTGAACACTTCCAACGCGTCCCCGATCTGGTGATTCTGGAAGGTCCCAAGGCCGGCGGACATCTTGGTTTCAAAGAAGGACAGATCTTTGATGACAAATTCAGCCTGGAAGAGCTCCTCCCCCAAGTGAAGCAAGAAGTGCAAAAAGTTGAAGAAAAATACTCCAAAAAAATCCCGTTGATTACAGCTGGTGGAATCTTCTCTGGTGAGCATATGGCCCGGATTATGCAGCTTGGCGCGGACGGCGTTCAGATGGGCACACGCTTTGTGGCCACGGAAGAATGCGATGCAAACACAGCATTTAAGGAGCTCTTTGTAAATTGCGAAAAGAACGACATCGTGATCATCAAAAGCCCCGTGGGTATGCCGGGTCGTGCTGTGAATAACCAGTTTCTCAAGGACGTAACAAAAGGAATTAAAAAACCATTTGTCTGCCCCTGGAAATGCCTCAAAACCTGCGACTACAGAGATACTCCCTATTGCATTGCTCTCGCCTTGCAAAATGCCCGGGATGGTAAAATGACAGATGGCTTTGCCTTTGCAGGTGCTAATGCCTATCTGGTGAAAAAAATTACGACGGTCAAAGAGTTGTTTGCAGATTTGATCCAGGAATACAGTGATTTTTACTCACACTTGAAGCTGCCCAGCAAGAGGAGCTTAGCCCACTAAATCCTTACAGATCGTCTCGTGGTGAATAGCCTGAGCTGTTGTCGGCTGATAGCTATATCTTCAGCACGCAGATAAAAGCCTGAACATCTTCGGCACAAGAGATGCTTACCCGCAAGCAATCCTTGAGTCTTCTGTGTTCACCCCCATCATACCCAGCCATATCTTCGGTCTGTATCTATGATTGCTTGGCTGACCTCTTGCTAAGGTCAGGATATTAGTAGTCGGAGGATAAACACAGCCGGGGGGGAAATCCTGCATTTATTCGCATTACTTCCCAAACCTGATTCTGGAATCGAACCTTTATCACTGCGGCCTTTTTTATCGGCCAGAATACTGTGAAAGTAGCTTATCCTTGCTTAGTTTTCTTGATCCCAAAGACTTGGCTCTTGACCCAAGACCAATTTAGAATCAAGTGAATAATGGCCAATATTATAAAGCAAAGACCAGCAAAAGCATGGATTTCGGTCAGTGTTTCATTGTTTTGCGATTTTCCGAAGATTTCGTATAAGTATATCGCAATCTGATTTATAAGGATGGCGATAAACATCAGAGGGACTATAATTCTTAGGGTCTTGTTTTTAGATGTAGCTTTCATAGTAGATTCCTTTCCCTTTTTTTGGTAGACAAGATAACGCATATTTGGATAAGCGCAATAAAAAAGGCTGCCCTAAAGCAGCCTCAGAATCTATTTATTCTTTTTATGACGATTCTTACGCAAGCGTTTTTTCCGCTTGTGAGTTGCGATTTTATGACGTTTTTTCTTCTTTCCGCAAGGCATAGTAGGATACCTAACTCTTGATCTTGAGATCGACTACGCTGTTTTTAAATTCGCGGGAGAACTTAAAAGTGGGGACGGTACGTTCTGGAACCGGAACTTTTTCGTCAGTCTTAGGATTGCGTCCCATACGGGGTTTACGGGTTTTGAGACGGAAGGTGCCAAAGCCACGGATTTCGATGTGATGACCATCGGCTAAGATGTCTTTTATGCCCTGAAACAGAGCGTCAACTACTACGGCAACGTCTTTACGGATAATACCAGTATTCTCCGAGATTTCCTTAACGAGATCGGCTTTTGTCATTGTTTTTCTCCTTAAATTAGCGTTTATTTTGCGATTCACTTTGCATCGTTCAATTAACATATTCAAACTTAAAACCTTAGGATTTGTGTCAAGGGAAAAATGCAGTTGCCGCAATTTTCTCTATATAAAGCTCTAATTCATTACTGAACATTGATGCTTAAGAGCTGTCAGAATCTTGCTCGGTATCTGCATATTTGTTCTGCAACCCATACCGAAATGCCGCGGAGCACTGCGGGGTTCTTTGGGGGCTTGGTGAAATTTAAGAAACTAACTCTTTACTTGACATAAAACTGCTCTGTAAAAAAGTGGTATCTAAAGTAATGATTTATACAAGGAGCAAGATAAATGAAACAGGGAATTCATCCGAAATACAAGAAGGCGATCATAACCTGCGCCTGCGGCAATACATTTGAAACTCGCAGCACCCGCGGTGATATGCAGGTGGATATCTGCAATGTGTGCCACCCCTTTTATACCGGCAAACAGAAGATTCTGGATACCGCCGGCAGAGTCGAGAAATTTAACAAGAAATATAAGATTACCAAAGAGAAATAGCTTTTAGCTCTAAAAAATACGCCAGTCTGCCTTAGAATATTAAGGGGAGTGGCGTTTTTCGTTTTTGAAGAGCATAGAGCCAAACCTCGCCAGCCAAGAGAATCCAAATCATAAAGGCAAGGCAGGTTTGCACTTTCTTCACCAAGAGAAAAAAATATCCTTTTAGCAACCAAGGTAACAAGATGAAAAAAGAAATAAACGTAGGCGGGCAAGCGGTAATTGAGGGCGTAATGATGCGGGGTCCGGAGCGCCTGGCCACCGCTGTGCGCCGTAAAAATGGGGATATCGAGCTCAAACTTATCCCCTTTATCAGCCTTACTCAGCGGATCAAAATATTTGGCATTCCCATCATTCGTGGCTTTGTGTCTTTGATCGAGATGATGAAGATCGGAATTTCCACCCTTACTTTTTCAGCCGATAGATTTGAGCTTGATCTCAAAGCAGAAGCTGAAGCCAGTGGGGAAAAGAGTAAACAAAAATCCAAAGCGGCACAAAAGACTGAGGAGATAATCAGCTATATCATTGCGTTTGGCTTGGCTTTCTTGCTCTTTGGGCTCTTGCCCTACAAGCTTGCGGATTGGATGCAGCTTTCCAAGCAGGATTTCTTTTTCAATCTCTTTGCAGGAGGAATCCGGGTTGTATTTTTTGTATTGTATGTCTGGCTGATATCCTTGATGAAAGATGTAAAACGGCTATTTCGCTATCATGGTGCTGAGCATAAAAACGTGAACGCCTACGAGCATGATAGCTCACTAAAAGTAGATGAGATTCAAAACTATACCACCATTCATCCGCGCTGTGGTACCAGCTTTATGTTCTTTGTGCTACTGGTAAGTATCTTAATCTTTTCCATCACCGACACACTGGTCTCGCAATTCATTATCCACGGAACGATTCCGGTCTATCTGCGGCTGGGATATCATCTGCTCCTGATCCCCTTCATCTCCGGAGTGAGTTATGAAGTACTCAAGTTTTCTGGACGCAATCTGAATCATCCCATAGTAAAGGTTCTGACCGTCCCCGGAATGGCATTACAACGCATTACCACTCAAGCTCCCGATGACGAGATGGTGGAAACAGCACTGGTGGCAATGAAAGCAGCTCTGGATATGGATTATAGCGAACACAACGTGACCCTTTTGGAGAATTAAGATGTTTCCGGTTCAGAAACTGGAAGACTTTAAACAAGAATTCTTTGAACTTCAGGAAAAGGTTTCCGATGCCTCATTGATGAGTGATGCTCGTAATTATCGTACCCTCATGCGCCGATATAAAGAGCTCAGCCAGATCGTGGATTGCTGGGATAAGCATCAGGAAATCCAAAAGCAATTAGCAGATGCAAAGAATTTGCTCGAAAGTGAATCTGATTCGGAGATGGTGACTCTGGCCAAAGAAGAGATTCAGGTTTTACAAGAGAATTTGAACCAAAGCGAGCAGAAATTACGTGAGCTTTTGATCCCCAATGATCCCAATGACGAGAAAAATGCCATCATCGAGATCAGAGCTGGCACCGGCGGAGAAGAAGCCGCACTCTTTGTAGCAGATCTCTTTCGTATGTATAGCTACTATGCCGAGCAAAAGGGCTGGAAAAAACAGATACTTGACATGAACGAAACCGGATTAGGTGGCTACAAAGAAGTGGTGATGCTACTCAGCGGAGAGAATGTATTTGGCCTGATGCGCTTTGAAAGCGGAGTGCATAGGGTGCAACGAGTACCGGTTACAGAATCCAGTGGCCGAATTCACACTTCTGCTGTTACAGTAGCAGTATTACCGGAAGCGGAAGAAGTGGATCTCGAGATCAGCGATAATGAGCTTAGAATCGACGTCTATCGCAGCAGCGGGAATGGCGGACAAAGTGTCAATACCACTGATTCTGCGGTGCGCATTACGCACTTGCCCACTGGATTGGTGGTAACCTGTCAGGACGAAAAATCCCAGCTCAAGAACAAAAATAAAGCGATGAAGGTATTGCGCAGCAAGCTACTTGATTTGGAAATCAGTAAGCAGGAGCAGGAAATAGCAAATACCAGGAAAGCTCAAGTCTCAAGCGGGGATCGTTCTGCCAAGATCAGAACCTATAACTTTCCGCAAAACCGGGTAACGGATCACAGAATAAACTTGACAAGCTATAATCTCGATAGTTTTTTGGCAGGTAATATAGATGAATTTGTCCAGTCCTTAAGGATGGCCTGGAGAAATGAGAAGGTAAACGAATAAATGGCTCAGGTACTTTTGATCCTGTTGATTCTTGTTTTTTTTCTGATACTCTCCCTGTTTTTTTCAGGTTTGGAAACTGGTCTGATCTCAATTGACCAGATTGCCCTGGAAAATTCAGCGCGTCGCAATCGACGGGATGCAGCTTTATTGCGTTTCATCCGGAAACCGGATCACTTTTTGGGCACCACCTTAATCGGCAATAATATCGCCAATGCCATTTTGGCCTCGCTTTCCACTTTATTCATCGCCAGATTGGGAGAATTTCCCATTGATGCCCGCTATAGCTCTCTTTTGATCGGAACCATTGTGCTGATATTTGGCGAAATAGTGCCAAAGGCGATATTTCGGGATTATGCCGATACCATCGTGCCCAAGGTCTTCCCCATTTTGGTCTTTTTCTTTTATCTCTTTAGACCCTTTGTGGCCTTGGTGAGCTACATCAATTTGGCTCTGCGTAAGCTGCTTAAGCTAGAAGAAAACAACCAATACGACTACCTTACAAAAGACGACATCAACTTTTTGCTCAATGAAAGTAGCGAAAACAGCGCCATGGCACCGCAATTGGAAATGATCGAAGATGCGCTGGATCTCAAAGAAATGGATGCCTGCAACGTCATGGTGCCGCGCACCGATATTGTGGCCATTCCGGAGAATGCCAGCATCCCGGAGATCACCGAACTCGCCAAATCCGAGGGTTTTACCCGCTATCCCGTATATCGCAATAGCTTAGATGATATTATCGGGGTTTTGATCATCTACGATATCCTTAAGCTGGAGAGTGACGCTAATATCAGCGCTAAAGACCTCGTGCATGAGCCTTTTTTTGCGCCCGAGAATATGGATGTAGATATCCTGCTCAAAGAAATGCAAGCTCAGCGTAAATCTATGGCAATCATCGTGGATTCTTTTGGTGGAACTGCGGGAATCGTGACGGTGGAAGATATTTTGGAAGAGATTGTAGGTGAGATCGAGGACGAATATGACGATGACGCGGAACAAGATGTGGAGCAGATCAGTCCTAATACTTGGATAGCTATGGCAGATGTGGAAATAGACCATCTGGCTGATGAACATGGGATTAAGCTTCCGGAAGGTGACTATGAGACTATCGCCGGTTTGATCCTGGATTATTTGGAAAAAATCCCGCATCAAGGTCAATTGATTACTATTCATCCCTACCGTATCCAGGTGCTACAGGCAACAGACAAGAAAATCGTAAAAGTAAAAATACATAAGCAAAATGAGGTGAAGCCATGAAATTGATGGAATGCGTTCCAAATTTTAGTGAAGGCCGGGATCAGGGAATCCTGGATGCCATTGCCAACTCCATAAAATCTGTAAAGAAAGTCTCGCTTTTGGACATGGATCCGGGGGCAGATACAAACCGCACTGTATTTACTATGGCAGGAGAACCGGATGCTGTGGTGGAAGCTGCATTCCAAGCCATCAAGACCGCCAGTGAATTGATCGATATGAGCAAACATCATGGTGAGCATCCCAGAATGGGAGCTACCGATGTCTGTCCCTTTATTCCTATCTCGGATATGAGCATGGAAGAATGTGTAGAATATGCAAAAATCCTGGGACAGCGTGTGGGAGACGAGCTGGGTATTCCCGTTTATCTGTATGAACACGCAGCCAGCAAACCTGAGTGGAGGAATCTGGCAAATGTGCGCTCGGGTGAATATGAAGCTCTGCCGGATAAAGCTAAAGATCCCTATTGGAAACCCGATTTTGGGCCTCACAGCTTCAATGCAAAAAGTGGCGCAACCGCTATCTCCGCTCGTGAATTTTTGATTGCATACAATATAAATCTCAATACCAGAGACAAAAAGAAAGCCCATGATATTGCCCTATCCATCCGCGAAAGCGGGAGAGTGGCGCGGGATGAAGAGGGCAAGATGATCAAAGACGAGAAGGGAAACAAAGTAAAGGTTCCCGGTCTCTTTAAATACTGTAAAGCCGTAGGATGGTACATCGATAGCTACAATCGCGCTCAGATTAGCATCAATCTTACCAATTATAAAGTTACCCCACCACATGCTGTTTTGGATAAGGTGCGCGAGCTCGCGACCGATATGGGCTTGCATGTGACCGGCAGTGAATTGGTGGGGCTAATCCCCAAAGCAGCACTTTTGGATTCCGGCAAATACTATCTGCAAAAAATGAATGAATCTACCGGCATCCCGGAGAGAATGATTATGGAAACAGCCATTCAATCTATGGGACTGGCAGAATTAGGCCCCTTTGATTTGGATAAAAAGGTCATCGAATATGCCATAGCCAAACCAGATCGCCTGGTCAGCATGACGGTTGAGGGATTTTGTGATCTCCTTTCCACAGATGCTCCCGCGCCCGGAGGAGGTTCTGTGGCAGCGCTCTGTGCTGCAATGAGTGGTGCGCTTTCCGCGATGGTCTCCAATCTCACCATCGGGAAAAAGGATTATGAAGATGTGCAGGATGAGGCTATGAAGCTGGCGCCCCTGGGGCAAAGCATTAAAGAAAGAGCTATGCACTGCATTGATATGGATACCGATGCCTTTTATGCTATGATGGATGCCATGCGCTTACCCAAAAAGACCGAGCAGGAAAGCTCCTATCGCGATGCCGAGATTCAAAAACACACTCAGGCCGCCATCAACGCTCCTCTGGAGATATTGCGTATTTCCCTTGAAGCTTTAGAATTAGCGCAGAGGGTGGCGAAAATCGGCAATATCAACGCCTTATCCGATGCTGGAGTAGCTGCGCTAACCGCACTTGCCGCTGCCAAAGCAGCCAACTTTAATGTATTAATCAACATCTCTGGGATCACGGATGAATCCTATATTACCAAAACCAAAGCTGAAGCCGCAGAATTGATAAAAAAATGCGAAGATTTGGCAAATGGCATCGAAAAGGATGTGCAAAGCCGTCTGTAACCCTACCGCCAATTGATAGTGATCCAATCTGATGAAGCTATATATCGTCGGTTTTAGTGGAGCCGGTAAAAGCACCCTGGCGCAGGCTTTAGCTCAAAGTTGGCAAATAGACTATCTGGACATAGACACTTTGTGCGAACAAGAATGTGGATTAAGCATCGCAGACTATGTAATGCGCAAGGGCTGGGAAAGCTTTCGCGAGCTGGAAAGCCGAGTTCTGCATGATACTCAGAAGGACAAAACTTCTCCGCAATATCCATCTGCTAAATCTGTGCTTTATTCCAAAGGTCAAGATCGTTATCAGAGTATCATTGCCTGTGGCGGTGGCATCGTGGAATCCAAACGAAATCGGGATTTTCTCAAGAAGCAACGTTTGATTTGGCTCAATCCTCCCTGGAAGACAATTCTTGCCCGCATCAGGCAAAATCCCTCCCACTTTTGTACTGGCAAAAGTGATGCGGAATTGTATCAGTCCTATCGGCACCGCTGCACTTTGTATAAGCAGATTTTGAACTAAGCTCCCGCCTTTCATCTTATCTGCCAATTAATTAGTTGGATTCTGTAAAACTAATAGATTTTTTGCCTTGAAAGCTTGAGGCCAAATATGATTTGACATATTTGGGGAAATCTTGAGAGTGTGTCTGGATGTAGATGTGTTTATCTGCGCAGATGTTTTGCAAAATAAATCAACCGATAATATAAATAGTCTGAGGATGACCATGAAGCCTAATAACTACCGCAGCATATCGCCCCACCCTGATTTTGGTTTTGCCTGTCAAGAAGCAGTGCTGAATGAAGACGGTGAAATTCTGGATTTCCGCATTGTAGATGCTAATGCTGAGTTTTGTCGTTTAACAAACACCGAAATCTCTTCTATCCAAGGAAAGACTCTGAGTGAGGTAATTCCGCAGATGGCGGAGCAGGGGTCGAACTGGTTACAAAACTTCAGAGAATTGGCATATGCCACAGGGGTCCAGGAATTTCATTATTATTCCCAGGAATTCAAGCGGGCATTCCGCATCCAGCTGATATCGCCCCAGAAAGGGTATGTGATCAGCTTCCTGATTCCGGATAAAATGCCTCAAAGTGAAGGTGCATCAAAACGGATAGTAGATCTCAATGGGCAAAAGCCCACTCAGAAAGAATTGCAAGAAAAGATAAGCTACAGCGAATCCCTTTGGGCTGCTTTGCCGGATATGCTGCTGGTAATTGATAGGACAGGGATGGTAAGTGATATAAAATCCGGAGCGCATAAGTCTTTATATATACCGAGAAAGAAAATCTTACAAAGAAACATAACAGACATCTTACCGGCAGAATTGGCGCAGCGCACCTTGGCCAAGATTGAAGAGGTGATTTCTACACAACAGACCTCTCAGCTTTTATGCAGATTGGGCAAATCTGTCAAGCATGATTATGATGCCAGGATCAGTCCTTTGGGAAAGAATCAGGTAATCGTATTAGTGCGTGATGTTTCGGAGCAACTCCAGGCCGTTTCAGAGATTGAGTATCAGAATCAATATCAAAGGATGATCTCTGAGATATCATCTACTTTTGTAAAAGCTACCATCGATGATATCGATGTCGTCTTGAATAACAGTCTGGCGCGGGTAGGTAATTTCTTTAAGATTCACCGGGCTTATATATTCAGATATATACAGGATTACAATTTGTTTTATAACGCCAATGAGTGGTATGCCGACGGAATCCATTCCATTAGTGATTACAAAAAGGTCTTCCCCACCTCCAATACACCTTGGTGGCATGAGGAAATCTTGCATGGCAGATTGGTCCTGATTGAAGATGAGACAGATATTCCCGAAGAGGCAACTGCCGAAAAAGAGATCATAAAAAGATATAATATTGGTTCGCTGCTTTTTGTACCCATTCAAAGCGCTGAGCAGGTCTTGGGTTACTTCGGCTTTGATAGTATTGGCGTAAAACGAAAATTCAGTGCCTCCGAGATCGATAACCTCAAGGTGATTGCCAATCTCTTGGCTGAAGTATTACAGAAGTTTGATTTTGAACGTAAATTGCAAAATCAAGCCACATTGCGGAAGCTGATCAGCCAAATGGCAATCCAATACATCAATCTTCCGGCGCATCAACTGAGTAGCTCGATTACTGATTCTCTGGCTGAATTAGCGCTTTTCACCAAAGCTGACCGTGCCTTTATCTACGAGTATGATTGGGAACATGAGACCTGCATCAAAACCAGCGCATGGAGTTCAGAAAACATCAGCTTACAAGGGGATGATCTGCAAGAGATACCCATGGCAACCATGAGATCTTGGGTCAAAGCACATAAAGCGGGCGAAA
>JARRCD010000067.1 GCA_029982875.1 Candidatus Cloacimonadota bacterium | reverse complement strand
TTGAGAATTGAGAATGGAGAATTGAGAATTGGGTTGAGAAGGTTGAGAGGGTTGAGAAGGTTGAGAGGGTTGAGAATCAAAGGTATCCAATATGGAGCCTTTGACTTTTTTAAGGTTGAGAGAGAATTGAGAATTGGGTTGAGAGGGTTTAGAGGGTTTAGAGGGTTTAGAGGGTTTAGTGCCATCGGCGCATAACGCATAACCCATAACGGATAACGCATAACCCCTCAACATAAAAGAAAATCTGTGAAATCAGTGAAATCTGTGTGAGACCATCGCTGTGCGCATAACGGATAACCCCCTCAAAATAAAAAAAAAATCTGTGCAATCAGTGAAATCTGTGTGAGACCATCGCTGCGCCCATAACGGATAACGCATAACGGATAACGCATAACCCCCTCAACATAAAAAAAAATCTGTGCAATCCGTGAAATCTGTGTGAGACCGTGAAATCTGTGTGAGACCAAATCGTTGCCTAAGTGCCTAAGTGCCTTAGATCATATAATTATACTCTATTATTATGATAATATATAGAGCCAACAATATAGATTATGCTGTTTTAGGCACTTAAGCACTTTTGACATTATTTACACATTTTCCAATCTTATCGGGTAACTCATAGTGGCTCAACCTCATCGGAGAGGGGGGCGATATTCATCACAAATCGTAATCTGCCATTCCCGGTTTCGATTTTATAATCGTGCTGTCTCAAAAGCTTGCCCAGATGGCGTGAATCGCTGGTTTTATGGCCGTTTTGCGGAGCCCATTCGTTGAATCTGGCGGTCAGGTTTTTGAGTGCGACCTTTTGCTCTGGCATATTCTGATAGTTTTCCTGCATAAATTGAGCCAAGATGTCGCATTCATCACGATATTCTTCCAGCGCTACTTTTACGCTTTGCGGATAGTCGCCGAGACCATTTTTCCGGTAATCTTCCCAGCCCTGAATCAGCCAATTCAGGATGCCCGAGGCTTCTTTTATCAGGATATCCTCATAGCGATTTATGCGTTTTTCCGGGGGGAAATGGTAGGCAAAGGGGATCAGCACCAACCTGCGCAACATCCCGCCGTCATTGACATTGAAGCGAGGTTTGTGATTTGCCCGCACCCAGAGGGTATGAGACGGAATCAAGCTATTGGCAGATTGATAGATTTTCTTGCAAGGAATGGGATCGCGGGAAGAGAGCTGTTTTACCACACTATCATCATAGGTGCTTAGCTCTGGAATCTCGTTAGCTGTAGCGAGACGTTTCCCGCGCATATTGGCGGTGTTTTCCAGCATCAGGCGCTGGTCTTTAGTTCTACTTTTCAACAGGATACTGGGGTCTATATCCACATGATAATCGGCAAAGATATGGCTGAGCACATTCAGAAAAGTGGTCTTGCCATTTGCGCCATCACCATGAGCGAAGATCAGCAGTTCTTCATTCACATTCCCGCACAAAGAGAGAGCCGCCAACTTTTGCACAAAGCCAATCAAGTCGGCATCACCGCAAAAGATCGTGCTCAAAAATTCCTTCCAGTGGGAGGCTTCTGCTTTGCTATCATAATTGCAGGATATCCGTTGGGTCAGATAGAGTTTACGGATTGTCTCCGCTTGCTTGATAATCTGCCCGGTGTCAGTATTGTAAACGCAATTTTGAAAAGCGATCAGATGCGGATGTGCATCCCAGTTTGCAGACAGAGTGCTGATCTGGGGATGTTGGCTGATGGCGGTAACGATGTTTCCTAATGTGCGGCTTCCAGAGAGACGGGAGATGATTTTATTGATGATCTCGATTTTGGCAGAGCTATTATTTTTGCGGATATCTTCCCGCAAATTTGCCAGGCATTGGATGAGTTCATAATGCTTTATATCTGGAATCCAGGCTTTGCCATTCCAATACATCCATTTTTCCTCATCTCTGATATAGCGATAGTTATCGGGATTCAGGGTATAAAAGAGCTCGGCAATACTGGCATCGCTGGCGTCATACAAATCCTGTAATTTCGTGTCCAGGGCTACGGGGACGGGTGATTTTTGAGCTTTAGCAGATTCCATAATACTCTCCCAGATAGAATATTGAGGCGATGCCCACTTCTCCCGTTGGTTTGAAGGAACGCCATTTATAGTCAAGCTCTGCGAGGGAATCCTGATAATGAGGATTATCCGCAAAAAGGTCCCAAAGCTCCTTGCCTCTATCACCAAAAGCGAACTTTAAGGCCAATCCAAGCTTGATCCAATCCTTATAATTAATCACCTTCCTGGATAGAGCGAGAATTACGCTGCGCACCCCCTCAAAATCATCAGCAGGGCGTGATACAGGAGCAACAGGGGGTCTGCTTGCATATACATTCTGATGGGGATTAGCAGGCTCTGGAAGCGGGGGATCAGGACAGATAAAGCCAACACATTCCGCTTTGTAGAGCAGCTCTGGATCATAGCTGTAAAAACAAGCACGAGCCCAATCCGGAGTGCTATCCGGTATTAACCCCGTGATCTCATTTACCTTTTCCTTCAACAACTTATAACCATAGCGATAGCGGGCTTCTGAAATGATCGGAGGATCAAGCTTGATGATGATTTTCACACCGTCATTCACGCTCTGAAATGCGCATAAGGCGGAAGTAAGATTGTCCATCACTTGCTTTTTCACCCCCATAATATCCTGCACATGGTCCAGATCAATGATGGCATATAAAGCATATTGCACATTGGAATTATTACGGCTGCCCTCATAATATGATCCTGTGAAGAAAGGCAAGCCTTGCTTGAGATTACGGGCAATTTCCGGATTCGGCGCGGTGCGAATCTTGTTAATGGCCTCGGATAGTGAAAGATCAGGGTGCTTACCATATTTGAGATAAGAGATCACATCCTCAATCTGGATATGAGTGTATTGTTCAGGATTGCGAACGCAGCGTCCTTGCGTGATCTGGCGTAGCGCCTGATCTGATTTTGTTAAGTTAGTCATAATGACCTCCTTTAATATTTCTGATGACATAATAATCGCTGCGCAATGTTTGTCAATATATATTGTCATAAGCAATCATTTTGAAGCTGTTCAAATGGTGTTGAACCTCTGATATCTAGCAATTGGAAGAGATTAAAATTTTTATGTTCAAATTTGAATGGCGATTTATTACGGCATAAAATATAATGATAGACACAATATCGTAGCCCGTAACAGGTATAAAGGAAAATGGATGATGCATCGTCTATCGCCTAAGGCATAACCCAATAAACCAACAAACTTAGTAAATGACAGGAGGTCATACTATGAAAGTTACCCTGAAATATGGCATATCCGCCTATAGCGGAACCATCGATGAGATCACCTTCGGTTCTTACCGGGATGGTGCTGTCTGCATCGCCCGGAAGTGGGTTTATCCCACTTTGACCGATAACAACGCCGAAATCGGCTCTGCGGCCAAGAATCTGGCCTCATTATATAGTGAATGCAGTCCGGAGTTTAAAACTGATTTGCGCAGTTATGCGAATCTGTATGCAAGTCAACGGGTCAAAAGAAATGAATTGCCGCCCAATGGTTACAGTCTCTTTATCAAGATGTTCTATGCCTTTGCTGAGGCCAACGAAGGCACCGTGGATTTGAAGAGCGTTACCTATGGTGATGTAAGCTCTCTCTTCCCCGATGTAACTACCATTGCCTCGGCGGTTGAAGCGGGATTCTTGCCCAAAGTCTCTGGCGCCGATGAGCTGACTGCGAGCATGTAAAGCAAGGGGTCATAAGTGAATACGGATCTATGGCAACCCCTGGTCAAGGAATTGGCGAGCAAGGTCAATCATATAGTCAATATCCCCTTCGTTAGCGAAGAGCAGGAACAGAAGTTCTTTGAGATGATCTTCCTCCTGGTATTGGATACCCTGCTGAGTCAATTAGATAAAGATATCAAGCAGAGGCTGGATATGTAATCCTCTGATGTTGAGGGCATTGTGGCTGAAGCCGTCTCCGATAATGGGGGCGGCTTTTTTCTTGGGGCAATTCTTAGATCGGCGCTACAGCGAGCGGGGGGACTGAGAGGCTCTTGGCGTTTACGGTAGCCATTGCGGTGTGGTGGTTCGTTGCTCTGAACGCTGATAGGGGCTGCTCCCAATTTGGCACTAAGCTCCATTTCAATGAGTCTTTACAGGCATTTTATTTTACTTCTGCAAAATCTCCCCGGCATAATTAAGATTCCTTCTTGGTTCCAATGATACACGTAAAAACTAAATACCAGAGGCAGGGAACAGAAAAAGCAATTGACAGTAATACAGAGTATCGTGAATTGGAATTTCCATAAGCAGCCCTTATGCGAAGGGAAATACGACATCAGGAAGGAAACCATGGAAATCAGCAAAACCTATTCTCCGCAAGAAATTGAGAAAAAGTGGTATGAACACTGGGAGAAAAAAGGCTATTTTAGACCCCAAGGGGATGGAAAGCCCTTTACCGTTTTAATCCCGCCCCCCAATGTAACCGGAATCTTACACATGGGTCATGTGTTGAATAACACCCTTCAAGATGTCGTGGTCAGGTATCACAGGATGAAGGGCGAGCCTACGCTTTGGCTCCCCGGAGTTGATCATGCCGGCATTGCCACCCAGAACGTGGTGGAAAAACAGCTGGCCAAGGCAGGGATCAGCCGTCATGATATAGGGCGAGAAGCCTTAGTCGATAAGATATGGCAGTGGAAGCAAGAAAAAGGCGGGATCATCATCGATCAATTGAAGCTCTTAGGCGCTTCTTGCGATTGGAGCCGGCAGCGTTTTACCATGGACGAGATGCTCTCACGGGCTGTGAAAGAAGTATTTGTCAGCCTCTATGAAGCTGGTCTGATATATAAAGGCAAGTATATCATAAATTGGTGTCCCCGCTGCGTGACCGCTCTGGCCAATGACGAGGTGGAGCACAGTGATGAAGAAGGGAAGCTCTGGTATATCCGCTATCCTTATGCTGAAGGAAAGGGACACGTAACCATTGCAACAACCAGACCTGAAACGATGTTAGGCGATGTGGCGGTAGCAGTGAATCCGGCTGATCCCCGTTATCAAAATCTGATCGGGAAGAAACTGATTCTGCCGCTTACCCATCGCCAAATCCCGGTAATTGCCGATGCTTATGTCGAGAGAGAATTTGGCACTGGTTGCGTGAAAGTAACCCCAGCCCATGATCCCAATGACTTTGATATAGGGAAGCGGCACGATCTTGAGCAGCTCTTGATCATGGATGAGCATGGCAGGATGAATGAAGCAGCTGGAGCAGAATTTGCCGGGATGGACCGTTATGCCTGCCGCGAGAAGATTCTTGAGCTGCTTGAAGCACAAGGCCTTTTGGAAAAAACTGAAAGTCATATGCATGCCGTGGGGCATTGCTATCGCTGTGATACTGTGATTGAGCCCTATCTTTCGGATCAATGGTTTGTCAAAATGCAGCCCTTGGCTCGCCAAGCGATCGAAGTGGTGGAAACTGGTGATATCCGGTTCCAACCAGAACGCTGGACTAAAGTCTATATGCATTGGATGAATAACATCCGGGATTGGTGCATATCGCGTCAAATCTGGTGGGGACACCGGATTCCTGCCTATTACTGCGAATCCTGCGGGCACATGGTGGTAGCCAAAGAGCAACCCACTCAATGCCCCCAGTGCGGCGGACAAAACCTTTATCAGGATGAAGATGTCTTGGATACTTGGTTCTCCAGCTGGCTCTGGCCTTTTTCTACTATGGGCTGGCCTGATGAAACTGATGATCTCAAGCGTTTCTTGCCCACCAATGTGTTGATAACAGCTCCGGAGATCATCTATCTCTGGGTGGCGCGGATGATCATGAGTACCCTCTATTTCAAACAGATGATTCCCTTTGACACAGTGCTTCTGCATGGTACGGTGCGGGATGAAATGGGGCGCAAAATGAGCAAATCTCTGGGAAATTCACCAGATCCCATTGATATCATTGAGAGTGTTGGTGCAGATGCTTTGCGCTTTTCCATGATTTTCAATACTCCCAAAGGTGCGGATGTGATATATAGCGATGCCATCTTGGAAGGAGGACGCAATTTTGCCAATAAAATCTGGAATGCCTACCGCTTTATCATGATGAATATCGAAAAGATTAAAGCGTTGCCCGCAGAAGATGAATTAGAGCTGGAGCTGGCTGATCGCTGGATCATCTCCCGCCTGAATGAAGTGGCGGCCGAAGTGCGTGATCACTATGAGAATCTGCGTTTAAATGATGCAGCTCAATGCATATTCCAATTCCTGTGGGATGAATTTTGCAGTTGGTATATAGAGCTTAGTAAAGACCGCTTGAAGGAAGATGCTCCTCAGGCCGGGAAACTCACTGCTAAGTACGTATTGCTGGATGTGATGCAAGCAGGCATGAGGCTATTGCATCCGATAATGCCCTTTATCAGCGAAGAAATCTGGCAATCCATCAAGGCTTGGTTCCCTATGCCCGAAGAGGCTTTGATTATCGCTCAATTCCCGATTCCGGATGCTGATAAGATAGACCTAAAGATCAAAGATGATATGCAGCTGATGCAAGCGAGCATTACCGCTATCCGCAATCTGCGTAAACAACTCAATCTGCCTCCAGCTAAGATGGTAAAGGTGGTGGTGCGCACGGCAGAAAAAGCTCAGGATCAGCTCTTTGATAGCTATGCCGGATATATTAACCGTCTGGCCAATGTGGCAGAAATTAGCTCAGGACAAAATGTGCAGAAGCCCAAACCTGCAGTTAGTGCCGTGGTTCGCAATCTGGAGATATTTATCCCGCTCGCCGGCTTGATTGATCCCGAAGTGGAAAAAGCCAGACTAAACAAACAGCTGGATAAACTCAATCAGGAATTAGCGGGCATCACACGCAAGCTTTCCAATCCAAATTTCATCAACCATGCTAAAGCTGAAGTGGTGGCAAAAGAGAAGGAAAAACACACAGAAGTCAAAACCAAGGTAGACCTTATCACAAGTCAGATCCAAGATCTTTGAGCAAGATGCTTGAGCCCGGAAAGCTATCCCTACAAGACATTTCAAACCCCTCGCTGAGGGGTTTTTGCATTTGCGGCGGAATTGCGCTGAGGATAAAAAAATCGTGGGGAACACCGGGCGGTGTCCCCACGTCTTGGAGGGCATTCTATGTAGGGTCTGTAGGCTAAGGTCATTGCATTCTTAATGGGATAATCTGTCAAGAAAGAAATTCACTTATGCTAAAAAAGATCACTGCGACCCTGCAAAAGCACAGCGATGGTCTCACACAGATTTCACTGATTGCACAGATTTTTTTTATTTTGAGGGGGTTATCCGTTATGCGTTATCCGTTATGGGCGCAGCGATGGTCTCACACAGATTTCACTGATTTCACAGATTTTTTTTTATGTTGAGGGGTTATCCGTTATCCATGAGTTCCGTAGGGAATCAGGGGTTATCTTGGGGATTGGAGTGTCTATTTAAATGTCGTCTCATATATCCGAGGGCTGAAAACCAATATTCTCTTGACAAATTGGAACAAAGTGAGACTCATGATCCATATTGGGATGCGGCGATGGTTAGCAAGACCAATATATATAGAATGCTCCGCTATCTGAATGAGAGCGGGTTAGAAAGGAAGTTTGAGATGGACGCATACCTAAACAAGGTATCTTTGCGATGAGGTGCTGATGAAGCAATGCCTTAGTGTCTTATTTCTGTTCATGGTTGCTTTGCTTTTTGCAGAGGCAGAGGGGCAATATCGGCTTATTATCGGAGGAGATTCGTTTTATCCACCTTATGAATTCATCAATGCTCAGGGCGAAGCTGATGGCTACAATGTGGAACTCAGCGAAAGGATCTGCCAAATGCTGGGCATGGAGCCGGAATTTCGCTTGGCCAAATGGTCTTTAGTTCGTTCCTGGCTGGAAAATGGCGATATAGACCTTGTGCAAGGGATGTCGTTTTCTTTGGAACGGGCAAAGCAATACTATTTTTCGGGAGCGCATACGGTTACCTGGCGCTCTATCTTTGTGCGCAAAGATTCCTCCATCCTTAGTGAAACAGATATCATGAATGCCTCTGTGGTGATCCAACAGGATGATGTGGCGGAAGAATACCTCTTACAGGCAGGTTTTAGGGGGAAGATGCACAAGGTTCCATCTCAGGAAATTGCCCTCAAATTGCTTGATAAAGGCGATTTTGACGCTTGTGTGGTAAATCACCTCATGGCCCTGTATACCATCCGAAACCAGAACCTTGAGAATGTCAAAGCTTTGCCACAGAGAATCCATCAACGAGAGTATTGCTATGCTTCCCTTGATCCCAATCTTATCGCCAGAGTTGATTCGGCTTTGATCGTGCTCACAAGCAGCGGTGAATTAGCAAGGCTGCAGCAAAAGTGGTTGGCTTCCTTGACCGCTGAAACAGATTTGAAACACAACCTGCTCACGATATTAGCTTATTTAGTAATTCCTCTCTTATGCTTGACTCTCTTTTTTCTCTATAAAGCCCGGCAAAGTAAGCGCAGGATGCTTCAGCTTGAATCTCAGCTAACTCATACCAGGCAAGACTTGGATGAATGCAATGGCAAGCTTGATTCCTGGCACGATAATTTTGCCGAAGGCCCCGTAATCCTCTATCGAGTTACCCATGAGCCCAGGCAAGTGCTATATATCTCGGATAGTATAGAACAATGGGGTTACTCGGCAAAGCAGATGTATGCTGCGGAAAGAGACTATTCGGATATCATCTTCTCTGAGGATCGAAGTGAGGCGATCAAGCACACAGATGCCCTCCAACCGGGTGACAGCACCATCCTCAATTATCGCACTATGACCAGGGATGGCGATATGCGCTGGATCTTAGACTTTTGCCGGAAGGTAGCAGAGACAGAGGATGGAACTTCTGTTTTTTGGGGTTATCTCATCGATATTACTTCTCAAAAGAAGCTGGAAACCCAACTGATGGAAGAGAAAGAGAGAGCTGAAGCGGCAAATACTGCTAAAAGTTATTTTTTGGCCAATATGAGTCACGAAATCAGGACCCCGCTTAATGGCATCACAGGTTTCTTGCAGGTGCTGATGCAGATGGATGCCAATCCGCAGCAACGTGAAATCTATGATATCATGTATTCATCAAGTCGGAACCTGCTCAAGATCATCAATGACATTCTGGATTTCTCCAAAATCGAATCCGGAAAACTAAACCTGATTGTAAGCGATTTTAATCCCCGTTATCTGATCGCTGACTTGATCAAGCAATTTGAGCACAATACTCACAAAGCCGGGCTTACCCTCAGAGCCCAGATTCAAGAGGATATCCCGGATGTTTTAAAAGGTGATCAATTGAGATTAAGACAGATTTTGATCAATCTCTTGCAAAATGCCATCAAATTCTCTGAACACGGCCAAATCAGCGTTAGTGCAGAAGTTTACACACGCTCCGAAAAGGACCTGCGCATCCTCTTCAGGGTATCAGATACAGGCATTGGCATAGACCCCGTTAAGCAAGCTGACATCTTTGACAACTATTCTCAGGCTGATGGCCACATTACTTCAAAATATGGGGGTACTGGTCTGGGACTTGCCATTGTGAAAAGACTGGTGGAATTAATGCACGGCTTTATCTGGGTGGAAAGCGAGCCTGGGAAGGGAAGCTGTTTCTTCTTCATTATCCCCTTTGAAACTTATCAAAAATTACCCGAACAAGTATCTGAATTGCAGCATCCCGATTTCTTCGCAGAACAAAAAATCGCAGGCAGCATTCTTTTGGTGGAAGATGAACCCATCAATCAGATGGTTACCAAGCGCCAATTGGAAACCTGGGGACTGCAAGTGGATCTCGCAAGCAACGGCGCTGATGCAGTTATGATGCACCAGGAAAAGAAATACGACCTTATCCTGATGGATATTCAGATGCCGCAAATGGATGGTATTACTGCAACCCAAAAAATCCGGGATATGGAAATAGCACAAAACCGTCATACTCCTATCGTCGCCTATACTGCTGCCGCCCTGGTAGGTGATAGAGAAAGATTATTGGCAGCAGGGATGGACGATTATCTGGCAAAACCTGTAGAAATGCACGATTTGCATCGCATCATCGTAAAACTGCTTAATCAAGCACAAGAATAGAATATGGGATTCCCTGGCATGAAAAACAGCGCCCGCCTAATCCTGATTGCCGGAGGTACCTGCTCCGGTAAAACCACCATTGCCAAAGCTATCGATCGCAGATTGCAGGATCTGAAGACTGTGATTATTTCTCACGATAATTATTACAAGGACCTCAAGCATTTATCTCTGCAGGAGCGGGGCAAAGTCAATTTTGATCATCCAGATTCAATCGATAAAGAATATCTGATGCAGGACATTCATGCCATGATGGCCGGGAAAGCAGTGAATGTGCCTGATTATGACTTTGTTACTCACTCCCGCAAAGAAGGCAAGCTCTGCATCGCTGAGGCTGACGTGATCATCCTCGAAGGCATTTTTGCACTTTACTACTCCGAATTGATAGAACTCTCTGATCTCAAAATCTTCGTGGATACTGATGCCGATACGCGGCTCTCCCGCAGAATCTCCCGCGATATCATAGAACGCGGTCGGGATTTGGAGGGTGTATTGGATCAATATATGACCACAGTAAAGCCCTCACATGCTGCCTTCATCGAACCCAGCAAGAAAAATGCCGATGTCATTATTCCCGGGGACAAGGAGTTTGATAAAGTCCTATATATGCTAAATGGCTACTTGCTTTACGAATTGGTAAGCAAGACCAGAAAAAGCTAAGCCGTTACCCGTGATGTGTCAAGCATCTGACATCGCAAGGGATGGGGCAGCCCAATTCTGATGTGGCAGATGCGATATCTCGCTTTTCTTTGATGCTGGCTGAGCACGTTGTGGCAAGGTGGAGATTACCACCCCCAAGTTGACCCCATCTTAGCGCTCTGGGAGCTTCCTAATCAGTACTTTGTCTTACAAAGGCAGAGATACTCTTTTCCCAATTTTAGCAGACCTGTAGATAGCCTGGATGATCTCTACGGATTTGCGTCCATCCCTACCATCTGTAGATGGCACCGCTTTCCCCATCATGGTATCGATCACATTGCGGTAATAGGGGTTGTGGCCAAAGCCATAGACATTAGGCGGGATATAGTTGCTATCCAAAACAATACGATCATCATCGTCATATTCCTCAAATTCCCACTTTTCGATCTTGTTTACCGCTACGCCTCCCACTTTCACGGTTCCCTTTTCACCGATGATGGTAATGGAGCCTTCAAAGTTTTTGGGGTAAGTAAGCATAGTAACATTGATCGAAGCGATAATGCCATTGCGAAAATGCAGGATAGCAGAGCCGGTGTCTTCAGCTTCGATTTTACGAGCCATGGTAGCGGTATAGGCAGATACGCTTTCCACATTCCCCAATAGCCAATAGATGGCATCCACATAATGGCTGGCTTGATTCATATAGGCCCCTCCGTC
The DNA here is from genome assembly GCA_029982875.1 of Candidatus Cloacimonadota bacterium. Taxonomy (GTDB): domain Bacteria; phylum Cloacimonadota; class Cloacimonadia; order Cloacimonadales; family Cloacimonadaceae; genus UBA5456. Next base: position 1,636 of record JARRCD010000067.1, on the reverse strand, counting down.
AAATTCCCAGGTTCCCCGCCATTTGGCAGCATCATAATAGCTTTGCGGTCGCTGCCAAAATACATTTGCCTGTGCCATATAGATCCTGCCAAAACGATTCTTCTCCACAGCCTTTTTTAGCAATTGCATCGTACTATTGAGGCGATTTTGCTTTACCACAAAGAGTTTTACATGATTATCGTCACAAGCCTTGATCAGTTTGTCGGCACTTTCGATATTGATTGCCATCGGTTTCTCGGTCAGCACATTGATCTTGGCTTTGGCGACATCAATTCCGATATCGGGATGGGTGCCACTGGGAGTACAGATTGAAACTAAGTCAAGATTTTCAGCAGCCAGCATCTTATGATGATCAAAATAAACCTTGCTGATATTTCGTTCTTCTCCTACAGCATCGGCCCTGGCCTTGTCAGTATCACAGACGGCTACAAACTCCGCTTCCGGGATTTGAGATACTGCATCAAAATGATTCTTTGAAATCCGGCCACATCCGATTAGGCCGATTCTTATTTTTTCCATAGTCACTGCTCCTTTGCCAGCATTGTATAAGCTCTGCGCTGAGATGAACTGATCAAACCTGGTTAGCGCTTGATCCTCTTATCGCATTGCACAGACACTTGATTCTTTTCCAAATATGACGGGAGGCTCGTGGTGTCAAGTGCTTTCTCACCCCTGCCCGTCTCTCAATCTTGAACTGAAGTCGGGATTAAGTCCTGATCAAGTCCTGCCCAGGAGAGGATCATAACTTAAAGTCAAGTTTAGATCAAAAGTAAAAGCCAAGCTTAGCGTATGGGTTCCCAGAGAGCCCGTTGTTGTGCATGAAGCAGGAATCTGAAAAAGGCAAGTAGAGATGCTATGATCATCGCCATCAGGTAGGCTGGAATTGCCGTAAAGGGGATGCGGATTCCCCTGTTTTGGGCTGCGAGGCCAAGCAAACCCAGGATGTAGACCAGCATTTGGGCAATAAAGGCAAAGAGATAAAAGGGTTGTGCGATCAAAAAGATGGTGGAAATAAATCCACAAATCACAAATGCAAAAACCAACCAACGAATCAATTTGTGCGAAATAAGTAAAAAACTTATCGCTGGAAAGCGGAAGGGATTTAACAGACAACGATGCCTGGATAGAGCAGCCCACTCGCGGGAAATGATGCGTACTTTGCGGCGCAATTCGTCACTGGCTTTTTCACTTTCCTCCTCATACACGCAAGCTTGGGGTTCATAAGCAACGTTGTAGCCATGCTCCAAAACAATGAGAGTCCGCTCAAAATCATCGGTTGAATCGGGATCGACCTGGCCAAAGAACTCCCGCTTGATCAAAAAAAGGGAACCATTAGCACAAATAATGCTGCGAAATTTGCTATCCAGCCGCTTAAGCCAGGCTTCATAGCGCCAATACAGGCCTTCTCCGGATTGCTTGCTTCCTTGCTTCAGCAGTCTTAACTCTCCGGAGACCATAGCTAATTTGGGATCGCTGTATAATCTATCTACCAAGATGCGTAGCGCATCCGGAGCGAACATGGAATTGGCATCCGTGGAAAGCACCAAATCACCTTGAATATGCTCCAGGGCAAGATTCTGCGCGCTCGGCTTGCCTGCTCTGGGTTTTTGCACAAGGAGTTTCACATTGAGATTTG
>JARRCD010000066.1 GCA_029982875.1 Candidatus Cloacimonadota bacterium | reverse complement strand
TATAAGATGAATTCCGGTCGACTTTAGTCACCGGCAAAAGCAGTAATTTTTACACCTGATTCCTGGAAAGCCTCATCGCCGCAATACTTATCCTGCTGTGGGTGGACATTCCTGCCCCTCACGTTATGCCAGGAATCATTTATGCCATCCAGGTGTAATTTCACACAGATAGATTTTAACGGCCTGTAGCCTGAGCTTCTCGAAGTTATCTATGGCAAAGGCGATACAACGACCGTGTGTACAGCTCGAGTAGGCGGCAACAGCATTGATTCTCACACGGTATGATGGCTTCCTTAGTTAGATATTCCGCGTATAGCGGATTTTACAAAATCCACGAAGACCTGCTGATATTCTGTAAGCTCCATAGTTTCAGCCTTTGCCAAAGCTTGAGAGGTATTTAGTTTATTGCGGTAAAAGAGATTATAGATTGCTTTGATGGCAGCGATATCTTCATTGGCAAAACCCTTACGCATGAGTCCAACGCTGTTTAAGCCCACGGTTTGATAGGGATTGCCTTGACCGCGAGAAAAGGGGACGATGTCCTTTTTGAGTGCGGAAGCTCCACCCACAAAAGCGTAAGAACCGATATGCACAAATTGGTGAACGGCAGTAACTCCGCCGATAGTGGCAAAATCATGGACATGTACGTGTCCGCCGAGTTGCACGACATTGGCAATAATGCAGTTTGAGCCGATCTGGCAATTGTGTGCCACATGCACATATTCCATGAGCAGGTTATTATCTCCCAATACGGTATCTTCTTCCATCTGATTGCTGCGATTGATAGCTACAAATTCGCGGATCGTATTATAATCGCCGATTCTTAACCGGCTGGGTTGTCCTGCAAATTTGAGGTCTTGGGGGTCGGTGCCTAAAACCGCATAGGGGAAGATCTTATTTCCCTTGCCAATGGTCGTATGTCCTTCCAGTACAACGTTGTTCTGCAAGATATTATGATCTCCCATAATCACGTTTTCACCGATAATGCAATAAGGGCCGATTTCACAATCAAGACCGATGACCGCCCCTTTTTTGATGATCGCTGTAGGGTGTATATTACTCATGGATTCCTCTTTGTGATCATTGCCATAAAGTCTCCCTCGGCCACTTTCTCGCCATTGACAAAAGTATCGCCGTGCATCTTGGCTAAAGAGCGCTTGAGTGAGATTACAGTGAGTTCATAACGCAAGGTATCACCCGGCATTACTGGTTTTCTGAACTTAACATTGTCAATTGAGGCAAAATATGCGACATAGTCTTGGGGATTTTCCAGCTGATTGAGCAGCATGATACCTCCAGCTTGTGCCATTCCCTCGATGATGAAGACGCCTGGCATAATGGGATGCCCGGGGAAGTGTCCTTGAAAGAAAGGCTCATTGATAGTGACATTCTTCATCCCCACGATAGATTCTCCGGGGACAAAATCCAGTATCTTATCTACCAAGAGGAAGGGGTAACGATGCGGGATAATGCGCATGATGGCGTTGATATCAAATACCACTTCCTTGGTTTTGGACCTTTGATAGATGTTTTGCAATTCCTGTTTCTTTTGAATCTGGCGCAGTTTTTTCACCAGCTCGACATTGGTCTTATGTCCACTCCGTGCGGCCAGGATATGCCCCTTGATGGGAACGCCCAAAAGCGCTATATCACCGATAAGATCCACGACTTTATGCCGTACAAATTCATTATGATAGCGCAGCGGGTGGCTATTTAAGATACCTTCGGGAGAGACGGTAACCTTTTCATGGTAGCCAAAAACTTCCTGTAGATGCTTGAGCTCTTCATCGCTGATCCCAGGCTCTGCGATCACTAAAGCGTTTTCCAGAGAGCCGCCCTTGATCAGCCCCTTCTCTTTGAGTTCCAAGATCTCGTTGATAAAGCAGAAGGTGCGGGCTCCGGCAAAATCTTTTTCATAGACATCCAGATTGGGCAGCCAAGTGTATTGTGTGCCCAAATAGGGATGCTTGTAATCGATCATAAAGGTGATCTTGAGATCATTTGAGGGGACAATCACCACATCCACATTCTCGTTAGGCGCCGAAAAACTGATAGGACCATCGATCTCAAAATATACTCTTTCGCTATCTTGTTGCACCTTCCCCACTTGCTTCAGCAGATTGAGGAAAACGATGGCCGATCCATCTGCCACCGGAGCTTCAGGGCCATCTATCTCGATGCGGATATTATCCAGATTGAGGCCCTTGATCGCGGATAAGACATGCTCAATCGTGCCAACAGTAGCGTCGCCCACACCGATTGTGGTTCCCCGTGAGATATCTACCACATGATCAATATCGGCTGGAATCTCAGGGCTATCCGGTAAATCCACGCGGATAAATACGATCCCCTCATCACTACCGGCAGGTTTAAACCGGATTGTAGAGATCTCTCCGCTGTGCAAGCCAATTCCGGTATAGGATACTTCAGCACCTATAGTTTCTTTATATTCAGTCACTTTTATCTCCCTTCAGGGTTTTTTGATAGGCGCGATACATTTCCGGTAAATGCTTCCATGATACGACTACGCGCTTCATCAGATTGGCGTCGATAGCCGGAGTCCCAAAATATTGAGCTGCTCCCGGAAGGTTGCTTGCTATACCGCTTTGCGCTCCTACCATGGCCTGAGACCCGATGCTGATATGCCCCGCTGCTCCTACCTGACCGGCAAGATAGACCCAATCTCCCACGATAGTACTGCCGGCAAGACCTACTTGGGCGCAAAGGATACTATGTTCGCCCACCACGCAATTATGCCCCACCTGCACCAGATTATCAATCTTCGTGCCCTTCCCGATCACGGTGGAGCCCAGCGTAGCACGGTCTATACAACTATTTGCCCCGATCTCAACTTCATCGTGAATGATCACATTCCCCACTTGCGGCACCTTCTGTTGTTTGCCCTCCATCACCTGATAGCCGAAGCCATCAGCGCCGATCACGACTCCGCTGTGCAGGATGCAATGCTTGCCGATCTGACAAGAATCATATATTGTGACCTGAGGATACAAGCTGCTTTCGGTTCCAATAAATACGTCTTTCCCGATAATACAGTTTGCGCCAATGCTCACCCGATCCCCGATCACGGTGTTTGCGGCGATGACAACATGCGCACCGATGGCCGCCTCACCCTCAAAACGCACCGTAGGGTCGATGATGGCTGTGGGATGAATTGAGTAATCTTGTTGACCTGCTTCCAGTTCCAGCCAATAAGACACCATAGTCATAAAGGTTAAATAGGGGTTTTCGGCTATCAAGAGCGGACGCGAACCCAAACGGGCTTGGAGGCTTGCTGAAGTTACGACCAAACCGGCTGGAGAGGCCTTAACTTGCTCAAGTAAGCGTTCCTGTTCGCAGAAGATGATGGAGCTGGAATCCGCTTCATCAGGTTCACAGACGTTGGATAGCACGATATCTTTGGGGCCTATCCACTCAGCAGATGTAATTTTGATTATGCTATCGGGATCAAGACTGAGAGTAAATCTCTTCATCTTATGGCTTGAGATCCTGAGGCTTGGTATCTTCTTCCAAACCATCCATGAAGTTATCTTTGAAGTCATCAGCCAAGGGATCATTGAGCTCTGGAAGCTTAGGCTGTTCTTCTGATGCAGTCTCACCTGGTGCGATAGTATCTTTATTCAGCTCTTGCAAGACCTGGTCGGTGAGGTCAATCTCCGGAGTAGCAAATAAGACCACGCCCATGCTCACATCAAAGATCATCGTATAATCTTCCTCTTCTGCGATAGTGCTGATGATCTCTTGGATCTTGGCAGTCAAGGGGCTGATCAATTCCCGATAGCGCTGTTCTGCCTGTCCCCCTTCTCCGAAATATTCTTCCAGCAAGCGGCCGGCTTCTTCTTTTTTACTATCTATTTGGCTTTGCAATTCTCGTTTATTTGCCTCTGAGATCGAGAGTTTCCGAATCTCAAAATCCCTCTCCATCTGTTGGATTTCAGCATCTAAATCCCGAATCTGCTGAGTCCAATTCTGCCGATCAAGCTGAAAGAGCCGGGCAATCTCGGCTGCTTCATTGCTATCCATCAGGATGCGATCTGTATTGATATAGCCAAGTTTCACGTTTTGCGCGTATAAACCAGCCAGACTGATAAGTGCGAGGATCAGTATAAAGAGTCTTTTCATGTATTCTCCTTGTATAATATGTTATTTGATCTTGAAAATGGGGTCAAGCTCTTTGACTGCACGCGCATCATCCACCCGTCTCACGGGAGTGGATAGCGGTGCTTCATGTAATAATTCCGGATTTTCCTTTGCTTCCTGGGCAATTTCTTTCATGGCTTGGGCAAAGGCATTCAGAGATTCCAGATTTTCGGTCTCGGTAGGCTCGATCATCATCGCTTCCGGAATAATCAAGGGGAAATACACCGTGGGAGCATGAAAACCCTTGTCCAAAAGACGTTTGGCAATATCCATGGTGTTTACCCCATGCTCCTTTTTCTGTTTGCTGCCATCTGCCACAAATTCGTGCATGCAGTATTCCTGATGCTGAATGTGATAAGTATTCCGGAGCAAAGTCTTCAGGTAATTGGCATTGATAATGGCATTTTCACTAATGCGACGTAAGCCCTCGGCTCCCAACATCTTGATATAGATATAGGCGCGGACAAGGACGGCAAAATTGCCGTAAAAAGTATGTACCTTGCCGATGGAAGTAGCTTCATGAGCATAATCCAGAAGATAGTTATCCTGCTCTTTGCTAATGATAGGCACTGGCAGATAGGGAACTAACTTTTCCACTACTCCCACAGGCCCGGCTCCGGGGCCACCGCCACCGTGTGGGGTGGAAAAAGTTTTATGCAGATTGAAGTGCATAATGTCAAAGCCTATCTTTCCGGGCTGGACAATACCTAAAAGGGCATTAAGATTTGCCCCATCCAGATAGAGCAGAGCATCGACACTGTGCATGATCTCGGCAATCTCTTCGATCTGAGTCTCAAACAAGCCTAAGGTATTGGGATTGGTGAGCATAAAGCCCGCCGTGTTCTCGTCTACGAGGTCGCGTAACCGCGCTATATCGCAGCGTCCTGCGGAATTTGATTTGAGCTCCACCACATCATAACCCACCAACTTACAGGTGGCAGGATTGGTGCCGTGAGCGCTATCCGGAATAATGACCTTGGTCTTGTGCAGATTGCCCTTGGCTTTGTGGTAGGCAGAGATGATCTTGATGCCAGTGAATTCTCCCTGCGCACCTGCTGCGGGTTGCAGAGATACCTTAGCCATGCCTGATATCTCAGCCAGATCTTCCTGTAATTCATAGAGCAGCTCCAGAGCTCCCTGCAAAGTGCTTTCCGGCTGATAAGGATGCAGATTGGCAAAGCAGCTATTATGTACCAGGGTTTCATGAATCTTGGGATTGTATTTCATGGTACAGCTACCCAGAGGATACATACCCTTCTCGATAAAGTAATTACAATGTGAAAGCTTGATATAATGCCGCATCACGTCCATTTCACTCACTTCGGGTAAACGAGCTGGATGCTTTCTATGATATTGGGCAGGAATCAGATCTTGCAGCGGAGTATCTATCTCGCGGGTCGGGAGTCTCACCCCTCGGCGTCCTTCTGAGGAATGTTCAAAAATAGTCTTAGGCATGGCAGACCTCCTGCATCTGTTTGACAAAGTCATCAATCTCCCTTTTCCGCTTCCTCTCGGTAACTGCCAGCATCAGCTCATCTTCGCCGATAGCCACTCCCGGATAGATATTGCGGGGTGCCATGCGGGTAATAATCGTCTGAGCAGGAATCGGGGTGTTAATTACAAATTCCTTAAAGAAAGCAGCTTGAGGATACTTCAGCGAGATACCCTTGATCTTGCCCAGTTCAGCCGCCAGATAGTGCGCTTTCTGAGTGCTTTGGAGCGCTACTTCACGCAGACCTTCCTTGCCCATCAGGCTCATATATACGGTGGCAGCAAGGGTACAAAGGGATTGATTGGAACAGATATTTGAGGTAGCCTTGGCACGTCTGATATGCTGTTCCCGAGTCTGCAGCGTGAGCGCATAAGCCCGCTTGCCTTCTTTATCCACCGTGCCGCCGACAATGCGTCCTGGCATCTGCCGGCTCATGGGTAATAGGGTGGCGAAAAAACCAAAGAGCGGACCGCCCATATACATACTGTTTCCCAGAGCCTGGCCTTCGCCCACAACGATATCGGCCTTGTATTCTGAAGGAGCATTGAGTATCGCCAATGAGATGGGATCCACACAAGCTATCAAAAGGCAATTCTGCTGGTGATGTACCAATTCCGAGATTGCTTGTGCATCTTCGATATTACCATAGAAATTGGGACTCTGGATAACCACAGAGCTCACGCTATCATCCAAGCTCTTTTGCAAGGCGTCCAGATCGCTTAAACCATCTTTAGCGGGAATGCTGATCAGCTCTACTCCCACGCCTTCAGTATAGGCTTTGATTACGCGCAGATATTCCGGATTCAGCGTGGCTGGCAACAACGCCTTTTGCCGCTTATTGCTCCGCACAGCCATAAGGATGGCTTCAGCAATGGCGCTGGCACCGTCATACATGGAAGCATTGGCGATATCCATCCCAGTGAGCTCACAGATCATGGTCTGGTATTCATAGATATACTGTAGAGTGCCCTGGCTAACTTCGGCCTGATAGGGCGTATAAGCACTGTAAAATTCCGGTCGGGAAACTATCGCATCCACCGCCGCGGGGATGAAGTGATCATAGACTCCGGCGCCCAGAAATGAATTGGCAGTTTGAGCACAGAGGTTTTTGCAGGTCTGGCTCTTGATCTTTTCTGTGATCTCCATCTCGGAGAGCGCTTTACCCATATGAAGCCCGTCTTTTACACGGAATTTGGCAGGAATAGCTTGGATCAGTTCGTCAAAATTCTCAACTCCGATCTGGGCCAACATTTCCCGTCTATCTCTATCAGTATTAGAAATATACGGCATATTTACTCCTTTCTCTTGCATCTGATAATAATATTTTTCCAAGCTTTCAAAGGCGCAGATTATGTCAATACAATTCTGGTCCGATCCACGAAGTCCCCATCATTCCCCATTGCCAGCGACAAGGTATATTTATCTGCATTATGGACAAGAGCTGATATGCCGTCCCTCGGAACTCATGGATAACGCATAACCCATAACGGATAACGGATAACGCATAACGGATAACGGATAACGCATAACCTCTCCATATAAAAGAAAAATCTGTGAAATCCGTGAAATCTGGGTGAGACCGTGAAATCTGTGTGAGACCATCGCTGCGCCCATAACGGATAACGCATAACGGATAACCCCCTCAACATAAAAAAAATCTGTGAAATCTGTGAAATCTGTGTGAGACCAACGCCTGGGGTGAGCCATAAAAAAACTTGACGGTTTCCCGAGGTAGATTAAATTTTGTCTTGGATTTGTTCTAAATGCGTTTAACAAATTATTGTTCCTGATACGCAAAGGAGGATACGATGCGTAAATGTCTAAGCAGTGCAGTCCTGATCTTAGTCGCCCTAAGTTGTGTCAGTCTTTTCGGCCAAAACTCCGAAGCCAATATTACTCTGCGGGATTCTCTGAGTATGCCGGTGCTGGAGCAATCACCCTGGTTTACCTTCATGCTACCTAAACCCAATGGTGATATAAAGTTTTATGTGCGTGCCAAAGCTGATTGGGATTCAGATTATTACAATTATACGTATTCATACAGCTATGATGATCATCAGTTCAGCGAAGCAAACTTTGCCGGGACCACACCCTCCAATGAGGACCTTGATTATTATCCCACTTTCTATTATTCAGTGAATGATGAACGGTGTATTATGATTTGGGTATATGAGAATTCCATCTTCAACAATCCCCAATATTTCCTCCGTGTGGATGTTTTCTCTGATGATACGGCTTATTCTGAATATCTTTATCAATATCAATATGATGAAGGGCTGTGGGGAAACCAGATCAGATATATTACCGATGATTACCGTTTGGTTTTATCATCCAGAGATGGACTTTTCATGCATGATCTGATTACCGGTGAAAGCCTCAGCCTTTTGGATCCCGCGTATTATATGGATCAAAGTCTTGTGACAAAGTATTTCCTCAAACTTGAGGATGCAAACTATTTATATTTACAAGTGCCCCGAGGCTCATTAGCCATGCCAGCGCAAATGTATGTCTACGATCTTGACGGTGAAATGCTTGCTTATCAAGAGCTTGTCATCCCCGGCTTACCGCAGGCATGGTTTACTGCCCACTTATTAACAGATGATAATCAGCTTTATTTTGTATGCGTCATGCCGGATTCTGCGCCCCAAATTGCCCGCATAAGCATATATGATGATTTCAGTTATGATATTGATTTGTATGACATTAATATAGATATAAGCAATATCATATCCTTTCGGAAAATTAGCGAGGGGCTGTGGTTAGCCTTTTGCCTTGAATATACAGATACTGGCGATAGATATTACTTTTCCTTCCTTGAAGAAACGCAAGAGGGCACTATGAATTTGATTGCCAGGCATGAGTTTGAGAATATGGAGATGTTATATAGATGGAATTATAGTTCCGATATGGTCTATTGGTATAAGGATGATGTCACCCCGCTCCAGCTCAATTATGTCTTTACCAATGATTTGCAGACCCTGCACAGTCAAACCATTGACATCAACGTTTTATATAACACCAGATCATATATCTATGGTAATGAGCTCAGAATGCAAAGTGGCAATAAACTCTACTTTTGTGACATCAATAATCCCATCTCCAATTCTGATGAGACCCAGGCTCCGCCTCCAGCTCAGATTGTCAGCTATCCCAATCCCGCCAGAAGGTCCCAAGGCTTCAGACTTGAGACCGCTGTGAAACAGCCCCTTGAAATTGGGATTTACAATATACGCGGACAACTGGTGCATAGCGTCCATACTGATATCTCGGGGGTATGCGAAGTAAACAAGGAAGCGCTGCAGCATCTCAGCACGGGGATTTACTTTTTGAAAGCCAGGGGCCAAGAGAAGATCAAGCCCCGCAAATTCATTCTGGTGAAATAGATTCTTTATAATAAAGAAAGGCCTGCCTCGCATTTAGGACAGGCCTTATCTTGTGTTATATACTTTACAGGTAGCGTTTTACCACTTCGATTACTTCCGGCAGATCCATCCCGATATTTTTTAGATGCTCGAGTGTAGGCACTCCCTCTGGAGTCCAGCCTTTGCGTTTGTATACTGCATCTACCAGCTGTTCATATTGATCTTCCCGATATTTGCGGGTAAGCTCCATCTTTGCCGCCGTGCTTTTTCCTGCGGGGTCTATTCCGATCTTCTCTTTCAGCAGATTGTCATAGCGTTCCTGGCGGGATAGATATTCCTCTTCCGTGACAGGACCCACGGCGCGATAGGGCGGAATGTCATCAATTCTCTTACCTCTGCCCATGCGCATGCAAAAGACCTTCTGGAAATTGTATACGCGCTCACTTTGGCGGATCAGTTCATGCTTATCCAGCGGTTTTCCGGTGATGGCCTTGTAGATATCCACATAGTTTTGCACATGTTCGGGGACCTTGGCGGGTTCATCAGTTTTAGCATTATCAGCCGGTTCGATATCGTTCCAGGGCAGCTTACAAAGGCCTTGCAAGCCAAACCAGGTGCGGAACATCGGGAAATAGTGCAGAGCTTCAGCTTTATCCTCAAAGGTGGGAATGGCGTTATTGACCATATCCATGAAGATCAGCCAGGCTTCATCGTGTTGGGGACCTTTGAGAGCCAGAGTATAACCACCCTGCTGAGCGAGCGATTCTTTGCTCATATATTGAGAGTATTCCAAGCCTTTAGCTTCCATCCCGATATCTTGCAAAAACTGGGGATCAGCGCCGTATTTTTCGGCAAAGATCTTTTTCATCCGCCGCACACCTTGCCCTACGATCAGGCCAAAGCCTTCTCCCCGAGCCATTTGATGCAATATCTCCAGCGCAGCGTCGGCATTACCCCAGCTGAGATCAAGTCCGCCCGTGCGTTCCTTATTCAGAATACCATTCTCATAGCATTCCATTGCAAAGGCGACGCTGGTGCCAAATGAGATGGTATCTACGCCATAGGTATCGCAATAGAAATTGATCTCCACTACATCGCGGGCGTCCCATACGCAGATATTGGAGCCACAGCCTCCGGCGGTCTCATATTCCGGACCATCCACACAAACGGGTTGCCCTTGATAAGGACCAGTGCGAGGTTTGAATTGATCCACAGCCTTACAACAGGAGAGCGAGCAGCCATACCAACAGCCATCAGCCATACCCTGCGTAAAGAGCTTGCGGAACTCATTAGAGTGCAGTCCTTTGGCCTCGGGCATCTGACCGTATTTGAAATTCTTGATCGGGAGCAGGTCATAGTCATTCATGATCTCCGTCAGGTGAACTGTGCCCACTTGATGCATCCGGCATTGGCTATCATCTCCAGCCTGGATTTCTTTGTGGAGCTTAAGTCCTGTCTTTTGCAGGGTTTTGAGGTCGGCGGGCTGATTGGCATCTACCTTGAGACCCGAGTATTTCACTACCAGCGCTTTGATCTTTTTGTTGCGGAATACTGTTCCCGTGCCTCCGCGTCCGGCCTGTTTGAGGCGGGCTACTTTGCGACGGCGATCCCAGAAGGAGAAATTCAGACAAGTAATCAATACATGATCCGCCGCTTGTCCGGTTGAGACCACAGAAACCTGTTGCATCTTATCATCGCTTTCGGCAAATTCCTGGTGCAAAGCTTCGGCCAAGACATGGCTATTGATCTCCTCATCCGGCGCAGTCATTATCTTCACGATCCCCTTATCTCCATCGATAAAAACTATTACTTCCTCATCTGCAATGCCTTGAATCTCCACCGCATCAAAACCGGCAAACTTACAGTAGGGGCCAAAATGTCCGCCCACATTACAATCAACAGGGATGCCTGTTAGCGGTGAAATGGTGGTCACGATGGATTTCCCGCTGCCGGGATAGGAGGTATTGCCACATAGCGGGCCAAAGGAGATGCAGATTTCATTTTCAGGGTCATTCCATTTGGTGTCGTCTTTGACGCCGTGCCACATCAGATATAGATCAAAGCCCTTACCGCCGACGAATTTATCGATCATCATATCGGTCACGGGCTTTTCTTTGATTTCCTTGCTGCCCAGGTTTATATAAAGACTGCGGCGATTGTAGCCTTTGTCGATGGGGTGCAAAGCATATCGGTATTCAGCCAATACTTTCCTGTCTGTCATTATATCTCCTTATTCTTCTACTATTTCCAGCGCATCAGCCGGACAGGTCTTCACGCAGCTACCACAAGCGATACATTTGAATGGATTCTGTCTCCCCCACGCGGGGCGCATGCTATCTATGGGGCACGCAGCCACGCACATCAGGCAACCTATGCAGAGATTGCGGGAAAGCAACACTACGCCTTGTTTATTCATTGCAAGCGCCAGGGTGGGACATACTGCCTCGCAGGCTCGACATTGATTGCAGACATTCATTTGAGGAGGATTAGTCTCATCGTGAATCTGAATCCGTGATAATTCGGGCTTGTCCTCTTTGAAATAAAGACTCGAACAAGTGCTCTCGCAGACATGGCAAGCAATACACTTATCCGGATAAGTTTTTAGAACTTTCATCGCCAGATACTCCCGTAATTTTAGCTTTGAACCATAATATATGCGCATCGTTTTGCGGTCAACCATATTTTTTGTAATGCCATCTTATGCTCTGCGTTGCATACTGTTAAGAGCTATCAAGCCAGCCTGCCACCCCCGCTTCGGTTGAGTTTCTGTGCCAGCTTCAACCCCTGACCCTTTGATGCGTATCATCAGCCTTACGATGAATTCTCAGGGCGAAAGATCATACTGCTATAACCCAGCCTCAGATTGCGTTTTACGATCGCTACTGCCTCCTGGTGACCATCCGCTTCGGCCTTGGCAAAGAGACGGCGAATGGCGGCGTATTGGCGGCGATAGGCTTTTCTGAGTTCATCCGAGCTGTTCTTGATTGCGCCGGAAGGTTTGGTGCATTCTTTACAGTATTTGATCAGGGCTTTGAGCTCGGCGTCATAGGGGCTTTGTTCTCCTGCGTGACTGCTGAGATACTGCGCTTTCATCGCATTGAGACGGCGCATTCGGCGGCGAATCTCCTGCAAAGTCCGATAGTCGGTTAGCGGTATTCCCAGCGGGTGATAGTAAGCAAGCTCGGCTTCTTTAATACTAAGCTTTCCCGTTAGAACCAGCTCGAGCACGGTGCTGAGGATGGGTCTATTTGACTCATCGGCCAGGAGCTTGAGGATCTTAGTGCCCTCGAGCTGGGGATAGCTTTGGCAGATACATTTTAATGCTTCGTTTATCATATATTTACACCTCATAGATGTCATTATATACTGGAGCGGGGGGTTGTCAAGTAAAATATTGCCCGGAATACATATTCTTATCCATTGTAATATATGATAGTTAGCTCGTGCTCTTCAAAGGCCGGAAGTATAATTTTCATAGCCTTTCACCGGGACCAATAAACCCGCCTCAATGGCAGCCTTCACACTATTACAAGGCAGAGATAGCTGCTCAATCTGCTCTCGCGTGAGCACGGCCAGGTCTACATTGTAAAGCCGGGAAAGCGCATACATCATCTTGACATATACATTTCGCCAATTTTGTCCCTGCTGTGGCAAGAGGGCAGCGTAATGCCTTAAATCGGTGATGAATCCAGGTGAGGGATTGAGGGCGCTGAGATTGCTGGATACAGCTGCTAAACGCCGATTTTGCGGACTCGCTTTGGGAATCACATGACGTCTACAGAGCACACGATGCAGGCGGGGATTGTAAAAATATACCAGCCCATCACATTTGCCACTGTAGGCCTTTAAAATGTTCTTGAATTGTACTTTCATTCTTTTCTCCTTACTCCTGTGTAATCGTAAATCCTAAATCGTAAATTCTAAATCCTAAATCGTAAATCATAAATCTTCTCCCATTTAATACGGGCTACGCTCCCTGAGCAGCTCCTGAGCATCTCCCCAGCTTCGGCTCAGGAAGTCCTAAAGAGGTGCTTAGGTGGTTATTGGCTTATCAGGCATCAGGATAGCTTGGTTTGGCCAACCGGACATAGCTTTTGCAAATTTCCGTTGATATA
>JARRCD010000065.1 GCA_029982875.1 Candidatus Cloacimonadota bacterium | reverse complement strand
AACCTGCTTTCTGGAGAGCCGTATGCGGGAGAATCGCACGTACGGTTCGGAGGGAGGGGAGCCCAGTAATGGATCGCTCCCCTACCCCTATTTAGATAGTTTCCCGTAATATCCCCATATGATTCCCGAGTGCAAGCAGCACGGCATATATTTATGCATAAGGAATTCACAAGGTATTGGCAATCAATTGTTATGCTATCTATAATGCCGTCCCTACGGGACTCAGGGGGGGGAGGGTGATTTCGGGTCTCGGGGTTCTATCTGAATACCATTCGGAACTCATGGATAACGCATACCGTATACCGCTTAACTCGTAACGCATACCGCATAACGGATAACCTCTCCATATAACAAAATCTGTGAAATCCGCGTAATCTGTGTGAGACCTTCGCTGTGTGTATAACCCATAACGCTATCTAATATGTCGACCTGCTTTTCTCAATGAAAACAATGAAAGCTGCTTAAGCTGGTTGTGCTTTTTGAACAGTCTCGGCCCATTACTGCTGACAATACCCGAAAATATCAGTTGACGAATTGGGAAGGTTAAGAAACATATAAATCAGCGATGGATTGAAGTGGAAAAAGTCCAATCATCAGCACTGATACCATTGCCATTATGGATATTAGGAGAGATCATGAATGAGATGAATGACCGCTGGCTCTCGGTGAAAGAGGACTGCTCGTATATGGGTGTTAGCAGTGATCCTGTTTCTCGGTGGGTAGCAACACACGCTAAGCCAGTTCATCGGATGGGGCGATTGTGGAAATTCAAGATCTCTGAGATTGAGGCCTGGGTCAAGGTTGGTGGAGCAAGCCGCAAACAGCAGAAAGACGATAAGTAATGACCGTGATTCTGAAAAAGCTAAGAGTTTGTTTACGATTATTATCCGGTTGTAGGACTAAGGGGAGGGTTTACCGATGAATGTTTTCGAGCTTAGAGAAAAGCTGATTGCAGATTACTGCTCTTTTGTAAAGGGCTTTATAACCATCAAAGACGATGCGATCAAAGATATGGTCGTCCGTGAGTTACATGATGGTTTACTCTGGCCTGATCCATTAATACAATTGAGTCCGTTTTTTGAATCTGGTGAATCCATTGATGAATTAGTCAAATCCGGCATCCTGCATCCCCAATGCCAGCAGATCTTCAGGATCAAGAAGGATGAAACTGACTTTGGTAAAGAAATGCAATTGTATCGGCATCAAACAGAGGCTATCAAACGAGCAGTCCAAGGGCGGAACTACATTCTTACTACAGGTACCGGTTCCGGGAAGAGTTTAGCCTATATCATCCCTATTGTGAATCACATCTTAAATATGGGGAGTGGGGGAGGCATCAAAGCCATTATTGTCTATCCCATGAATGCTCTGGCCAATAGTCAGGAAAAAGAACTGAGTAAATTCGTTAATTGGGGTTTTAGCTCTGGGGCCAAATCCGTCACTTTCAAACGTTATACCGGCCAGGAGTCAGAACAGGAAAAGTTGGAAATATGCGCAAATCCCCCAGACATATTATTGACTAATTACGTGATGCTGGAGCTTATTCTGACCAGACCCAATGAAGCCCCTCTGGTGAATGCTTGTAAAAATCTCAAATATTTAGTCCTGGACGAATTGCACACTTACCGGGGTCGGCAAGGTGCTGATGTAGCCATGCTGATCAGAAGGACCATAGATGCCACAAAGGCAGAGAAAGTGATCTGTGTGGGGACATCGGCCACCTTATCCAGTACAGGTGATCGCAGGGAGCAGAATCTTGAAATCTCCAGAGTCGCAACCCTACTATTCGGGAGCAAGGTAGAGCCGGAAGATGTCATCGGAGAATCACTGCAACGCTTAACCCAAGAATTTAGGTTTGAGAGTCCTGCAATTATCTCAAGGCTCAGGGATTCAGTAAATGGTATTTTCCAGGTCAATGCTGGGGACATAGAGGAAATTAAGCGAGATACATTTTTCTCATGGATAGAGACTACCTTCGGAGTGGAGACGGACCCGGTTTCAGGAAGGTTGTACCGATCTTCGGCAAAGTGCATCTCCGGCAAGGATGGTGGGGCTGCAAAACTCAGTAAGCTCACCGGGATAGATTTATCAATCTGTAAAAGTGCGATCGAGCAGGCCCTCATGTTGGGGTTTAAAACAAATAATCCCAGTAACGGCTTTCCCGTCTTTGCTTTTAAATTGCACCAGTTCATCAGTAGAGGGGATACGGTCTATGCATCTCTCGATGAGAATGACATCAGGCACCTGACGGTTCAGAGGCAATTGTATGTTCCCAATAGCAATAAAGAAAAGATACTGCTTCCCCTGGCATTTTGCCGCCACTGTGGTCAAGAGTATTATACGGTCGCCAAGGTCTTCGATGAGGAGATGGAAACATGGCGATTTATTCCCCGGGATCTGTATGGGCATATCTTTGATGAGGAGCAGAAAGCCGGATTCCTCTACGTTAATGAAGCCGATAAATGGTCTGATAATGCAGCTGAAAACGCTGATAAAGTACCCGAGGAATGGAAAGACCAAGATGGAAAGATCATGTACAAGCGTCGGGCATATCTGCCCCAACCGGTTCGTGTGACACCGGATGGCCAGATTAGCAACTCAGGCCGACAGATGCTCTTTCTTGAGGCTCCTTTTCGTTTTTGTCCCCATTGTATGGTCTCTTATGCCGCCAATCAAAGAAGTGACTTTGCCAAGCTATCTGCCTTGGGCACAGAAGGTAGAAGCACTGCCACCACCATATTATCCCTATCGGCCGTAAGGCATATCCGTAATATGGAATTACCTCCTGAAGCTCGTAAACTTTTAAGCTTTACCGATAATAGACAGGATGCATCGCTACAGTCGGGGCATTTTAATGACTTTGTCCAGGTAGGTTTATTAAGAGGCGCTGCTTATCATGCCTTAGTGAGCAAGAGCCCTGAGGGTGTCAGACATAGTGAGCTTACCCAATTGGTCTTTGAAAGTTTGCGCTTACCTTTTGCGGAGTATGCTTCCAATCCAGATGCAAGCAAGGGGCTTGCCAAGATAGAGACTGAACGTGCCTTGAGAAACGTCCTGGGATATCATCTTTATCGTGATTTGAAAAGAGGATGGAGAGTTACCGCGCCAAACCTTGAACAAACCGGGCTCTTGGAAATTGAATATCTTTCTCTTGATGAATTAGCCGGTGATACCGAGCAGTGGGCAAGCTGTCATCCTGCTATCGCCAATGCAGATACGCTAACCAGAACCAAGATCCTGAAAGCGCTGCTGGATTGGATGAGAAGAGAACTTGCGATCAAAGTATCCTATCTCGACCAACAGGAACAAGAACGCATCTTTCAGCAAAGCCAACAGCGTCTTATCCCGCCTTGGGGCTTTGACGAGAATGAACAGACCAAGCAATTAATTCATGCTTCAGTGCTTTATCCCCGGTCGCGTAAGCCTGGAGATTATGGTGGTGACACATATCTTTCTTCCCGAGGCGGTTTTGGGCAGTACATCAGGCGCCAAAACACTATCAGTAACTACGCTCAGAAGCTTACCTTAGATGATACCCAGCAAATTATTGAGAACCTGCTGGACGGTCTGGTTACCTATGGGATCATTGAAAAGGTGAAAGACAGCAAAGCAGAGGATGTGCCCGGTTATCAATTAGTGGCAGATGCGATGGTCTGGAAGGCGGGGGATGGTTCCGAGGGAGCATATGATCCCATCCGTCAAACCTCGCTATCTTTGGAAGGGCAACCCGTAAACCAGTATTTCAAGGAATTCTACCAATTCATCGCAGCATCTACCCGGGGTATATACTCCAGGGAGCATACAGCCCAAGTGTCCTATGATGAACGGGAACGCAGAGAAAATGATTTTCGGGAGGCGAAACTTCCGATTTTATATTGCTCCCCCACTATGGAATTGGGTATCGATATATCGCTCTTGAATGTGGTTAACATGCGCAATGTTCCACCTACTCCTGCGAATTATGCTCAACGCAGTGGACGTGCCGGTAGAAGTGGTCAACCAGCATTGGTATTTACGTATTGTTCTACCGGAAGTCCGCATGACCAGTATTTCTTCAAACGTCCCGTCAATATGGTCTCAGGGGCGGTAGCAACGCCACAGATTGATTTAGCTAATGAGGATATGCTGCGTTCGCATATCAATGCGATCTGGCTTTCCGAAGCCAAGATTAACTTAGGTAATACTCTAACCGAAATCATTGATATCTCCGGTCAGCCACCTACCCTTGAGCTCTTACCGGACGTTCAAAAAGTTCTGCTCGATTTTTCTATCAGACAAAGAGCCTTAACCAGAGCTGCACGAATAATAAGCTCAATTGAAGAGAATATTAAAACCTCTATCTGGTATACTCCGGATTGGTTGAATGATATCATGAGCCAACTTCCCCTGCAGTTTCAACAAGCCTGTGAGCGCTGGCGAGGCTTATATAAAGCCGCTCTCCGTCAGCAGGAAGTGCAGAATAAGATAATCCTCGATGTTTCCCGGAGGCAAGCGGACAAAGACCAGGCCAAACAGCTCAGAAGAGAAGCTGAATCGCAATTGGAACTACTAACAACCTCAAGTGGCGTCATTCAATCAGACTTCTATAGTTATCGCTATTTTGCCAGTGAAGGCTTTCTCCCCGGATACAATTTCCCCCGTCTGCCTCTCTCAGCTTTTATTCCCGGGAGAAGATTGAGAAGTGGTAAAGATGAATATCTATCCAGACCCCGCTTCTTAGCCATTACCGAATTTGGACCGCGGTCTTTTGTCTATCATGAAGGCTCCCGCTACATCATTAACCAGGTTATCATGCCTGCTCAAGATGAACAGAACAAGGTGACAACCAGCGCAGCAAAGATATGCCCCCAATGCGGGTATCTGCATGTAGTGGAAACTGGTGCAGACAAACAAAAGTATGATAATTGCGATCATTGCGGAATCTATATTGGCGAAACCATATTGAACCTGTTCAGACTCCAAAACGTGGTCGCCAAACGCAGGGATCAGATAAATTGCGATGAAGAAGAGCGTTTGAAACTTGGATTTGATATCCGCACTACCATACGTTATGCCTTGCGATCAGGACGTTTGTCTTGTATAAGTTCCCAAATCATGCGTGGTGATGAATGCCTGGGAACCCTGACCTATGGTGATTCCGCTATGATCTGGCGCATTAACATGGGGTATAGAAAACGGGTACGAGGCGAACCTGAAGGCTTCTGGTTGGATACGGAACGTGGATATTGGGCAAAGAGGAAGGATGAAGAAGGCGATGATGATTCACCTATGGGTAAAGCGAAGATTCTGGTGCGTCCCTTTGTCAGTGACACCAAGAATTGCCTTTTATTTGAGCCTCAGCTGAGCCTGAACGATACCATTCTCGCCTCGTTACAGGCAGCCTTGAAGAATGCCATCCAGAGAGTCTTTGAATTGGAAGATAACGAACTTTCAGCAGAATCGTTACCTTCGCGAAACCACAGAAAATCAATCCTTTTCTATGAGGCCACAGAAGGTGGAGCCGGGGTTCTGAAGCGGGTTATAGACCAGGCTGGCTTTAAACGCGTCATCAAAGAAGCAATAGAACTCTGCCACTATGATCCCATCTCGTTTGAAGACCTGCTAAAAGCTCCTCAAGCGCAGGAACCTTGTGAAGCTGCCTGTTACGACTGCTTGATGAGCTATTCTAACCAGACCGATCATGCCTTGCTGGATCGTAAGGCGATAATTGATATACTGATTAGTCTGCTCAGTTCGAACTTATCTCGTTCATCAAGAGAGTTCTCACGCACAGAACACTATGAGAGATTAAAGCAACTGGCAGGCTCGGCTCTTGAAGTAAAGTGGCTTGATCTGGTTTACAAGGGCGGTTATATCCTGCCGACCCACGCTCAGAAACTTATCGCATCCTGTCAAATTAAACCAGATTATCTCTACAGCCATAAATACGTCGCCGTCTATATTGATGGTCCTATCCATGATTCTCCCCAGCAAGCAGAATCCGACAAAAAAATACAAGATGATCTGGAAGATTCCGGCTGGCACGTGATCAGATTCAAATATAATAGTGATTGGACCGAGATCTTAGCAGCTAATGAGAACATCTTTGGAGAAAAGTAGTGTTTTGGATTTCATCCCGGGCTTACAACTTAGGTTCACCGCGAGGAGATTCACCCAATCAACCGGCTATCTTGCCCAAGCAGTTAAATCATATGTATAGAAAAAGCCACTTTCGTATACTTGTCCTCGATGATATGTATAGAAAAAGCCACTTTCGTATACACTTCACTAATGACATGTATAGAGAATTTAGTCCCCGTATATATAAAGGAATCAATGTATGAGTACTATCCCCAAACTTTTACCGCCTGAAATAGATTTAGAGACCAAACCAATTCTTAAGAAAGCGGCATCTGCACATCGTTATTTGGCAGAATTGAAGGGAATTTCCACCAGCATGCCCAATCAAGCAATTTTGATCAACACACTCTCCTTACAAGAGGCAAAAGATAGTTCTGCGATAGAGAATATCATTACAACCGATGATGAACTCTATCGAGAAGAACTTTTCCCTGAATACGCTGTTAATGCTTCGGCTAAAGAAGTAAAGAACTATGTGTCAGCTTTAAAGGCAGGTTATGATCTTGTCCGCAAGAATTCTCTCCTGACCTCCAATTTCATTATTGAGATACAAGCAAAGCTGGAAAATCATCGCTCAGGTTTCCGGGTTTTGGCGGGGACTGAACTGAAAAACGAGCTCACCGGCGAAACCGTTTATATCCCACCCCAGAATCCCCAGGATATAGTCGATCTTATGAGCAACCTTGAACTTTTCATTAATGATGACGACATGTTTGATGCTGACATTTTGGTGAAAATGGCTATCATCCACTACCAGTTTGAGAGCATCCACCCTTTCTATGATGGGAATGGGCGTACCGGACGCATTATCAATGTCTTGTATTTAGTCCTTAAACAATTGCTCGATATTCCGGTTCTCTACTTAAGCCGATATATTGTAAGACACAAAAGTGATTACTATCGCTTGCTCCAAAATGTACGGGATGAAGAAGCGTGGGAGGAATGGATATTATTCATGCTGGAAGCTGTGGAATCGACAT
Organism: Candidatus Cloacimonadota bacterium; assembly: GCA_029982875.1. Taxonomy (GTDB): domain Bacteria; phylum Cloacimonadota; class Cloacimonadia; order Cloacimonadales; family Cloacimonadaceae; genus UBA5456. Next base: position 6,415 of record JARRCD010000065.1, on the reverse strand, counting down.
CCCGGCAGACTATCAAAATGATACAATCTATCAGGGCTTCTCTTCTTGAATATAAGCATCGGATACGATCTCAGCACAAATTCTATAGCCAGGACCTGATAAATAACCTGTTTTATCACCCCTATACCAAGATCGACTTTCTTATGCGGGATTTGAATATTGGCCGGATTACCGCCACAAAGTACCTTGATGCTTTAACAGAAGACGGATTACTGCAAAAAGAGAAAATTGGCCGATCAAATTTCTACATCAATACAGCATTGTATAGTATCTTAACCAAGGCAGAGTAGAGAATAGTATGAATATCAACGGCGTTGACCCAGCTGCTTTGCAAACAACCAAATATTCCGTAGGCTCTCTGGTTTCAGCACGCGGCAGAGAATGGGTAGTCTTACCAGATTCCACAAATGAACTCATTATCGTAAAACCCCTGGGAGGAAGCGATGATGAGACCACCGGCATCTTAACTGCCTTAGAAACCGTAAAACCAGCTTCGTTCAATCTGCCCGATCCTTCACAACTGGGAGATTTCCAATCCTGCAGATTACTCTGGGATGCGCTCAGATTAGGATTTCGCAATAGTGCCGGACCTTTCAGAAGCTTTGGCAGATTAGCAGTTGATCCCCGTCCCTACCAGTTAGTCCCTTTGATGATGGCTCTAAAGCTTGATCCTGTGCGCCTGCTGATCGCCGATGATGTGGGTATAGGCAAAACTATCGAAGCTTGTCTGATCGCCCGTGAGCTCTTGGACAGAGGCGAAATCACCAGGTTATGTGTGCTCTGCCCTCCTCATCTTGCCGAACAATGGCAAGCTGAGCTGAGCACTAAGTTCCATATTGATGCAGAATTGGTGCTGGGAAGCACAGTGCGCAGATTGGAACGCAATTGCCGCGCCAATGAATCGATCTTTGAGGTCTATCCTTATACGGTGGTATCCATAGATTATATTAAAAGTGACCGCCACAAAGCTGAGTTTCTGCGCACTGCTCCGGAACTGATTATCGTGGATGAAGCGCATACCGTCAGCTTTGATGGGTCTGCAAATAGCAGCCGGCATTATCGCTATGATCTGGTGAAAAAGCTTAGTCAAAACCCCAATCGTCATCTACTTTTGGTAACTGCGACCCCACATTCCGGCAATGAAAACGCTTTCCGCTCACTCTTGGCTATCTTGAATAAAGAAATCTCTGAATTCCCTGCTGATCTCACCGGGGCACAAAACGAAAAGTATCGCCGGATCATAGCTCAGTATTTTATCCAGCGCCGCCGGGCGGATATAGAGAACTATCTGAAGGAAAAGACTGTATTCCCTAAACCGGAATCGAAGGAACTCCATTACAATCTCTCAGAGCCCTATCGTGAGTTATTTGATCAAGCTCTGGATTATGCCCGGGAGATCGTAAGCGACAAAACAGGCAGCCAACATCGGCAAAGAGTGCGCTGGTGGTCTGCCCTGGCTCTCCTGCGTGCCCTTGCTTCCAGTCCTGCTGCCGCTGCTGCCACAATGCGCAATCGCAGTGCCACATTGGAAACTAAATCTGCCCTGGAAGCGGATGAACTGGGCAGACGCCTGATTATGGATATTGATGATCGCGATACAACCGATGCCAGCGATATTCTGCCCGGGAGTGATTCATCTTTCGAAACTGATGAGAATACCCTCAGTCGCAGGAAACTGCTGGCAATGGCCAAGGCTGCAGACTCTCTCTACGGAGATCAAGATACTAAAATGCTGGGACTGCTAAAACCACTCAAAGAGCTGCTCCAGGATGGCTTCAGTCCCATTATCTTCTGCCGCTTTATTCAAACCGCCGAATACTTGGGCGAGCAGCTTAGACAACGCTTGCCTCAATCAGTTCAGATCGAGTCTATTACAGGATTGTTACCTCCAGAAGAACGGGAAGGGCGAGTACAAGAACTCTCAGAATATCCCTCCCGGATCTTGGTTTGCACGGACTGTCTGTCTGAAGGGATCAACCTCCAGGATCATTTTGATGCTGTTATCCACTATGACCTCAGTTGGAATCCCACTTGTCACGAACAGCGGGAAGGCCGCGTAGACCGCTTTGGCCAGCCTCATCCCAAAGTTCGCATGCTTACGTATTACGGTATGGACAACCAGATCGATGGCATCGTTCTGGACGTTCTGCTCCGTAAACACAAGCAGATCAAATCTTCCCTCGGGATTTCAGTGCCCGTCCCTGCTGATACTGAAGCTGTAATCGAAGCCATCTTCGAAGGACTTCTGCTCCGAGAGCAATCGGGAACTAGTGAACAGCTCCTGATTGCCGGTTTTGATGAGTTCTTTAAAGACGATAAAAAGAAGCTGCATAATGCTTGGGATAATGCCAAAGAAAAGGAAAAGCGGAGCCGCACCATGTTTGCCCAGGAAGCCCTCTCCGCCAGAGTGGATGAGATCAAAACCGAATTGGATTCCATCAGGGATTCCATCGGTTCGCAATTGGATATCAGGAATTTTGTTAAACATACTCTTACCTGCTATCAGGCCGTTATAAGAGAAGTCAAAAACACTTATAAGATAGACCTCAGCCCCGTTCCTACCATAGTCAAAGAAAGCTGTGGCTACCTGCCTGATAAGCTGACCGTCAGCTTCGATTTACCGGTTCAGGAAAAGGAAATCTATCTCTCGCGCACTCATCCCATGGTAGAAGGACTGGCAGATTTGGTGATGAGCACTGCTTTGGACAGGGCAAATACCCACTCTATCGCCAGCCGTGCCGGTGTCATCCGCACTACCTCAGTAGAGCGCAGGACAACCTTGTTATTACTCAGGTACCGCTTTCTGATCTCGCAGCCTTTTGAAGATAAGATCTTTCGCAGCCTGGTCGAGGATTCCCAGGTTGTGGCTTTTACCGGCTCTCCCGATAATCCGGCCTGGCTGACCGAAAATGATGCCAAAGCACTACTAAATGCGTTGCCTTCAGCAAATGTCCTCCCCCAACAAGCTTTAGCACAGATCGAGCGCATCATCACTCACCACTCATTCCTTATCCCGCACATCAATAGCTTTGCGCAAAAGCGTTCCTCTGAACTACTGGCTTCTCATCTCCGAGTGCGCGAGGCGGCGTTGCTGAAACGTTCTCATAAACCTGAGATCAAACCGGAACTGCCGCCCGATGTGCTTGGCATCTATGTTTATCTGCCAGGAAGTGAGATGGACATTAAATCCACCTCGCAATCTGGCCATCTCGCAATCTGGCCACTTCACCGGAGTTCCCATGTCTAAACCTTCCAGCATCTTCAGCACCGTCCGTACCGAGGGTGCGATCCTGCCCCCAGAGCTCTTAATGCGCATTATAAATGGCGATCCCACCCTGGAGGGAATGACACCCTCAGATTATCATTTAAGCCCCGCAGAACGCTTGAATGAGGCCGCCACACGCGCTTACACCCGTCTCACCGGTGTCTGGTCTGCTTTCAAGGATACCATAGCTAAATTGCCTGATGATGCCATCGGAACCACGGAGACCAGAGAACGCTGGCTTTTACCCCTCTTTCAAGAACTGGGCTACGGCCGCTTGCAGACTCAAAGGTCTCTCGATATTGAAGGCAAAAGCTATCCCATCAGTCACAAGGCCTCCGAACCTGTAGCCATCCATCTGGTCAGCTTCAGATGGGATCTGGATAAACGTAATCCCATTGCCAAAGGTGAAACCAAACTTTCACCGCATTCCCTCATGCAGGAGTTTCTCAACCGCAGCGAGGATCACCTCTGGGGTATCCTTTCCAATGGCATCAAGCTGCGCATCCTGCGTGATAATATCTCCCTGACCCGCTCAGCTTATGTGGAGTTTGACCTGCAAGCGATGATGGAAGGACTTGCCTACAGCGATTTTTTCTTGCTGTATCTACTTTGCCATCAATCCCGGGTGGAAGTCAAGACCGATGAATCTGGCCGAAAACTGCCTCCGGAAACCTGCTGGCTGGAAAAGTGGTACAATGCTTCCATCGAAGACGGTGTCCGGGCCCTGGATGAACTGCGTAATAACGTCCAATCTGCCATTGAAGATCTTGGTGCCGGATTTCTCTCCCATCCTGCCAATGGCGAACTCAAGGATAAACTCCGCTCCGGCACCCTTACTTTGCAGGACTATTATCATCAGGTCTTGCTGCAGGTCTATCGCCTGCTCTTCGTCTTTGTGGCAGAAGATAGAGACTTGCTGATACCGGATGATGTTCCTGACCATGTAAAACAGACTTATCACAAATATTATTCCACCTATCGGATCAGGGAACTTGCCCGCAAGAAAAGAGGAACCCGACAAACTGATCTCTGGCTGCAGTTAAATTTGCTTTTTAACAGCTTATATGATGGCAACCCGGCACTCGGACTGCCAGCCTTGGGTTCTTTCCTATTCAGAGCTTCTTCTACTTTAGCATTGGCTAATTGCGTGATCGCCAATAGTGACTTACTCTCAGCAGTCCGCTTTCTCTGCTACACGCAAAAGAACAAGATCTTCCAACCCATAAATTATCGTAACCTGGGACCTGAAGAACTTGGCTCTGTCTATGAATCTCTCCTGGAAATGCATCCTGAAATCAATCTGGAAGCAGCTTATTTCAAACTCAACGTTGTCTCCGGATCAGAACGCAAGACCACGGGAAGCTATTACACCCCTTCTTCTCTGGTTAACTGTCTCTTGGATTCGGCACTGGAGCCGGTAATTGAAGCAGCTTTGAAAGGGCGAGATACGACCTCGCCATCTGGCCATCTCACCACCTCGCCATCTGGCCATCTCACCACCTCGCCAGAAAAAGCCCTGCTTGCTCTCAAAATCTGCGACCCCGCCTGCGGAAGCGGACATTTCCTCATCTCTGCAGCCCATCGGCTTGCCAAGCGTCTGGCTTCTATCCGGGCTGGTGAAGATGAGCCTGCACCTTCTGTCATTCAGCATGCTCTCAGAGACGTAATCGGTCATTGCATCTATGGGGTGGATATAAACCCTATGAGTGTGGAACTCTGTAAAATCTCCCTCTGGATGGAAGCTCTCGAACCCGGCAAACCTCTTACCTTCCTGGATCATCATATCCAATGTGGCAATTCTCTTTTAGGCTGTACACCTGCTTTACTCAAAAAAGGCATCCCCGATGCTGCCTTTACTCCCCTAACCGGAGATGATAAAAGCACCTGCTCTCTATTCCGAAAGCAAAATAAGTCTACATTGGGTCAAGCCGAGATTACTACTTATAATAGTGAATTTACCTATGATCTTGAGCTAGCAATAAAGCAAAGCAACATTATCGAATCCATGCCGGAAGAAAACTTGGAACAGCTTGAAAAGAAGAGCCTAGCATACTCTGACTATATCAGCTCAGAATACTACTTGCAAACCAGGTTACCCTATGATACTTGGTGTGCTGCTTTTGTATGGGCAAAACATCCCGATAACCTAAGCCCAGTTACCAACAGTACCTTAGAAAACCTTCTGGCACACCCAGATAACATCGAACCAGATCGTTTAACTATAATCAAACGCCATGCTGCTGAGTACCAGTTTTTCCACTGGCATGTCGCTTTCCCCGATGTCTTTATAGCAAAAATGCCCAATGAAATATCAGATAAAGAAATCACCGGCTGGACTGGCGGTTTTGATTGTATCTTGGGTAATCCTCCTTGGGAACGTGTTAAACTTCAGGAAAAAGAGTTCTTTGCTGCACGAGATGAGAACGTTGCAAAAGCTCTTAATGCTTCAGTCCGTAAAAAGATGATAGAAGATTTACCTCAGACCAATCCATCCCTTTATGAGCAGTTTTTGTCTGAAAAAAGGAAATCAGAAGGATCGTCTGGAATAATCAGAGAAGGTGGTTTTTTCCCTCTTTGTGGAAGGGGCGACTTAAATACCTATACTGTCTTTGCAGAGCTCAATCGAAACCTCCTATCTGACAATGGCAATAGTGGCTGCATCGTACCTAGTGGTATCGCAACAGATGATACTACTAAGTACTTTTTTCAAGACATTATCGATTCTTGTTCATTAATCAGTCTTTATGATTTTGCTAACTCAAACGGGATTTTCCCTGCCGTAGATAGTAATATGAAGTTCTCTTTGTTGACTCTTAGGAGCCAAAGAAGGGGTATTGAATCTAAAGCATATTTTGTTTTTTCTGCTCTATCTGTAGAGGATATACAGAATCCCAATAAGAAGTTTTCTCTTCTTCCCGATGATATTTACAAAATCAATCCAAATACCAAGAATTGCCCTGTGTTTCGATCAAGCTTAGATGCGGAAATCAATAAACTCATATATCGACGTGTGCCAGTACTGATTAATGAAAACGATCCCGAACATGGCAATCCCTGGGGAATATCCTTCATGCGCATGTTTGATATGTCCAACGACTCTCATCTCTTCAAAACCAAACAGCAACTGGAAGAAAAGGGCTTTGAGCTCGA
>JARRCD010000064.1 GCA_029982875.1 Candidatus Cloacimonadota bacterium | reverse complement strand
TCGTATGAGCTGCTGGCCATGTTAGTTCTCCGTGCCTTTGCCGGTGGCTAAAGCGCACCGGAATTCATCTTATCCTATCACTTGCCTGCACCACATACGGTGGCTAAAGCCGACCGCCTGAAATCTTACCCCAATTCCTCATCTCGCCACTCACCACTCCCCAACTGGCTATCTCGCTATTTCACCCCCTCACCACGCCTAAATCGGGCTTAGAACTTTGTATCTTTGAGTTTAATCCTCATGTGGCAGGGGTTCTGTATCCAGATAGCGGCCCACGATCTTGAGTAGTTTCCCGGATTTGAAGGAAACTGTCACGACGGCGTCACTGTCTTTGCCATATACGGCGAGTACCATGCCTTCTTTATATTCTTTGTGCCAGACCTTTTGTCCGATGTGCCAGAATTTTTGTCTGTCACGTTCTTTATGTTTGGGTTTCCGATAGCTACTTCGGGGGCGGCTGAGGTCAAAACTATTGCTATCCAATAGCTCTGGGCTCAGCGAACTTAAGAACATACTGGGCTTGCAGATATTGTATGTATCATAGAGTCTTCTGGATTCTGCCAGACTGAGGATCAAGCGGCGTTTGGCGCGAGTAATTCCTACATAAAAAAGGCGGCGTTCTTCTTCGATCTCTGCTCGGGTATCCATACTCATCCGGTGAGGTAATAGCTCATCCTCCAAGCCGGCGATGTATACGGTATCAAATTCCAAACCTTTGGCATTATGCAGAGTCATGAGTCTCACGCTTTGCAATTCATCGGATACCTTATCCAGATCGGTCTGCAGGGCGATATAGGGCAAAAAGTCTTCCAGCAGAGCCGCTTTGTGATTATCTTCATAGAAGCGTTCAGCAAATTCGTTGACAGAAGCCACGAATTCAATGAGGTTTTCGGCACGGGCGATGTCTTTGGGGTCGCTACTTTTACGGTAGAGATTCACCAGCCCCAGTTCTTCCACGATATCTTTCACCAGCTCAGCTACGGGTTGGGTTTGGGCAGCCCGGCTCCAGCTTGCCAATTTCTGCGCAAATTCCCCCACCCGGCGTTTGGCCGCGGCCTGTAGTTCGGGAATAGCAGTCGGATTCATCACACTTTGAAAGAGAGTAATCCGGGTCTGCATGGCAAAGCCCAAAAGTCGGCTGACAGTAGTTTGTCCTATGCCGCGGGGTGGTTCATTGATGATTCTTAGGAGGCTTTCATTATCGGCAGGATTTGCCAGTATATTAAGATAAGCAAGCAGGTCTTTGATTTCTTTTCTCTGGTAAAAGTGCAGGCTACCCACGATGGAATAGGGAATCTTTGCTTGCATGAGGGCGTTTTCGAAGAGGCGGGATTGGGCATTGGTCCGATACAAGATGGCGATATCTTTGAGTTCGGTTCCCTCGCAGCGGGCTTTTTGGATGCTGCTGGCAATCTCTTCTGCTTCTTGATTGGCATCCGGATATACGTTTAAGACCGGTTTGCTGCCAGCTCCGAGTTTGCTCCACAGGGCTTTACTGTGGCGGTATTTGTTCTGGCTGATCACTTGATTTGCCAAGTCCAGGATAGCTGTAGTGCTGCGATAGTTTTGCTCCAGACGGATAGCTTTCACATCTTTGTAATCGTGCTCAAATTCCAGGATGTTGCGTAACGTGGCCCCACGGAAACTATAGATTGCCTGATCATCATCGCCTACCACACAAACCCGCTGATGCTGCCTTGCCAATTCGTGGATAATCTCAAATTGAGCATGGTTTGTATCCTGATATTCATCGATCATAATGTATTGGAAGATATCCTGATACTTGGCTCTCACCGCACTGTTTTGCTTCAACAATCTGGCGGTAAAAAGCAGGATATCATCAAAATCCATGGCTTGATTCATCAATAAAGCTTGCTGATAGTGATGGTAGATGCTCATAAATCCGGAGAGAAAGGAATCGTGCTCATACTCACTTTTATCAACATCTTCCGGCAGCAAAAGGCGATTCTTATAGCGTCCTATCCGGCTCAGGACCCGGGAAAAGGGATACTTTTGCGGACTAAAGCCATGAGCCTTGTAGATCTTTTTGAGAATAGATTTCTGCTCATCATCGGCATAGATGGAGAAATTTGCATGAAAGGGTAAAAAGCTGGATTCATAGCGCAAGATGCGCAGACAAATTGAATGAAAAGTACCTACCCATAAAGAGCGCACCGGGATGTTTAACAGCTGCTCCAGCCGATCTTGCAACTCACGAGCGGCTTTGTTGGTAAAAGTTACGATCAATATCTTCCAGGGGGGTACCTGACGAGCCTTGATCAGATAAGCAGCACGGTAGATGATACAGCGGGTTTTGCCGCTTCCGGCTCCGGCTAAAACCAGGATTGGGTGTTCGGTATCTGTCACCACCTCCAGCTGGCGCTCATTGAGATCTTTTAAGTAATCTATCATTTACCGGGAATGCGGACAAAGTGCTTATCACTAAGACGCCCTTCGAGCCTGCCTTCCTCGTAATCCTTGTAAGCTGAAACCCGATACCAGTAATCTCCGGGAGCAACACTGGGGTCATTGGCGGAAGAATGGGTATAACTCTGCAGGGGAGTACCCTCAACATGCAAAACGGTATCCACCACGGCATAGAAGCTGTTGTATCCCAAAGAGCGATACACATAGTAGCCATCCGTATTATAGTTATTATTGCTGATCCATTCCAAAATCACGTAGGGCGTGGTAGTGCCCAAAACTGTATGCTGCAAACCGCCCACATCGCCCGGCTTCACAATGCTGCTGTTGTAGGTTGGGTCCAGGGGATTATCGCGCTTAATTCCGCAAGCACTGAGCAAGGCCAGAGCAATAAGCAGGATAGTATATCTTATGCGCATGATGCCTCCTAAAATCTGAATTCTATGCCGCTGGGGGTTATTTGCAAGGCAGAGCCGGTGTCTCGTTGCAGGATATCCTCCCAGAGCTGGGCATTATATTCGTTGGTGGATACTACAACGTCATAGATATTGTAGCCCCAGATTATTCCCGCCAGTCCCATCAACATCAGGGAGTAGTGATACGGCGTCTGAGTCTTGCCCCAATAGTCATTGATCTCATCGATCTGGTTAGCTTCCTGGTAGAGCTTGTAGTTTCTCTGAGCTATATCGTAAAAGTAGATAGAGCCTATTACAGAGACCAGTTCCAGGCTCAGGATTACCGTAGCTTTGGTGTTCTGTTTGGTGGCAAACTGCCCAAATCCGGGGATCACCGCGCTTTTGAGTACGTTGCTATTTAATGGCAAATGCTCCAATTCATAAAGCTGCAATTTGCTCTGCCTGTAGTTGAGGTCCTCACGGTAGCGTTGGCGGTCCCGATAGTCCTGCCAGCCGTATTTGGTGCTATCTGAAAAGGCCTTGATATCAAAGCTTTGGGCGTAGCAGATGAGGATGCTGTTCAAAAAGAGGATCACGATTATGGTTTTAATAATGCTGTTTCTCATGGCTTCATTCCTATTGCATCAAAGCTTCGGAGAGTTTATTAAGAGGGACGATAGAGCGATCCCTGAGGTTGATCTGCCAGACGTAGAGGTAAGTATCAGTGGGGGTGAGAAGATCGTATCTGGCCTCATACTTGTATTGTCCGGTGGAGAGTAAGATCTTCCATCCGCTGTCTTGAATATCGCTTGCCTCATGGCTTTGCAATATTTCTTCACGTTTGGCCGCTATGCGCTTGAGCAGCAGACCGCCTCGGTATTCATTGATAATTCGGCGGGCAAATGCGGTGGGATTACGTTCGGCTTCAATGAGGTTTTGCATACTGTTAGCCCGCTCCCGGTAATCTGGATTGGGATCCAAAGCAAGGGCCTGATTGTAGCGTTGCAAAGCTTCAGCATATTTATATGAAGCTTCCAGTTGCTCGCCTTCGGCAAAGATCTCTCTTGCCCGGCGGATGTCTTCCTGGATCTGCCGCAATCTGCTGATAGCCTCGCGCGCAGGAGCGTAATCCGGGATGATTTCAAAACATTTGTTATAATGCAGCAAGGCGGCTTCAAAATCTCTATCCTCCAGCAGGCTATCACCTTTCTGGACATAGAGGGAGGTGATGCTTTCCAGGCGGGCGTCGATCTCTTCCTGCTTTTGGGGGTTGTATTGCACGGCAATCCGAAACATCCTATCCGCTTCTATATATTCCTGCTCATCGATGTATTCCTCCGCCTGAGCCTGATAAACATCCGCGATCAGGTGATTTATTCTTTGCGTATCAACCACGGGATAACGGGATAGCTCAAAAAGCTCACGCAGAGCATCATCAAAGTATTTCTGTTCAAGCAAGGCGACCGCATAATCGATCTTGGTATCGATAAACTGGCGAACGTAGTAACGGGCTTGAATTTCATAGGGATTATCGGGAAAATTGTCGTAGAGATACTTATAATCTTCCCAAGTGGAATTGCGATCCTGATACTCTTCCATGTATATAATGATCCGCCGCAGCATTACCTCCGGGATTAAGGGAGAATTCGGAATCTCGCGGATGATAGTGTCCAAATAGTTTTTAGCCAGGGGCCGATTGGCAGCGTTATATGCTTCTTCTGCCATTTGGAAATAAAGCTGGGTAAGCTCTGTATCTGCTGCTTCCGAATTAGAGAGTTTCAAAAAGGCGATAGCCAGCGATCGGTTATTGTGTTCAATCGCGGTTTTCCCCAGCTCAAGATAACAATTGCTGCGAATCAGCTCGGCACGTGTGACGATGGCACCGTTGTGCCCCTTGGCAATAAGATCATCCAGAGCCTGGATGGCCCCGGCGTAGAGACCGGATTCATACATCTCCTGGGCGTTGTTTAAGCGGTTTATCTCACAGCCACTAAGCAGCAGCCACAAAGCTAAGCTTAAAAGCAGAATCCGGTGTGATTTTATTTTTTTAACGTGCATAGGCAAAGAACATCCTCAGATAGTTTTCTCATATATGGTAGATTGTATGATCTGTCGCTATTTGGTAGCGGTTGTCAGAATTTTTAGCCAGCCATTCTCTAATCTCAGGCTTGGGTTCATGCGTGAGCAGAATCCGTTTAAGCTCATAATCCTGTAGTTTTTGAATCTGGTGCAAAGGAGGATGTCCGGCGTCCAAGAGAACAGTGTGCGCTCCCCGGAGGAACGGGGCAATACTATCCGTGGTGGTAAGATCGGAGCTATAGACAAAATCACCCTTTGCTGAGCTGAGCTTGAGCGAATAGCTGCGTAATTGATTGGGCAGGTTGTTTTGCGTTATGACTGGTTTGTAATTGATTAAATGGTCGTTTTTATAGAAGCTCAGCCGGGGATAATCCGCAGTGATAGTCTCAAGCGGCCTGAGCTTGAGTTCAAAACCCAAACGAGACGGAAAGATATACATCATCTGCAGGATTTGGGTAAATTCGGACTCCCGTTCGGGCAAATACAAGCTTAAAGGCTTTTGCCGCTTGGCAAGATACCACATTTGGAGCAGCATAAAGATCCCGCTAAAATGATCTGGGTGCAGATGAGTGATGATCACGGCATCCAGCTCATCAGGTCCGATCCCAGCTTTAAGCAAGAGTCGGGAGCAGCATTCTCCGGCATCAAAGAGGAAGCTCTGAGTATCCGTCTTTACCAATACACAGGAGTTATAGCGCTCGAGGCTGGGCATGCCAGATCCTATTCCCAAGGCTCTGATTTCCATTTACTTTACCTTTTTTTGATTGGCTGGAATGAAGATCGGCACCTGATCCAGCTTGCGACCAAAGATCATAAAGAACGCGGCAAAAAGCACGGTACACACGATCAAGAGCTCACGCGATCCGATCTGGAAGATCATGATGGAAGTGAGCACGATTAAAGCATTGATTGCATATATGATAGCGGCTGTTACTCTCACCGAACCCAGAACGGTATTGATGCGGTGGGTGGAATGGTCTTTACCGCCTTGCATCACATGCCTGCCATCGCGACGGCGGGTATAGCTGACCAAAGAGATATCAAAGATCGCATAGCTGAGCAGCAGCACCGGCAAGAGATAAAAGACCTTGTCGTTGTATTTGTTCCCGGCATATTGTGCCATCAAGATCCCCATAGAAGCGAGGAAATAACCGATAAACATGCTGCCGGCATCTCCCAGAAAGATGCGCGCCGGACTGAAATTATAGGGCAAAAACCCAAAGGTCGATCCCGAAAAACTAAGCGATATCAGGGCTATCAGGGCCATGGCATTTTGGTTTGAGGAAGTAGTATTGGTAAGGGCAAAGGCAAAAAAACCGATGCCCAAAATGCCTGCCATGCCGCTGATGATGCCATCCATATTATCCAGGAAATTCAAGGCATTCATCAGACCTACCATCCATAAGAGCATGAGGGGCAGAGTGATAAACAGACTGCCAAACATCCTGTGCAATTCCGGAAAAGTGAAATTTGTAAGAATGAATATGAAACTCACTGCTATCTGTCCCAAAAGTTTATACAGGGGTTTCATGCCCCAGCGGTCATCAATCAAGCCGATGATGACGATCAATACGCTACCCGCCAGATAACCCAACATGGGGGGATCAAAATAGCGACCTGATGAGATGATAACATCATATACACAGAGCAGGATAAAGCCTGCCGCCACGCTCAAGCCGCCCATGAGAGGCACACTTTTCAGATGCATTTTGCGAGCTTCTGGTTTGTCCACAAAGTTTATCTTTTTGGCCAGCTTGATGATAAAGGGCGTAAGGCCATATACAAATAGCCAGGACATTATGAATACGCTGAGGTATTCATAGATGCGAAAATCCATCAGGTTCTCCATGTAATAATTATAATTTACCAAAATCAATTGAGGCTGGATTTTGTCAATGCTTTTCCTTTTGCACCCTGTCGCTTTTGGCACAGGGGTAAATGCAGCGCTTCAGCTTTTTCTGATCTCCTGCTCTTGCCGCTTATTCAACTGGATTTTTACTGGAGATTAAGTCCTGATTCTCTCCTAAAAAGGACTTGATCCGGACTTAATCCCGAGTCCAGCGCGTGAGCGTTAGTAGGGCAAGGGGTGGATAACGCTACTTGTCAATCCGGCTGTCTTGCCTTAGTTTATATACAAAAAGACTGATCAGGAGCAAGAGATGTGTGGCATAATATTTTTCAAAACGGCAGATTTAGTAGGAATCCGCGACTTTTATGAGGGCAAGCTGGGCTTGAAACTTTGGCAAGATCAGGGCACATGCCAGGTCTATGAATTTGGCAATATGCGTCTGGGCTTTTGCCTGGCGGACAAAGCGGAGAGCTCAGGCACTATCACCTTTGTATATGCAGATCCGGCTGAAGTAGATGCTGCATACACAAGGTTTCGGGACCTCGCAACGAGTAGACCAGAGCAGAGTGAGTTCTTCCAAATATATCATTTTTGGGCCCGCGATCCGGAGGGTAGGAGCTTGGAATTTCAATGTTTTATAGATAATGTTGAGCCACCGCGGGAGCAGGCTGAGATTATAGTGCTAAATCCTGATCAGACAAAGCCCAAGCTGCTGCTGACCAGAATGATCCCGGAAAGTGGGATCAAGAAACTCAAGCAGGTTTTTGAGGTGCATGCCAATATTGCAGATCTTGTTATGCCCAGGAATGAGGTCTTAAACCGAATTTCGGAGATGGACGCTCTGCTCTGCTTGCTTGCCGATCAAATCGACCGCGAAGTGATAGACCAAGCCAAACAACTCAAGGTGATCTCAAACTACGCGGTGGGCTATAACAACATAGATACTGCTTATGCCGCCGAAAAAGGAATTGCTGTATGCAATACTCCCGGAGTGCTTACTGAAACTACTGCTGATCTCGCTTGGGCGTTGATCATGGCAACTGCCCGGCGCATCCCCGAGGCGGAAAGCTATCTGCGGAAAGGTAAATTTCGGGGTTGGGAACCGCTTTTACTGCTGGGTCAAGATATTCACGAGCGTACTTTAGGCATTTTGGGTATGGGCCGGATCGGCACGGCGGTGGCAAAACGCGCCACCGGATTCGGGATGAAGATAATCTATCACAGCAATAGGGTCAAAGAATTGGATTTTGAGGCAGAAAAGGTGGATTTGCCTACTCTCTTATCAGAATCCGATATTCTCAGCATCCATATTCCTTTAAGCGAGGAAAGCCGGCATCTGATCGGAGCCGGGGAGCTGGCTATGATGAAGAGCAATGCCATCCTGATCAATACGGCCCGCGGCGCTATCGTGGATGAGAAGGCCTTGATCAAAGCCTTACAAGCCAAACGTATCTTTGCCGCCGGCTTAGACGTTTATGAAAATGAACCTCAGCTGCCACAAGAACTCCTGGCGCTGCCTAATGTAGTGCTTTTACCCCATATCGGTTCTGCCAGCTTGGCTACGCGCTCTGCCATGAGCGAGCTGGCGGCAGAAAACGCTATTGCCATTGTGCAAGGCAAGCAGGCGCCCGCCCGGGTAGTGTGATTTTGTTTCGCGTATTCTGGTTTTCGGGTTGACGCGGGATGTGAACCCCGAGATCATTCCACTCACCCCGCTTAGTGTCTGTGACACTTATAAGTACTTATTAATCTTAGTTTCGATCAGCTTTTGAATTTCCTTCATGCGGGCTTGGGTGGTAGCTTCGTAGCGCGTAACCAAAACCGGAGTTGTATTGGAAGCCCGGATCAATCCCCAGCCATCATCGAAAGTGATGCGGGCACCGTCGATATCATTGACATCATAGCCTTCCGCTTTGAGTTCGGCGCAAACTTGGGCTACTACTTCAAATTTGCGGCTGTCTTCACAATTGGTGTGCAGCTCCGGAGTATTGTACATCTTGGGTTGATCTGCCAGATACTTACTCACGGGCAGGGGTGTTTTGGCCACGATCTCCAGGAATCTGCAGCTCGCATAGATGGCATCGTCAAAACCCAGATACCGGTCTGCCAAAAAGACATGACCGCTCATTTCTCCGGCAAATTTGACGTCTAATTCCTTCATCCGCATCTTGATATTGGCGTGTCCGGTTTTGTACATGATGGCTTTGCCCCCGCGCGCTTTGATGTCATCATAGAGGTTTTTGGAGCACTTTACATCAGCGATAATGGTCTGGTTCGGGTTTTGCTGCAGATAATCCCGAGCCAGGATATTGAGGATCTGATCTCCATAAAGCATCTTCCCAGTTTCATCTACCACGCCGATCCGATCCGCATCACCATCCAGACCGAGGCCCAGCTCATATCCGGCTGCTACTACCGCCCGCGCGAGATCGGTCATGTTCTTTGCCACCGTGGGGTCCGGGTGATGATTGGGGAAATCGCCATCGGGCTCGCAGTACATTTCAATAACTTCACAGCCCTTGCGGCGTAAAATCTCAGGAAGATAGATTCCGCCCATGCCATTCCCGGCATCGACAATTACTTTTACCGGACGCTCCAAATGTATATCCTTCTCGATGTACGCAAGATACTCCGCGGTGATCGTATCATTATGGATCAAGCGGCCGGAACCGGAACTGAATTGCTCCCTTTGAATCCGCTGCAAAAGCTCTTGCAAAGCCTCGGCATAAACGCTGTTCAAGCCCAGATTCAGTTTGCAGCCGTTGTATTGGGCGGGGTTATGCGAGGCGGTGATCATGACTCCGCCGTCTTGTTTGAGTTTCCAGATGGCAAAATAGAGTAGCGGAGTGGCAACCCGGCCAATATCGGTGATGTCACAACCGGTTTCCAAGGCGCCTTTGATAAAGGCATCCATAAATTCACGCGTGCTGTGCCGGGCATCTCCTCCGATTACGATGCTTTGCAGCCCCTTTTCTCTCAACATACTCCCAAAGCCTTTGCCAATCAAGTAATAGCTTTCATTGGTGAGCTGTTCGCCTACAACACCACGAATATCGTATTGCCGAAATATTTCAGATTTTATCATTTGATATCCTCTTTTTTCTTAATTTTATTACCATAGTTTAAGTATGTTTTGCAGTAATGGCAGCATCTTCTGCACTGCCAGATTACGGTGAGAAATCATGTTTTTTTCTTGCTCGCTCATTTCGGCGTAACTTTTATTTTCACCTTCCACTTCGAAGATGCTATCATAGCCAAAGCCATTTTCACCTTTTTCTACTTCGCTGATCCGCCCTTGGACTTTGCCGGAAACTACGCTGATCAAGCCTTCACTATCTGCCAGAGCTACGGCAGTTTCAAAGTAAGCACTGCGCTCGCTTATGCCTTCCATCTGCAGCAGAACCTTACGGCGATTATCCAGATAAGAGCAATATGCTCCGGCATACCGGGCAGAATATACCCCAGGCGCTCCATCCAAAGCAGCGATAAAGAGACCGGTATCATCAGCCAAACAAAGCATCCCGGTGTATTGAGCTCCTGCGATGGCCTTTTTGATGGCATTCCCATAGATGCTATCTTTGTCCTCAATGGTCTCAGGAGCCTCAGGAAAATCCAGCATACTGTGCACGGAAATATGCAAGGGACTCATGAGCTCCCGGAATTCACGAACCTTATCGGGATTGCGCGTGGAAATAAGTAAGGGCTTATTCATTTATAACTTATGCAATACTTTACGGATTCTCTGCAGCAAATTACGGTCGAGAAATCGCTCTGCTGTGGCAGTAACAACTTGCATCTGGTGAAGAATGTCTCCTTCCCCGCTCCAATTGTCCCGCAAGACCTTTTCATCAATGCCATTCAGGATCAGATTCAAGCCCATAACCACAAGTACCAAATCATCCACATAGCCGATCACCGGAATAAAATCCGGAATGATGTCCAGCGGCATGATCAGATAAGCTATAATACCGGAAAGCATGAGCTTTTGTTTGGCCTTTACCCTTTTGTCAACCGCCAGACGACAAACCAGGATAAAGAAATCCGGCAGTAAAAACAGGTATTCGCCGATCTTTCCCCCCAATTTCCCGGTTTTTTCATGGGTCCATCCTTGGGCTTTCCGGCGTAGATTTTCATAAAACTTCAGCTTGGCTTCATCTATATCCACGATCCTGTCGTTGATGCTTTCCTGCTCTTCCGCAGGTATTTCACGGGATTCAAATACTTCATCTTTCATAAGTACCTCCACTGAATTCAATATAATTCAGCAACCGTCAGAGAGTCAAGGAAATTATTACACGGCTTTCTTTTTTCAGCTTCAAGAGTGGTAGAGCAGCATCGCCAAAGATTCCCTCAATTAACCCAACCACAGCATCCAGGACGCCGGTTGGACCTTGCCCCAGGCTATATTATCCGCCTGCATCCCAGTTTCTTCCACCTTCAGCGGCAACCGCTATTCAAGTCAAATTGCATAAGCTGCCCCGAGTTACAAAAAAAAATCAGCGCCTCTCTGCATACACGCGAACGCTGAATAATTGGTGCTCTTGGCCCGATGTGTGGATGAATGTCAACAACTTCCCAGGCAAAATAAGGTAAAAAATTGGATTTTCCGCAAAAAAAAACTTGACAGCCAAAAGGACAGCATTATTATTTGCACCATCAGATGACTCTATCCTGAGTCACCTAATAATATGAGATTATGCGAAGTGTTTTCAGGAGGATATTATGAAGCACATGCGGTTTTTAGTTTTAGTCATCGCCATGTTGGCACTTATGAGTGGTCTTTTCGCTCAAATATGGATGCAATCCAAAGATGCTGTCATCAACCAAACTGACAATGCCGGCACTGGATATCAGGTAAGGTTTATAGTCCATTATGGTACTGGAACTGATTCGGGAGAAAATGTGTATCTCGGTGAAAAATGCAGATCCGATTTTGGGGATATCCGCTTTTATGAAGGACAAACTGCACTGAACTATTGGATGGAATCGATGACAAGCAGTAGTGAAGCGGTCTTTTGGGTAAAGCTTAACGGAAATCTTAGTAATGGACCGATAACAGTTACACTTTTGTATGGCAATTCAGAGGTTACTACCACTTCCAATGGTGCGAACACCTTTGAGTTCTTCGATGATTTTAGTTCTGATCTAAGCAAGTGGACAATGCATAAAACTCTTGATGGCTCAACCATTACTATACCCAGTGGAGAGAACTATGTAAGATGTGGCGGAGGAATAACTTCAGGTACTTACGGTCATACAGTTTTAGGCTCTTCGAACACCTATGATGATTTTGCCAATAATGCAGTTGAGTACAGATATCGTGTTGCAACTGATGGAATCTGTGAAGTAGGCATTAGGGGCACATTTGGTGATCCTGGCTCAGGATACAAAGGGAGAAGTGATGCAAGAAGTAATCAAGGATCCAGCATTCAGACACCTCCCTATTATGGTTGGCGACCTCTATCAGATGCAGGTTATGATGCTGATACCCCATCAGTTAACGTTTGGTACAGAGGTACTTTTACGGCTTACGAAGAGAAGCTTAAATTGTATCGGGACGGGAGTTTAAAGTGTAGTTCAACTCTTGGTACCGTTTCAGGTCCTGGAGAGATATCTTTGCAAAACCATTATGGCAATTACACAGACTATGATTGGGTGGCAGTACGAAAGTTTGCCGGTACAGAGCCTACCCGCGGAAGTTGGGGTGAAGAAGTCACCCTCCCCGTCGAGCTATCCTCATTTACCGCATCTTTCTCTACGTCCGGATTTGTCACAATATATTGGGTAACTCAATCTGAGACCAATGTATATGGGTATTATATATATCGGGGCCGGGAGAACAATCTGGCTACTGCTCAGATTGTAAGTCCTTTGATTCCGGGCACCAATACTGCCACTGAGCAGAGCTATGCTTTCCGGGATAGAGAGCTTAGCGAGAGTGGATTATATTATTATTGGCTGCAAAATGTAGATTATGATAGTAGTTTTGATTTTCACGGGCCTATCACGGTGGATGTGAATTTTGCGCACGGTGGTAATAGTCCTGAGATCCCTATCATAACCAGTCTCAAGAGTGTGTATCCCAATCCTTTCAATTCCAGCACCGCGATCGTATATGGCGTCGAAAAGTCCGCAGCAGTGGAGATTCGGATCTTCAATACAAAAGGTCAGCTGGTTCGTGAATATGCTGAAGGCACTAAAGAGGCCAATACCTATACCCTGCAGTGGGATGGCAAAGACCACAATGGCAATGAATGTCCTTCCGGAGTTTATCTTATCCAGATGAAAGCCGGAGACCAGCAATCCTATATCAAAGCCTTGCTGCAAAAATAACCAACACTACGCATTTAGATAGAAAAGCCTGACTTCAGCCGAAGTCGGGCTTTTTGCTTGGTGGAGCTTAGTGCGGGCGAGAAAGGTGCGGAGCTTTTTCCGTTATCCGTTTTACACACAGCGAAGGTCTCACACAGATTACGCGGATTTCACAGATTTTTATACGGAGAGGTTATGCGTTATCCGTTATCCGTTATCCGTTATGCGTTATCCGTTATCCGTTATCCGTTATCTTTAAGCGCTGTTGGCACTAACCTTCTCAACCTTCTCAACCTTCTCAACCCTTTCAACGCAATTCTCAATTCTCAATTCCCCCCACCCCGAGTTCCATCGGGACGGCATTTTAGATAGCATCCCGCAAGACACCCGCACTTTTCCCAAGTGCCAATAATCAATGCGAGTTGCGGGGACAAGATGATAGGCGGTCGGCTTTAGCCACCGTATGCGGTACAGGCAAGCGAGAGGACAAGATGAATTCCGGTTTGCTTTAGCTA
>JARRCD010000063.1 GCA_029982875.1 Candidatus Cloacimonadota bacterium | reverse complement strand
ACATCAGACAAACCGGTCAACCAGAGGATGCAGCAAAAAAGCTATTCTCACTACTCAAAGTCAAGGTCTCAAAAAACCAAATCATACGCAAAGTCAAAGCGTAGAGTTTAGTGCCCAAAATAAAAATCTGAGCATATGTATCAATACGTTAGAAGAATTTTTGCTCAACTTCGGTTAGCATAGCCTGTGCTACGGTACATACGTACGAGAGTGATCTACGCTGCCCATCTCTTTATGAACCTGAAACCTATTGCGACACGTCAAGGGGTCAGTTCCCCCTATCCGAAGTTTAGCAAAAAAAGCCATATTCCCCCCTTAAAGAATCGTAAGTTATTGATACATATCCATCGGCGAGGTTGGATAATGCGATGTAGTGCCCCCCAATAAAAGCCGAGGCCTATATATCAATACGGTAGAAAATATTCTGCTCAACTTGGGCTACATTCGTTATTCTATTTGGAGTAAGACGCAATTAAGCGGAGTCTTACGGATAATATCATTACGTCCAGGTTCGAAATCGCTGGTATCGCCGGTAGCTAAAGCAAACCGGAATTCATCTTGTCCCCGCAAAACTCGCATTGATTACTGGCACTCGGGAATGGTGTGGGCGTCTTGCGTGATACTATCTAAAATGCCGTCCCGATGGGACTCGCAAGGTATCGCAAATCATTGGTATGCTTTCTAAAATGTCCAAGTGCTTCAATAAATGGTGGTAGATTTGAAGTTTTGGTGATTAAACTGGGTTGCATGACATGGGAAAGTCCAAGTCAAACAAAACAGGTGTATATGTCATATCTTGCTTGCCAGTAACGTGATAGCATCAATTTTTCAAGGGAGAGCAATTTGAAGTTTTAAGTGAGGGTTTACATTCAGTGAGGGTCCCTAAACAGCAATGGTTTTTCTCCCTATTTTCGATATTTGCCACTTAGATAGTATACTTAATGCCTGCGCGACAGAATGCAGCTCTACTCTGGCAATAGAGACTGTTCCCCAAGACCTGATCTATGGTCAATAAGTTATCGCATTAAGTTGACGATAAAGTGGGCGAAACGCACAAATATCGACCCCAAGTAAGGAAAGCGGCTGAAGATGGTTGTGCTTTTTGAACAGTCTGGCAATAAGTTATGGCGAAAGCGAAAAAACTTGTTGACAAAAAAAGCGAGCTCAAAGAACTTACTCAAACAATGTGTTCCGGAATAGCTCAGCGGTAGAGCGGGTGGCTGTTAACCACTAGGTCGGGGGTTCGAATCCCTCTTCCGGAGCCATTTTTTTGCCCTCAAGATCTGCCTCACTTTTTGTGTAATCATTCATGCTTTTGCTTGGAGAGATTTGCTTACATCAATCCTGAAACAATCCAGATTGGCAGATAGATGCGGAAATAGCGTGTTGGGGACCGTTTCCACTATATTGTAATTGGAATCTGCGCAAGACTTGCCTTGTTATCTTTGCTTATTTGGGCGCAGGGGAATCTCAAGCCATAGATAGCAAAAAGCCGGCTCCCCTGTTGAGGAACCGGTTCATTATATGGGCTAAGGGTTGGTTCTTATACTTCCATTATTTCTTGCTCTTTAGCTTTTTCCACTTCGTCGATTTTCTTAATCCAATCATCGGTGAGATCCTGGATTTCTTTGAGCAGTTTTTTCTCTTCGTCTTCGCTGATTTCGCTATCCTTTTTCATCTTTTTAGCGCTGTCATTTGCTTCACGCCGGATGTTGCGAATAGCGATACGGCTATCTTCGGCGAGTTTTTTAAGGTCTCGCACGATAGCTTTGCGTTTTTCTTCGGTCAGTGGTTGGAAGGGCAGCCGGATGACATTACCGTCGTTATCTGGAGTAATGCCGATATTAGCGCCCAGGATGGCTTTTTCGATATCGGCCAGGGTAGTTTTATCCCAGGGTTGTACAATGATAGTGCGGGGCTCTGGAATAGAGATATTACAGAGCTGTTTCACGGGAGTCGGTTGACCGTAGTAATTGATCTTGATATCATCCAAGATCGATGCACTGGCTCGTCCGGTGCGCACTTTGGAATAGTTGTGCAGCAGAGAATCGAATGATTTCTGCATTTTTTGGGTGCTTAGATCTTTGAGTGCTTGCATAATGAACCTCGGTATTTAAGGATGAATGTAGGTGCCGATCGAGGCATCCTGTAGGGCAGCTTTGAGATTGCCGGGCTGTGTGATATTAAAGATTTTAATCGGCATTGAGTTTTCGAGTGCCAGGGTAAAAGCACTAAAATCCATCACTTTAAGCCGTTTATCCAGGCAAGTTTGATAGGTTGCATCGCAAATAAAAGCTGCTGTGGGATCCTGGAGCGGATCGGCCGTATACAGTCCATCGACTTTGGTAGCTTTGAGCACAATATCGAGTTTGAGCTCGATTGCTCTTAATACTGCTGCGGTATCGGTAGTAAAATAAGGATTACCGGTACCTCCTGCGACAAAGCAAATCTTACCTTCGGACAAGGCTCTTTGTACTTTGGGGGCGCTGTAGTGCCGTGCCACTTTATCCAGCACAAAACTGGAAAATACCTCGGCGTTGCAGCCTTTAGCCAGCAGAATTTCGCAGAGATACAGGGCATTTTGGATGGTGGCCAGCATGCCGATATTATCCAAAGTTACCCTGGAAAGGCTTTGATTTGTAGCGTTGGCACCGCGGAAGATATTGCCACCTCCCAAAACGATGGCCAGGCTATAGCCGATATTCTTGAGCTCGATCAGCTCGTTGGTGAGCCGGTCGCAGATAGCGTCGTCAAAGCCAAAACCACCG
The DNA here is from genome assembly GCA_029982875.1 of Candidatus Cloacimonadota bacterium. Taxonomy (GTDB): domain Bacteria; phylum Cloacimonadota; class Cloacimonadia; order Cloacimonadales; family Cloacimonadaceae; genus UBA5456. The sequence goes on along the minus strand of JARRCD010000063.1, from coordinate 10,814 downwards.
GCACCGGCCAAGATTTCGCCGCTGAGCTTGAGCATCAAGCGGTTGATCTTTTCGGGTTTGAAAGTGCTTTTCATCCTTGTTTTCGGGTAGTTATTCGCCTAAAGCGTAACGCGTAAAGCGAGCTATCTGGATATTCTCACCGGTTTTGGCAATAGATTCGGTGAGCAGTTCTTTGACAGATTTTTTTTCATTGCTGATCAAGGCTTGTTCCAGCAGTGCGTGTTCGCTACAGAATTTCCGGATGCTACCTTCAACGATTTTATCTATGATCTCAGGCTTTTTACCATCGTTGATAGCCTTGTTTTTGGCGATTTCTTTTTCGTGTTCGATGATCTCAGGATCGATGCCTTCAGCAGTGATGGCCAGAGGATTGGTGGCAGCGATCTGCATGGCAATCTCTTCTGCCAAAGCTTTAAACTCATCGGTACGGGCGACAAAGTCGGATTCGCAATTGAGCTCGAGCAAGACTCCAATCTTGCCGTTAAAATGAATGTATGAGTGGATAAGACCTTCTTTGGTTTGGCGTAAGCTTTTGGCCTCAGCTTTGGAAATCCCGCGCTCACGCAGGTATTTGATGGCCTCGTCCATGTCGCCATTTGTGGCAAGCAGAGCTTTGCGGCACTCCATCATGCCTACTCCGGTTCTCTCTCGCAGTTCTTTTACCATGGTTGCAGATATATTAGCCATGTTTGTCTCCTTGCAGGTTTAAAAAATTAGTTGGGGCGTGCCGGAGCTCTCCGGCACGCAGGCTTCAAATATTATTGTTCAGTCGCGGCCATTTCCGGGACTTTTTCTTCTTCTTGGCTGGGCTCGGCTTCTTCTTCAACCGCTGCTTCGCTTGCTACCGCGGCCTCTTCGTTTGGTGCGGCTTCTGCCTCAGAGGAATCGGCACCTTCACTTGCCAGACCCCGTCCTTCTAACACGGCCGAAGCCATGATATCCGAGATCAAGGTAATGGCACGGGTTGCGTCATCATTGGAAGGGATCACATAATCGACGAGATCGGGATCGCAATTGGTATCCACCATAGCCACGATGGGGATTCCCAGGATACGAGCTTCGTGGATGGCGATATTTTCATATTCGGTATCGACCACAAAGATAGCACCGGGGAGGGCATCCATATCCCGGATACCACCCAGCGAAAACTCTATCTTATCGTGCATGCGTTTCATTTTTTGAGCTTCGAGCTTGGTATAATTTGTCAGAGTGCCATCGGCTTCGATTTCCTCGAAGTATTTCATCTTTTCGATGCTCTGACGGATAGTGGCCATATTGGTAAGCATGCCACCATACCAGCGTTGATTTACGTAAAATACACCAGCCTTTTCAGCGGCATCGCGAATGGCACTTTGAGCTTGTTTTTTGGTGCCGACAAAGAGGATGTATTCCTGGCGGCTGGCCACTTCTTTGATAAACTGATAGGCTTCGTTTATGGCATCGACCGTCTGTTTGAGGTCGATGATGTGAATCCCATTGCGTTTGATGAAGATATACTTTTTCATCTTGGGATTCCACTTGAAGGTTTGATGTCCAAAGTGGACACCTGCTTCCAGTAGTTGTTTCATAGATACTACGGACATTGATAATTCTCCTAAACTACGGTTAAGATTTCCGCCAAAGGATCTACGCAATTCAGAGGGGCTATCCCCTCACCGCCTTGCAACTCACTTTGGAGGTTTATTATGGCAATTATGCCGGTTCTAAATGTGCGTCTTGAAAAGCAGTTCATCATTCCAGGTGAGGGGACGTGATATCCCCCAAACTCCAAGGTTTAACGTTTGGAGAATTGGAATCTTTTTCTGGCTTTCGGACGGCCGGGTTTCTTACGCTCAACCATGCGGGGATCGCGGGTGAGAAATCCACGCGCTTTCAAGATGGGTTTGAGCTTCTCATCATATTCCACGAGTGCACGAGAAATGCCATGACGAATGGCTCCGGCTTGACCGGAAAGACCGCCACCAGATACATTGGCATATACGTCAAAGCTATCTGATAAACCAGCGGTTTGCAGGGGCTGTTCCACCACCATTTCCAAAGTCTCACGCTGGAGATATTTCTTAATCTGCACTTTGTTTATGATGCGTTTGCCAGTACCGGGAGTAAGACGTACCCGGGCAGTAGCATTCTTTCTTCTTCCAACGGCATCAAAATTTTGCATACTTTGCTTGTCTCCTTACAGGCTGAGTTCCACAGGCTGTTGAGCGGCATGGGGATGCTCACTGCCAGTGTAAACTTTCAATTTTTTCATCATTGCGCGTCCCAGCGTATTTTTGGGCATCATGCCTTGCACGGCATGCTGGATAATACGCTCCGGATGCTCTTCCAATATCTTGGCATACGGGATTTCTTTGAGCCCACTGGGGTATCCACTAAAAGATTTGTAAACCTTTTGCAAAGCCTTGAGGCCTGTAACGCGAACCTTATCGGCATTGATCACGATCACGTAATCTCCGGTATCCAGGTTCGTGGCAAAATACGGTTTGTTCTTCCCACGTAATATCGTGGCAATCTTTGTGGATAACCGACCAAGAGGCTGCCCCGTTGCATCAACGACATACCAGGCTTGGGTGATGTCGCTCGGCTTGGGAGTTTGGGTCTTCATCGATTCTCCTTTTCGATTTTTTTATAGTAAGTCATAATTTTAGCTGCTGTGATGGTGTCAAGAGAAATCATTCTCCAGCTGTGTTTTGAAAGTCTGCGTACCCTGGATTTGCCTGACACAAAGTCATCTTGATACAAGGCTTGACATTTCTGGCGCATCTTAAGATAATGCTCTCAATAAGACGTGGGAGGATTATGATGCTGTATTTACCAACGAGGATTTTTTTGGAAGAGGGAGCCTTACAAAAGGCGGCCAAGTACATTGCTGCTTTAGGGAAAAAAGCGCTTATCGTCTGTGGACAGTCCAGCGCTTATAAAAGCGGGGTTATGGCTGATTTACTCCCTGTTTTACAGGCAGCGGATATCACTCACGACATCTATCCGGGAATCAGAGAGAATCCGGATTTGCAAAGCATCATGCGCGGGAAAGCCCAATTCATTGCCTCCCAGTGTGATTTTATCATCGCTATTGGCGGGGGTTCTCCCATAGACGCAGCCAAAGCGATATCTCTGGCGGTGGCCAATGATCTTGCCGAAGATCAGTTGTACAACAGTGCTTTGCACCAAAAGAGCTTACCCCTGGTGGCAATTCCCACTACGCACGGCACCGGTTCTGAAGTCACTCAATATAGTGTGCTTACAGATACCAAGTCATCGAAAAAGGCGGGATTCGGCTCTGAATTGATCTTTCCGCGGGTGGCGATAGTGGATGCCCGGTATATGATGTCCCTTAGCCCCGAAGTGAGTTTGAATACCTCAATAGACGCTTTGTCTCATCTTCTGGAGGGTGTATATAGCATCCAGCGCAATGAGTTCTTGATGCCATTGATTGCAAAGGGGATCAAGCTGATAATCCAAAACCTATCCCAGTGTTTGGAAAAACCAGATTATTTACCGGCGCGGGCTGCTCTGGCCCAAGCTTCAACTTTGGGAGGAATCACGATTGCGCATAGCAGCACCACTTTGCAACACGCCCTTGGCTATCCCTTCACTACCGCATTTGGGATTCCGCACGGACTGGCTAATGGCATGTTTATGGAACAAATAATGAACTTTTACGCTCCCGCATTGCAGAATGAGCTGAATCAACTCTTTGACTTGCTGGGGATGAGTAAGGATGAGTTTTTATCGTGGTTAAATGGTTTCCCGATCCAGATCAAGGTCGAGCTGAGTGAGGCACAGATTGAAGCTTGGATTCCCATGATCCTGGCCACGCGCAATACCAGGATCAGTCCCGTTATACCCAATGCGGAGCAATTGCGTCGGATCCTACAAAGTGTACAAAAGCAGGTTTAGACGATGAAGAAGACGAGAGTGCAAGAATTTCGGGAAGAGCGTGAATATCTCACGAAGCTAACCTTGGCGGATGCCGATCTGAAGATCAAGCGTTTTTTTGCCCTGGACCATGCTGCCTATGAAGATGGGGTAATCCCGCCTAAATACAAGGAAATGATGGGTTTGGCTTGCTCCATGGTTTTACGTTGTGACGATTGCATCTCATATCATTTGGATCAATGCCAGGCACTTGGGGTAACGAAGGCAGAATTGCAGGAGGTGCTCAATATTGCGCTGATCGTGGGCGGCTCGATCGTAATCCCGCATCTGCGGAGAGCCGTAGCGTATTGGGAGGAACTGGAAAGTCTCAATTGAAGCCGGAGAGCCTCTGCTGATAGAGTCTGAGCTATGGTCCTTACTCAGGAGCTGAGCCAGATTCTTACGGCTTCGGCAAAACCGTTGGTATCACAAGAGGCCACGGTATGATATTTATCCTTGAGCTCTTGGGGGGCATTTGCCGTGACAAAGGCATGGGGGCTGATCTTGAGCATTTCCAGATCGTTGTAATCATTACCAATCACCATGATCTCTTGGGGTCGGGCCTGGAATTTTCGCATGATATAATGCAGGGCGCCACCTTTGTTTATTCCTGGGGCAAAAATCTCGATCCAGATCGTACAAAGATCCACCGGAGAGGTAGTTCGCACCGCAGAATAAGGATGCAGGCGGCGATGCAACTCATGGTAAATCTCTTCCTGATCTTGTGCCACCATGGCCAAAAACTCGGTAGCTTCCATAATTTCGTCGAGATGGTTCAGATCCAATTCCTCAGCAAAGTCTTCGTAGCGCTTGATTCTTTCTTTAAAATCCGGTATACCACTTTTGATGCGATAATGTATTAGGTGAGTATCCGGGATTTTGTGTTGCAACATATAGTCGATTTCAAATTCTTCCAGAGTATCGCAGACCTCTTTTACCGCTTCGGCGTCCAGATCGTGAGAGAAGATAAGCTCCTGGGTTTGCCAATTCAGGATACCCGCTCCGGTGGCAAAGATCACGTAGTCAAAAGGGACATCATGGGGGATCACATTTTTAAGGCTATATAAAGATCTGCCTGTAGCCAAGACCCGTAATATTCCCAATTCTCCCAAATCAATCAAAGCCTGCTTATTGGCATCAGAGATGATTCCGGCAGAGTGTAACAAAGTTCCATCCAGGTCTGTAATACATAGCTTTTTGGGGCTTAGCGGTTGATTGGCTGGCATAGAATTTGCTCCAGATTTACACCTTCGGCTGAAGGCTGCTTGTTTTTCAGACTCAGGGCAATAGCATCGTGGATCAGCTCTATTGCCTGCGGGATAGCGAGCTCGATATCCACTTGACGCAAACGGTATGCCACCATCAAGGCGCTAAAGATATCTCCAGTACCGGTATAAAACGCGGGGATGAATTTACATGGGTAATGCTTTGGTTTTGCCTTTTTTGAAGCCAGGTAGAGCACTTCACAAGAGTCCTGGGCAGCCGGAACGCTGGTGATGATCACTTCCTTGCTGCCCAGATCAAGCAGAGCATGGCAAAGCTCATTAAGCGATATAGGATCAGGGTCTGTGCAAGGGTCCATGCCCGCTAAAAGACAGGCTTCGGTATAATTTGGAAAGATAATATCCGCCTTGGCAATCAATCTGCGTGTTGCCGGGATCATGGATTCATCAAAGCAGCCGTATAGCTCTCCATTATCGGCCATCACGGGATCAATAGCAATCAGGCAGTCGGGGTGAGCGAAGCGGGCAATAGCCGAGAGCACAATATCCACCTCTGCACTGCTGGCCAGGAATCCGCTGTATATAGCTGCAAACTTCAGGTTCAATTGCTGCCAATGATCAAGGCACTGCTGCATAAAATCGCGGGTATCCAGGAGGCGATAACCCTCATAACAGGTATTTGCCGAGAGCAGAGAAGTGGGCAAAGCGCAGACTTTGAGTCCAAAGCGATACATGAGCGGGATGATCGCCATTAGCGAAGTATTACCCACCCCGGAAAGATCGTGAATGGCCAGTACGCGCTTATTCATCAGAGCCTTGGGTAAGCGGGATCTGGAATTCATAGATGAGATTGCCTTTGAGATCATAGCTCTCAAATTGGATGTAATCTGTTTTGCGCTGCAGGATATTATAGTGGTGAATTTGGCAGAAAAACTTGCTGTAGGGGCTCATGCTGCGAGCGCCTCTCAAAGGAGCGCCACCACCTCCACTGACGATATAGGGCAAGCCTTCCTGGCAAAGGTGCTCAAAACTATGCTCATGTCCGCTGATCATGGCTATTACATTGTATTTGCGTAAAAGTTCCGGTAAGTAGAGCTGAAGATTCAGCTCCTGACCGTGATATCCGGAGCTAAAGACGGGGTGGTGCAGGAGGAGGATTACGGGCAGAGCGCTTTGTTGCAGCTCGTGCTGCAGCCAGCGATACTGCTCACTATCCGGTAAGAGAGAAAGATTGCTATCCAGGATGGTGTATTGAATGGAATCCCGGCAGATGGTATAGTAACTCTTGGCCCCGATTTGAGGGAAGTTTTTAAGAAAGAGCTGCAAATCTTTTTCATGATTTCCCCGGATTGGGAAGAATTCAGCTTTTAGGGGGCTGATGATCCCCAGAAATTCATCATATTCTGCTTGTTTGCGGCCTTTTTGGTTGAGATCTCCCAAGTGCAAAACGAGATCAAAATCCCGCTCTTTTACCTGTGCGATCAATAATCTATGAATCTCAGGATGACTGCGCGTATCGCCGTAGATCAAAACCTCCGCTGAGCTTGAGCAGATAGTGGCGAGCAATACTATGAGGAGGATATATCTGGGCATTAGCAGAGCTGCTGATAGTATTTCTGGAAGGCTTGCAGGTCATCCCAAGCGGGACGTTTCCAATGCGGATTGCGCAAAAGAGCGGCCGGGTGATAGGTAACAAAGGCTGGAATTCCCAGAAATTCATGTTGCTTTTGTCGATGCCATGATAAACTCGCCGTAGTGCCCAAAAGACTTTGCGCTGCTACCAGCCCCATGATGAGGAGGATTTGGGGCTGGATAATCTGAATTTGCTCGATCAAATATGGCATACAGGCAAGGCGTTCTTCACTCATGGGATTGCGGTTTTGAGGAGGGCGGCATTTTACGATATTGGTGATATAAATATCGGCACGATTGATCTGGATTGCGGCCAGCATTTTATCCAGCAGTTGACCGGCCGGGCCTACAAACGGATGTCCGGTCTTGTTTTCGTTATCGCCGGGACCTTCTCCGATGAGCATCGTGCAAGCATCAGGATTTCCTTCGCCATAGACCAAGTTGATCCGTCCCGCGGCCAAGGGGCATTTCTGGCAATTGGAATAGCTTTGAGCCAATCTCGCCAGGGTGGCTTTTTTTTCGGCGGGGTCGGGGAGTGCGGTAGCTGGCAAAAAAAGCTGCTGCACCCCGCTTTGTTTCAGCAATTCAAGATATTGTAAGAGAGCACGGCGCGACATCAGTTTTCATCGTCATCTTCGTCGGCATCATCGGCATCATCGAGATCATCGTTATCATCTTCGATATCGGCAAAGGGATCTTTTGCCACTTCCAGATTGTCATATTCGCTGATATCTGTAGCTTCGATCTCTTTGACAAACCTGGCCGAGTCATCGATAGTCTCTTCACCAAATTCAATCGCATCTTCGTCATTTTCTGTCAAGGCACGTTCTGCGGCCAGGATTCTCTCGGCTTCTTCCAATTCGCTTACATAATCCGGGACATCGTTATCGGCAACGTGTTCCATGGCCAGCACGGTGATCTTTTTATCAAACTTCTGTTTTACAAAGCTGGGGAAGTTGTTGATTCTGTGAGCTTCCAATTTTGAAAGCAGGCAAAAGAGATAGTTCATATTGCCTTTTTCCAGGAAGTTTTCAATCTTTTCGTTGATCATGTTTTACTCTCCTGTAGCAGGAAATCCTGCTTGGGGTTCTGATATCTGCAGACCCGGTTTTCTTCTGCTCTAATGATGGATAAAACCTCACTCACGGCTTGGTCTAATTCATCGTTTATCACCAAATAATCGTAATCCTGAATCCAATCCAGTTCTTTTTTCGCCGTATCCAGGCGCCGTTGAATATCCTCCGGACTATCGGTGCCGCGTTTGCGCAAGCGCTCGCGCAAAACCTCCATGGAAGGCGGGATGATAAAGATCTTGATAAAGGGTACCTCAGTCTGGCTGATCTGAGCAGCACCTTGCACATCAATATCCATTATCACATGGCGGTTTAGCTGAAGCCGGGATTTGATATAGCTGATCGAAGTTCCATACCAGCTACGGCCAAAAACTTTGGCATATTCCAAAAAATCACCGGCCGAAATCCTGGCTTCAAATTCCGCTTCGCTCACAAAATGGTAATGAACCCCATCTTGCTCGGTTCCACGCGGGGAACGGGTAGTATAACTCACCGAATAATCGATATCATCTACCTTACGCAGGATTTCAGTCAAAATCGTGCTTTTCCCCCCTCCGGACGGCGCAGAGAGGATGATCAGGAAGTTGGGGCTTTTTGAGATCAATTTCAGGCCATTTCGATTTATTCAGGGATAATCTTTTTGTATTCAACAGCACTTAAGAGGTTGTCCAGCTCATCTTTATTGCTGAAGCGAACCTTAAATATCCAGCCGTCTTCATAGGGGGATTTATTGATGAGATCAGGATTGTCTTCCAGATCTGTATTATGCTCAATCACCTTACCCGAAAGCGGGGATATCATGTCTTCCACGGCCTTGACTGCTTCGATAGAGCCACATGGTTCACCGGAGGCTACTTTCATGTTTACTTCGGGCAATTCGACATATACGATGTCACCTAATTCATGTTGGGCAAAATCACTGATTCCGACTGTGGCGATATCATCGTCAATACTCACCCATTCGTGGCTTTCCGTGTAGAATAGATCATCCATAATCTTCATGGTTATCTCCATATACATTTTTATTCAGATAAGAGCCAAGCCTGCAACTTGGCACAATATGTCAAGTGCAAAAGTTATGTGCTTGGCTTGCTAAAAGTTATAGCTGCTCAAAAGTAGCGGTAAAATGGCGCATTATCGGAGCTTCATATTTGATCTTCAAACCCTTGTAACTTTCCCGTTTTTCCCAAATCTGCTTGAGTCCCCAGGCTACTACATCCATGTGGTTATTGGTATATACGCGCCGTGGAATGGCGAGTCTCAGCAATTCCATCTTGGGTAGTCTTTCTTCCCGGGTCTTGGGATCACGATCCGCCATCACGGTTCCTATTTCCACGCCCCGCACCCCGGCTTCTACATACAGCGCTACACCCAAGACCTGGGCGGGATACTGCTTTTGCTCGATCTGGGGGAAAAATGACAGTGCATCTACATAGATGGCGTGTCCGCCCGCGGGTTTTACAATCTGGATGCCCAACTTGCTGATCTCATCACCGAGATATTTCACCTGCGCGATGCGAGCTTGCAGATACTCAAATTCCGTGCCTTCTCTCAAGCCCGCCGCCAAGGCTGCCATATCCCGACCACTCATGCCGCCATAGGTCAGGTAACCTTCAAACATGATGTTGAATGTGCTGCAGGCGCGATATAACTCCCGATCCCGCAGTGCGATAAAGCCGCCGATATTGATGATGGCGTCCTTTTTGGCACTCATGGTCATGCCATCGGCATAACTGAACATCTCGCGCACGATTTCCTTGATGCTATGCTGTTGATATCCTTGCTCCCGGGTCTTGATAAAATAAGCATTTTCAGCAAAACGGGCAGCATCAAAGATCATGGGAATCTTGTGCTCCTTACAGATGGCAGAAACAGCCTTGATATTGGCCATCGAGACCGGCTGTCCCCCTCCGGTGTTGCAGGTAATGGTTAATATTACAAAGGGGATCTTTTCCACCCCGTATTTGGCGATGCAAGCCTCAAGCTTGGTAAGGTCCACATTACCCTTGAAGGGCAATTCCAGATTCATATCTGTGGCTTCATCCACAGTGCAATCCACTGCAGTGGCCTGCCTGAATTCGATATGTCCCTTGGTAGTATCAAAATGAGCATTGCCGGGAATGATATCCTGTGGCTTTATTAACGCAGAAAAGAGAACGTTTTCTGCCGCTCGACCCTGATGGGTGGGCAAGACGTATTCAAAGCCCAAAAGCTCCTGAATGGTTTTTTTCATCTCGATAAAACTGCGGGAGCCGGCATAGCTCTCATCTCCTTGCATAAGCGCAGACCACTGCCTGTCACTCATGGCTCCGGTTCCGGAATCCGTTAATAGATCAATGTACACATCTTCTGCAGCAAGATTAAAGAGATTGTATTCTGCCGCTTTGATTTTTGTTTCGCGTTCTGCCTTACTCAGGATTTTGAGAGGCTCCACCATCTTCACACGCCAAGGTTCAGCATAAGGTTGTTGATTCATGTCTTCTCCATTTATCTTTATTTATATATTTCCAATTTTGCGAGGCAAGCTAAGCAAAGCGCAATTTGTGTCAAACCTTTTTTTCCCAGACCACATTTTACCCAAATAATGCAGTAGTCTCACATCCCTAAAAGAAAAGTGTTGCATATCTTCGCCTATCACAATGATTTGGGATCATTTGTAAAACAAAATCAAAACAGGAGAAAAATATGCAACCGAGTCATTCAAATAAGAGCCACAAAAAGTGTCAAGTCAAAATTAAGTTTAGCCCCAAATTAATCACTTCGCGGGGTGAAACAGCCGCGCTATTTTCGAGGTTTTTCGATAAGATCAGATTCAGGGAAGCGGTTTTGATGACAATCTGCCTGATCCTGCAAAACCTCGTCACAGTGCTCTTAAAATAGCACCAAAAGAGGGGCTGAGAAAAGCCTACTGCATTATTTGGGTTTAGTCACCGCATCCCAAGCTACAATATCCTGGAATAAGATGATA
>JARRCD010000062.1 GCA_029982875.1 Candidatus Cloacimonadota bacterium | reverse complement strand
ATCACTTGCCTGCACCGCATACGGTGGCTAAAGCCGACCGCCTATCATCTTATCTGCTTATTTGATAATCTCGAATACTCCTTGTATTTGCCGGTGGCTGCACACCGGAATTCATCTTATTCTATCACTTGCCTGTACCGCATACTCAGGGTGGTGATCTCGGGTCTCGGGGTTCTATCTGAAATACCGTTCCTACTAAACTCACAAGGTATTGGCAAGAGATCAGGTCTTTGGGAGCAGTCTCAAGTTAATAATTCCATGAAACAGAAAGGTTCTCTTTCAAATCGAGCCGGTCTGCTCCAAGTTGACCTTTATAAGAAGGGCCGAGGAAGCAGCCCTCTGCTGGTCAAACCGCCCATCCGGCCTGGAGCTAAGCAGGGATACGGGAGAGGCTCAGATGACATATCAACCGGCGAAGGACAACAGCTATCCACTTAGTTTGAAAGTTAATCCCTCAAAACAAGGTAAAATGAACTAAAACTCGAGGGAAGCCAGTGTGGTCAGCACCTCAGAATTTAGGTTTTGATTGACACAAAATCCAGCTTATATTTTGTGACAGATAGGGAAGAATTTGGTGCCTTGTATTTTTCCCTAAAACCAGCTTGGCACCAGGAAGGAAGAAACATGCTCGAGAAGATTCTTAAGAAACTATTTGGCGATAAAAGTTCACAGGACCTTAAAGTCTATGAGCCGTTAGTCGCCGAAATCAATAGCATCTATGAAGGTTTGGCGCAATATGATGATGAGCAGATCAAGGACCGCGTAACTGAGATGAAAGAAGAAATAGCAGCGATCTTAGGGCCGAAACGTCAAGAGCTGGAAGAGCTGCAACGTTCATTTCGGGAAAGCACAGATGATAATGATCGCAATGGAATTGATAATCAGATAGATAGTCTAAAAAAAGAACTGGTAAAATTAAGCAAGGATACCCTGGATTCGTATCTGCCGGAAGTCTTTGCCATCGTTAAGGATACTTGTCGCAGATTGTTGGGCCAGGAATTCGAGGTAAAGGGCAATCTCCAGGCGTGGAATATGGTGCCTTTTGATGTCCAGCTGATCGGAGGTATGGCTCTGCATGACGGGAAAATAGCAGAGATGGCTACGGGAGAAGGGAAGACCCTGGTCGCTACTCTGCCTCTCTTTCTCAATGCGCTTTTGGGACGTGGAGCACATCTGGTCACGGTCAATGATTACCTGGCCAGTCGTGACGCAGAATGGATGAGTCCTATTTTCAATTTCCATGGCATGAAAGTGGGCTGCATCACCACGGGGATGGATTTTGCATCCAGAAAAGAGGCTTATGAAGCGGATGTGACCTATGGCATGAATAGCGAATTTGGTTTTGATTATTTACGGGATAATATGGCTACCAGTCCTGACCAGCTGGTACAACGGGATTTTTATTTTGCCATCGTGGACGAAGTTGATTCCATCCTTATTGATGAAGCCCGAACCCCTTTGATCATCAGTGGCCCCATTGCTCAGGACAAGAACTTTTATCACGAGCTGCGCCCTGCTATTGCGAGTATTGTGCAGGCTCAAAATGCGCTGATCAACCGTTATTTGAGTCAGATTAGAGAAGATTTGAAAGAAGATAATCCCAATGCCTCAGATAGCCGTCTGGCCAAAAACCTGCTTTTAGTAAAAAGAGGGGCACCCAAGAATAAGGCTTTTACCAAACTCATGCAAGATGCTTCGTTAAAGCGCCTGGTTCAGGATACCGAAGGCATCTATTTACGCGATAAAAAGATGCACGAACTCGATGATGAGCTTTATTACGTAACCGAAGAACGGCAAAATAGTGTGGATCTCTGCGATAAGGGTCGGGATTTCTTGAGTCGTAAGGAGCCGGACCTCTTCATTGTGCAGACTCTTGACGAGATTCTGGCAGAAATAGATAATCAGGAAAATCTGAGCGAAGAAGCCAAGATCAAGCAAAAAGAGCTTGCCACCAGCAGCTTTATGGACAAGAGTGAAAAACTGCACAATATAAATCAGTTGCTCAAGGCTTTCACCCTTTTTGAAAACAATCAGGAATACGTGGTCATCGACAATCGGGTGATCATAGTGGATGAATTTACCGGACGGCAGATGCCGGGAAGGCGTTTCTCGGATGGCTTGCATCAAGCGCTTGAAGCCAAAGAAAATGTGGCCATTGAAGCTGGAACTCAGACCTTTGCTACCATCACGCTGCAAAACTACTTTCGCATGTATGAAAAGCTGGCAGGTATGACGGGAACAGCCGTTACTGAAGAAAGTGAGTTTATGGAGATCTATAAGCTGCCCGTGATTGCCATCCCGACTAATGTCCCCGTTACGCGGATTGATCATGATGATGAGATCTATCTTACCAAAAATGAAAAGTACCAAGCCATTATTGATGAGATCATCTATTGGCATAAGCTTCAAAAACCAGTTTTAGTGGGTACGGTGAGTGTGGAAGTATCCGAAATTCTCTCCCGCCTGCTCAGACGTCATGGCATCTCGCACAATGTGCTCAATGCACGTCAACATCAACGGGAAGCGGAGATTATCTCCCATGCCGGCGAACCGGGTGCAGTAACGATCGCAACTAATATGGCCGGACGTGGAACCGACATCAAACTGGGGCCTGGAGTAGTTACTCAGCCTGTGGAGAACTATCGGAGTATTAGCAAACAAAGAACGGAAGAATACATCTATGGTTTGCCCCTCGATGGCCTGCATGTGATCGGTAGTGAGCGTCATGAAAGTCGCCGGATTGACCGTCAGCTCAGAGGTCGTGCCGGACGTCAGGGCGATCCCGGGACTTCCCGCTTTTACCTCTCTCTGGAAGATGACTTGATGCGCCTCTTTGGCTCAGACCGGATGGCTCCTCTGATGCAAAGGATTGGACTTAAAACTGGTGAAGCTATCCGGCATCCCATGATGACCAAAGCTGTGGAAAAAGCCCAAACCAGGGTGGAGGAACACAATTTTGAGATTCGGAAAAACCTCGTTAAATACGATGAAGTGATGAATCAACAAAGGGAAGTGATTTACAGCTATCGGCGCAGTGTGCTCAAGGGTTATGATTTGCGCGCTGAGATTCATGAGATGATAGCAGAAACCATCGAGCGCCTGGTGCAAGAAGTAAGCTCTGTTTCCAAATATCCCGAGGACTGGGATCTCAACCAGATATGTGAATATTTCAGGACCCTGAATATCAAGATCACGGTGGAAGACTTGCAGAGCGATCATCTCAATGCAGACTTACTTCAGGACACTCTGATGGAGATCAGCGACGCAGCTTATAAACACAGAGAAGAGCAGCTTGGCGAAGAAGTAATGCGGGATATTGAGCGTCGCTCCCTGCTGGAAGTAGTGGATACCGAATGGCGAGACCATCTGCACGAGATGGATCTACTCAAAGAAGGCGTCTATCTGCGTTCTTATGCCAACAAAGATCCCTTGATCGAATATAAAAAAGAGAGTTTTGCCCTGTTTGAAGGCTTGATCTGCCGGATTCAGGAAAATGTAACTAAACGTGTCTACACCACCTATCTGCTCACCCGAGCCCAGATGCAGGATATGCAAGATATGCTTGCCGGAGCCAATCTGAGCCATGAAGAGCTCAATACCTTTGTTAAAGCTCAGTCTCCCGAGTATCAGAGCAATGCTTCCGCTCCCCCAGATTTTGGAGCTACCGAACATAAGGCTCGTCCTGTGCATGTGGGTGAAAAAATAGGTAGAAACGACCCCTGTCCCTGTGGCAGCGGGAAAAAGTATAAAAAATGCTGTGGCATGCATGAAAATGAGGATGTTTAAACTATGGCAAAAGGACTGATTATTGTAGAATCACCAGCGAAAGCTCATACTATCAGTAAATTCTTGCAAAACCGCTTTCAAGTAAAAGCCTCTATGGGGCATATTCGAGACTTACCCACTCATGATTTGGGCGTAAATGTAGACAACAACTTTGCTCCTACTTATGTAACGGATAAGAAGAAAAGTAAGATCATCGCCGAGCTCAAAGAAGCTGCCAAAAATGCTGATGTAGTATATTTGGCGAGTGACCATGATAGAGAAGGCGAAGCTATTGCCTGGCATCTCAGTAAAGTACTGGAGAAAGAACTCAAGGGCAAAGCCTTATATCGCATTGTCTTCAATGAGATTACAGCTAAAGCCATCAATAGCGCCATGGCTGATCCAGGCCAGATCAATATGTCCAAAGTAGATGCACAGCAAGCGCGCCGTATTTTAGACCGGATAGTGGGCTATAGCATTTCTCCCCTACTTTGGAAAGTGATAGCTAAAGACCTCTCTGCGGGGAGAGTGCAATCCGTAGCGCTGAGACTGATCTGTGAACGGGAAGCGGAAATCAATGCCTTTGTTCCCAAAGAGTTTTGGAAGATAGAAGCTGATTTTTGGCGGGATCAATTGCCCAAGTTCAAAGCCACTTTTGAAAAGTATAAGGGCAAGAAGCATGAGATCAAGACAGATGAGGAAGCTTCCCAATTGATGGATGAGATGCAAAAGGCAAAGGCTGTTCTTTCTGAGATCAAGCGTAATACGCGCAAGGTGGAACCTCCAGCTCCCTTCATCACCAGCACTTTGCAGCAAGAGGCTTCAAAATTGCTTTCTTTTCAAGCGCAACGCACAATGAGTGTAGCTCAACAGCTTTATGAGGGAATTGACATTGGCGGTGAAAGTGCCGGACTCATTACCTATATGCGTACAGATAGTACCCGCATCGCGGCCGAGGCCAATGACGCGGCAAAACGGCTGATCGGTGAACGTTTTGGCAAAGAGATGCTGCATTCCGGGACCAGGTTATACCGGAACAAACAAAGTGCCCAGGACGCTCACGAAGCTATTCGTCCTACCGATCCTTTCCGAACCCCGGAAAGCCTTTCACCCTATCTGAGCAAGGACCAACTCAAGCTTTATACCTTAATCTGGCAACGCTTTATCGCCACTCAGATGCAGGCTGTCAAGGTGTTAGCTACTACCGCCAGGATCACCGTCGGTGAGGCAGAATTTGTAGCCTCCGGAAATCAGATCAGTTTTGAGGGCTTCCTCAAATGCTATTCCCATGTCAATATCCCCTTGGGAGAGAAAATTCATCCGGACTATGCCAAATCTAACGAACTGTTGTCCGATGCTCTGCGCAAATCTCAGCATTTTACCACCCCACCGTCAAGATATACGGAGGCTTCTTTGATCAAAGAACTCGAGGCTAAAGGAATCGGCCGGCCATCCACCTATGCAGCCATCTTGAGTACCATCCGCAACCGTAAATATGTAGTGCTGGAAAAGAAGGCGTTTAAACCCACTCCTTTGGGGGTAGATGTGAATAACTTCTTGGTAGATAAGTTCGACAGCTTGTTCAATGTAAAATTTACTGCCGAGATGGAAGATAAACTGGATGAAGTTGAATATGGCAAGCTGATCTGGCACAATCTGGTAAAGAGCTATTACGATGACATGAAGAGCTTGATTGACAAAGTGGATGTAAAAAAAGAAAAAAAGGCTCTGATGCAGGAAACGGGAATCAAGTGCGATCTATGTAATGAGGGCGAGATGGTGGTAAAACGGGGACGCTCAGGCGAATTCCTTTCCTGCAATCGTTACCCTGCATGTAAGAATAGTAAGAGCTTTACCCGTGATGCTGAGGGCAAGATCCACATAGTTGTGCCCAAAACTCTGGATGAGAAGTGTCCTAAATGCGGCAGTCCCCTAATTGAGCGTAATGGTAAATACGGCACCTTTATCGCTTGCTCCACATATCCCAAATGCAAGTATTCCCGACCCAAGACTCTGGGCATCGCTTGTCCTGAATGTAAAATTGGTGAAGTTACAGCCAGACGCAATAAAAAAGGCAATTCCTTCTATTCCTGCAACCGCTATCCGGATTGTAAATGGATCTCAAATTACAAGCCTGTAGCTCAGGAATGTCCCAATTGCTCACATCCATATCTGGAGGAACACTACCACAAGGATAAAGGGCACTACCTGCAGTGTCCCAAATGTAAGTACATTCTGGATTGATAAATGCACATCACTGATGGGATTAAAAGCGCATTTACCAGCATAGCCTCGCACAAGATGCGCAGCACCCTTACTACCACGGGGATTATTATCGGGGTGATGGCTGTAGTTACGATGTTTTCCAGTGTATATGCGCTCAAGACTCTCATCAAACAAAACATGGAGGGTATGGGCTGGAACCAATCCTTGATCATCATTCCCGCATCGGGGGCAAATAGTACGGCAAATGAACGGTCTGCAGTAAAGACTCAACGCCGGGCTCAGCAAAACGTGCAGCCGCTAAACTTTGATGACTACCAAGCCATCAAAGCGAATCTGGATTACAAAAGCATATATAGCATGATTGAGGTTAGCAGTCTGTTCAGAATGGGAAATAAAGACCATTACATCAATGTGCGGGCTACAGAAAATGGCTTTTTCTCAAACAAGAATTACAAGCTGGCACAAGGTCGCTTCTTTACTCCCTTGGAGACTGAAGAAGGACTGCCGGTAGCTGTTGTGGGATACAAGTTTGTAGAAAAGTACCTGGATGCAAAGTCCGTCCTGAATGAGGTTATCATTCTCGGCAAACACCGCTATCGGGTAGTAGGCGTTTTGGGTGCGGATGTTCTGAATCAGGATAATGGGATGAATTTTAATAGTTGGGAAAGAGAAAGGGATTTACAATCCGTATATGTTCCCTTAAAGTACGGCGCTTACAGATTTGGGACGAACAAGATGGTGCATCAGATCTATCTTCAGGCCAAAGATGAGCAGTCTTTTTCGGCTTTACGCTCGCAAACCCGCCAATTGCTGCTTGCCCGGCACAATATGTATCCCAATTTCAGCTTTATGGATATCGGAGTAATGATGCTGAATATCTCCTCCGAAATTGAGAAAAACATCCAGAGATGGAACGTCACGCTGTTTGCTATAGCCTCTATAGCTCTGATTGTGGGCGGGATAGGGCTTTTTTCCACCCTTCTCATCTCAATCCAGGAGCGCATGACGGAGATCGGGATCAGAAAGAGCATTGGTGCCACTGATAAGGATATATTTTTCTACTTCATCATGGAAGCATTGAGTCTGGCTATGTTGGGGGCATTAATTGGCATTTTGCTGGCTTGGTTGTTGTTGACGCTGATTGGTAATGCCATGCATTTCCCGGTCCCCTTACCAGCCATTGGGATAATAATAGGATTGTTTTTCTCACTCGTGGTCGGGTTTTTGTCCGGTCTGTATCCGGCGATTAAAGCTTCCCGGATTGATCCCATCAAAGCCATTTACTATCATGATTAAGTGGGCTATGCTTTTACTCTAACCCGGCTTGATCTTCTGTACTATTCCTTCCCCGCAATTGTGGCAGATTTCGATGCTTTGCCGATCCTGCAGGATGCGAGCTCTGATCTGGTTCAGCTTCTCAGAAAACCATAGTTTGCTAAAACCTTGATCAAACACATTGCCGATCTTGAAGATTATATCCTTATCATAGCAGCAAATACTGAGTTCTCCATCCCAGTTTATCACCGGTTGAGTCCAAAGCCGGCGGCATCTGTTTAAGATTTTGTGTTTGATCTCGAAATGCTTTTCTTGTGCGCTATAACGGCTTAGTTTGTGGTCGGTAGGCAAATACTTAAGGTCTTCAGAATTGTAGATTTGCGCAGTTTTAAATTCGAGCTTATCTACTTGAAGCTCCTGTGCCCGTTTGCGAACCAGCGGAATCTCGTGTTCATTGTGGCTCATGATGATAAATTGCCATACTATATAAGGAGTCTGGCTCTTCAGTCGCTTTTTGGCAGCTACCAGCCTCTGCATATTGCTCAAGACCAAATCGTAATTCCCATTGATCCGATAGCTATTATAGGTATCTTCCGAGACTCCATCCATGGAGATGATAATCTTATTTAAGCCGCTTTGGATAATGGCTTCACAATCCAGAGGCAGGCTGGCATTGGTAGAAGTCATAGTATATAGATGATGTGCTGCCGCAAATTCCACCATGGAGTTAAAATCCGGATTCAGGTATGGTTCTCCCTGATTCCAGAGAATGAGCATGCCGACCTCTCGGTGAATTTGTTTTACGATCTGTGCGAAATCACTTTTTGTCATTATCCCCCGGGCTCGTTTTAAACTCCCATTACCACTGGGACATAAGGGGCATTTCAGATTACAGAAATTTGTCGGTTCTATCATTACAGCCGGAGGCAGGTGTCTGAGGATTACTCGCTTAGTAAATACAGAAGCTCGATAATCCAGCCATGAGCCAAGCAAGTTCTTACATCGCTGATGTTTTAGGTAGGATGCGGCAAGTTCCAGATTAGGATGAGACATATTAGATCTCAGCTTTGTATAAAAAGCCAATTCCCAGCAGAGTAAAGACCAGATTGGGAGCCCAGGCAGCCCAAACCGGAGGTATTATCCCATTATAGCCCAGGCTTTGGCTGATCTGCACTACGATAAGATAGGCAAAGCATACTACCAATCCCAGCATAAAGACCCAACCTCGGCCTTTGCTTCTCATATTTGAAGTAGCAATTGGGATAAAAAAGAAGATCACGATCAGGTTGGTAAGCGGGAAGGAAATCTTCATGTGCAAGTCTACTATCTCTCTGCTGGCGTCCTCACCCAATTTTTGCAATCTGCCGATGTACTCCCAGAGCTCCATGAAGTTCAAGGCCAGAGTCTTCTTTGTAATCCTTATAAAATCCTGCGGTTGTACATCCAAAAGCGGCATGGTGGTAAGGGGGAAATACTGGGCAAAGGTCTGTCTGCCATTACTAAACCGGCGGATATCACATTCTGCTAATTCCCATTGATCTCCTTTCCAGGTAGCGCTGCTGGCAGTTACGCGCTCCGTGATCTCACCCCTGTCAAAGTCTATCTTGGTGAGATCTATTACCCGCAAGGTGTTTTTATAACCGTCAAAGAAGCCAAAATAGTAGAAGTCATTATTTTGCCCGCGATAGTGAATCCGCGCTTTCAGCATCTGGTCATCCGGTTGTTCTCCCTTGATCTTTACATTGTAGAGGATATTTCTCTCTGATTCCGCATAGGGAAGTAAAAACTCACCCATTACCGCTACCGCCAGAGAGATGATGAGTCCCAGCCCAAAAAGTGGGAGCATGGCGCGTTTGATGCTGATTCCGGCCGCTCGAATTGCTACGGATTCGTTGTGTTTGGCCAAAGCATTCATCATAAACAGACCGCTGAGTAAAACCGTAACTGGGGAAGTAAGAACGATGAGGTAGGGCAGTCGCAGCACAAAATACAAGAGAGCCTGATCAAAGGTCGCTCCGGCCCGTAATATCCGCGGGAGGTTATCCACAACATCGATAACAATAAATACCGCGGCAAAGCTGAAAAAGATAATCAGATAAGTGCGCAGGAATTCCCGCAGCATATATCTATCCAAACGACGCATCAGTGCACCACCTCATCCGGAGGAGGGGTTTTTTTGCCCAGCTTCATAGTCTTTAACCTCCACGTGAGTACCTGCATATCGATGATGCGCTTTTCATGAATCGAGCCCCAAATTAAAAAGCAGGCCAGGATAAAGAATACTATATTTGACAGCCACATAGCGATGAAGGGATTGATGCCACCGCTATCGGCAAGATGCTCACCCATATTCAGCGATACATAATAAACGAGGAAGATTACGCTGGACACACTAAAAGCCATACCAATTCCGCTGGTTCTGGTCATAAGCCCCAAGGGAACTCCGATCATTACAAAGATGATGACAGCAAAGGAGAGGGCAAATTTCTTATGGTATTCCACCTGTAAGGCACGAATGCTATCTTCTAATTCAGATACCCGGTTTTTTGCCACCTGTTGCATTGCATACAACCGCCTTTGCTCTTGATGCTGCTCACGGATATCGCCAGAAAAGCTCTCACTGGTGATCCTGGATTCCAGCTCTTGCACCTCGTTCCGCTTGCTGATCAATTCCCGCTTTCTATCCTTCAGCGTAGCGGTTAATTGCTGATAGTTCATTTCCCGGTCGCTGCGATACCCAGTTTCAAAGGCATCAGTGCGGTTTCCCAAATCACGGATATTGATCACATACTCCGCAAATCTCGTACTCTGATACTTGCCGGGTTCATGTTCGTTGCGCTGCTGCATTTCGCCATTTTTGAGAATAATGCGCATGGAATTGCCGTTATTCATCTGGATTACCTGCCCGCTCTTGGCAAAGATTGTTCTGGGAAATCTGCTATCACTGTGATCGTAGATCAAGACATCCAAAAGCTCGGTTTCAGTATTTTCCCCGCACCATACGGTATAATCCAAAAGATTGTTGTATTCACCGGCTTCAATAACGGTCATCGGTTTATAATAAGCAATCTTGACCATGAGATTTTTGAGCCTGTGATTGGTATCCGGCAAAAACCAATGATTAAAATACACCATCAGGCCTGTGAGCAAAATAGCCGCCACATAAAGCAAATGCAACATTCTATAGATGTTTACGCCACTGGATTTGATCGCGATGATTTCCCGATCCACACTCATTCTGCCGAAGGCGAGGATTGTGGCCACCAAAACAGCCATAGGAATGGATAATGCCAGCATATATGGCAAAGACAGGGCAAATACTTCCAGAACAATGCTTGCCGGTAATTGCTTTTCGATGATTAGATTGAGCAGATCTATAACGCGATCGATCAATAGCACAAAGGTAACTACTGCGAGTGATATTAAAAACGGAGAAATATGCTCTTTGAGAATATATCGCCTGAGGATCATTGATTCTGCTCCAGCATAGCCAGTAAATCAGCTTCTGAGATGATCTTCACGCTCCCAAGTTTTTCCGCTTTGGCGAGTTTGGAGCCGGGTTTTTCCCCCACAATGAGGTAATCAAGGGATTTGCTTACTCCACTCAGGATTTTCCCACCATGCTCCATGATCATTGATTCCAGTTCTTTGCGGTTAAAATTTTCCAGACTGCCCGTTATCAGGAAGGTCATTCCTGCCAGTGCATCAGATTCTTGCTCCGTGCGATAGCTCATATTTAGCCCCAGATTCTTCAAATCCCGGATTAAATCCTGGTTTTTGGGGTTGGCAAAGTATTTGATGATGGATTCTGCGATTTTTGTACCTACTTCCGGTACCTCGCTTAGTTCTTCCAGGCTCGCTTTCTGGAGTCTATCCATGGTTTGAAAATGCTGAGCCAGGTTGCGGGCGGTTACTGAGCCTACAAATCGTATCCCCAGCGCAAAGAGGACCCGGTCAAAATTCTTCGCTTTGGAGGCCTCGATCGATTCCTTCAGTTTTTGTGCAGATTTCTCACCCATTCTATCCATCGCGGCCACCTGTGTGAAGTCTATGCGATAGATATCGGCAATGCTGGTGATGATGCCGGCATCCAGGAATCTGGAGACAATGGAGCTTCCCAAACCCATGATATCCAAAGCCTCACGAGAGCAGAAGTGTTCGATACTTCTGGCTAATTGCGCCGGACAATCTGCCGCCGTGCAATATTCTATCGCGGCTTCCTCTTCCCGGGATAAGGGGCTATTACAAACCGGACAGTTTTGGGGAAGTGCGATGGGCTTAGCTTCTGGGAGACGCTTTTCCAGGTTGACACTCAGGATTTTGGGGATGATCTCACCGCTTTTTATCAAGCGGATAGTATCGAATTCGTGGAGATCCAAGCGCTTAATTTCGTCAAAATTGTGCAAGGTACTGCGGGAAACTGTGGTGCCGGATATATATACTGGTTCCATAATTGCTACCGGAGTTATAGCTCCCGTGCGCCCTACCTGAAATTCCACTTGCTTGAGCCGGGTTTCTTTTTCTTCCGGCTTAAATTTATAGGCGATAGCCCATTTGGGACTCTTGGCTGTAAAGCCCAGCTTTTTGTGCAGGGCAAGCTCATTGACTTTTACCACTACTCCATCGATGTCATATGCCAAGTCATTCCGGGCTTGTTCCATCTGATTGCAAAAGTCTATAAGACACTTGTGCTCCTTACAAGTAGCATATTGATCGCTTACCGGGAATCCGCAAGCCGCCAGCCACTTTAGTAGCTCATCCTGGTGAGTAAACGGTAGAGGTATGGAGTAATAGCCTATGGTGTAAAAAAACGCGCGCAAAGGACGCTGCTTGACCTGCTCCACATCTTTTAGTTTGATCGATCCCGCAGCAGCATTGCGGGGATTGGCAAAGGGTTTTTCATTTCTTTCGCGGCGGGCTTCATTCATCGCCAAAAATTCTGGAATTGGTAAGTAGATCTCTCCCCTGATCTCGATCTCGCCCAGATAGGGGATGCGGCGGGGAATATCGGGTAGAGTGAGGAAGTTTGTCGTAACATCTTCACCTACTATGGAGTCTCCCCGAGTGGTGGCATATTGGAGCTTACCTTCCTTGAAAAAGAGGTTGATCCCAAAACCATCTATCTTGGGCTCCAGGCAAAGCTCTATTCTGCTATTGAGATCCAGGCTAAGTTTATCCCACCATGCCAAAAGCTCTTCCAAGGAATAGGCATTATCCAGACTGACCATACGGACTTTGTGGGCAATAGTCTTGGCGCTTTGCTTAAGGTCGTTTCCCACTTTTTCCAAAAACTCCGGCGCCGGGCTTGCAGGGAGCATTTTCTGCAAATCCTGCAGCTCACGCACCAGCATATCATACTCAAAATCCGAGATCTGCGGATTCGCTTCAGCATAATACAATTGGTTATGCCGCTCAATTTCTGCCGTGAGTTCTTTGATCCGTTTTTCAATCTGTTGCTTGTTCATGGTAAGTAGTACATTGAAGGCCGCCTGTCGGCAAAGGCGTTGTTATATTCGGTCACTTGCTTATTATTAGCCAGATCAGGATCTATTTCTACGGAATATATCCCTTCTTCCTGGTCGTTCATGCGGATCAAGAGCTCTCCTTTTTGATTCAGGATCTGGCTTTGTCCCGTGAAATACTCGCTCATTTCACCATTGATCTCGGTTCCCGTTCTATTTGCCGTGATGCTATAGACACGGTTTTCCAAAGACCTGATCTTCATTGCCTCCTGACACCAGGGTAAAACCAGATTTGCGGGATGGCAGATGATCTGGGCTCTCTTCAAAGCAAGGCTACGGGCGGATTCCGGAAATTGCCAGTCAAAGCAGATCATCATCCCAATCCTTACTCCTGCTTTAGCCTCGGCTACAAAGAAGGGCTTATCCCCAGGCTCAAAAAATAGTTTTTCCCGATAAAAAAGATGGATTTTGCGGTAGATATGATAGCTACCATCAGGATTTACTAATGCCGAGCTATTATAAAAGAGCTCTCTATCACGCTCCGCAAAACCGTAAACAATGCTGAGATTAAGTTTTTGGGACAAGCCTTGAAATGCCTGAAAGAATTGTCCCGTGGGGATACTCTCGGCAATTTGGGCTATCTCTTCTTGCTGGGCAAATACATATCCGGATAAGGCAAGCTCGGGCAAGACGATCAGATCACTACTGATTCCGCTCAGCATTGACTTAATCTTATCGTAGTTTTTCTGAGGCTGCAAAAAAAGTGGCTTAAATTGCAATACCGAGACCGTATATTTCATTTTCTTACCCTCATAAGTGGCGCGATAGCACGATCAAATGCGCCATGTACTTTACAGATTGTAAGCCCATAATTCGTAATGGGCACTTTGCGCCGGTGACATTCGAGAATTCTGTGATTCATC
>JARRCD010000061.1 GCA_029982875.1 Candidatus Cloacimonadota bacterium | reverse complement strand
CAACAGCGCTTAAAGATAACGGATAACGGATAACGCATAACGCATAACCTCTCCCTATAAAATCTGTGAAATCCGTGTAATCTGTGTGAGAGTATAACGGATAACGGATAACGCATAACGCATAACCTCTCCCTATAAAATCTGTGAAATCCGTGTAATCTGTGTGAGACCCTCGCTGTGCGTATAACGCATAACGGATAACGGATAACGGATAACCTCTCCCTATAAAATCTGTGAAATCCGTGTAATCTGTGTGAGAGTATAACGCATAACGGATAACGGATAACGGATAACGGATAACGCATAACGGAACAAGTTCTTGACAGATACTCAGCCTTGAGCAAGCCTTGTTTGGTACCTATAAAAGCTATATTTAGGAGATAGATATGTATTTGACTGATGCGCAACTGCAAAGTGAAATCCGGCGCTGTGAATATTGCGCTACCAAACCCTGCAAAACAGCCTGTCCCTGTGATTGCTCTCCAGCGGATTTTATGATGGCTGCTGCCGGGGGCAAGCCCTCCGATTTCAAGCGCGCCGCGGGCTTGATCCTGGCCTCCAATCCTTTAGGTGGAATTTGTGGCGATGTCTGCCCGGATCATCATTGTGTCCAAGCCTGCTCCCGCGAACTCTTTGACTACCCGATCCAGATTCCGGCTGTGCAGGCCACAATCATCAAAAAAGCTCGTGAACTGGGCGTATCTCCTGAATTTGTGCTTCCTGATCCCCAAGCAGGTAAGATTGCCATTGTGGGTGGCGGACCTGCTGCCATTGGCACTGCGATCACCCTGCGCCAATTGGGATACAATCCGGAGCTTTTCGATCCCGACGGGTTGGGTGGGCAGGCGGCTCTGATTCCGGATGCCAGACTGGATCGCGGCATGCTGATGTCTGACCTGATCTGGGTAAGCGAGACCTTCCACATCATACATCACAAAAAGCAGATCATGGCACCCAAAGCTCTCTTGCAGGAAGGTTTCAAAGCTGTAGTGGTGGCCGGTGGCCTCAATGATCCCATCCGGCTTAAGATCCCCGGCGACGAAAGCGCCATCTATGGGATGGATATCCTCAAACAACCAAGCTGCTTCTTGTTCAAAGACAAGAGAGTAGCCTTAGTGGGCGGAGCCATAGCCGCCGATCAGGCTCTCACCATCGCCCAAGCCGGTGCAGCCCACGTGGAGATGTTTACTTTAGAGACCTTCGCTGAAATGCCTCTTACCAATAAGGAAAAGGAAATCCTCCTCGCAAGTGGTGTGCTCTTCAGCCACCGCACGCGCCTCTCAGAAATTATTAATGAAGAAAACCGCACTGTCGGAATCAAGACTCGCAAGGTCTATCTACCCCAAGGACAAGAGTTTCACCCTGCTAAGATCAAAGATGAAGAAGGCGCTACCGAGCAATATCGCCCCTTTGATCTCGTGATTATCGCGGTCGGCAATCGCCCCGCATTCAAGATTGAGGGCGAGGGTATTTTCTCTTGTGGAGATATGGTCAATGGCCCCAGCACCGTTGTAGAAGCTGTAGCCTCGGGCAAAAATACCGCTTTCCGGATTGCCGCGACCCTCGAAGCAAAGAGCTTCCCCGAGCCGCCTAAGCCGACCAAGAGTCTATGCCTTGTGCCCGGCTGGAACCGCTTGCCAGTCCCCCTTGATTGTGATTTTTTCGGACGCCCAATGCGCTCTCCCTTCATCCTGTCTGCCGCCCCGCCTTCCGATGGATACGAGCAAATGAAGCTCGCCTATGAAGCCGGTTGGGCAGGAGGCATTATGAAGACCTCTTTTGACAACCTGGATATCCACATCCCCAGTGAATATATGTTTGTTTGGGGTGATGCCCGCAAGACTTTTGCCAATTGCGATAACGTCTCAGAGCATCCCCTTGATAGAGTTTGCACAGAGGTAAGCCGCTTGATCCAGGAATATCCGGATCGCCTCACGATGGCTTCCACTGGCGGACCCGTAACCGGTAATGATGAAGCGGACAAAGCCGGTTGGCAATCCAATACCAAAAAACTCGAAGCTGCCGGAGCCATGGGAATCGAGTATTCGCTATCCTGCCCCCAAGGCGGCGATGGTACTCATGGTGATATCGTAGCTCAGGATCCCACCCTCACCGCCAAGATTATCGATTGGGTGATGCAAATCTCGGACCCCGAGATCCCCAAACTCTTCAAACTTACCGGTGCCGTTACCGCCATTTCTCCCATCATTAGTGCGGTCAAGGAAGTCTTTGACCGATATCCCGAGAAAAAAGCCGGCGTTACTCTGGCCAATACTTTCCCTACCTTAGGCTTTAAACCGAACCCGGAAAAATGGGATGAAGGCATCATTGCCGGCATGAGCGGCGAGGGAGTATTGCCCATCAGCTATCTCAGCCTGGCCCGAGCCGGCAGCATGGGTGTCTTTATCTCTGGTAACGGCGGGGCCATGAACCACCATGATGCTGCCAATTTTCTGGCTTTAGGAGCCGGTAATGTGCAATTTTGCACCCTCCCCGAACGCTATGGCTATAGCATTATCGATCAATTGGAAAGCGGCCTCAGCCATCTTCTGCAAGAACGTGGCATCCCTTCGGTTAAAGATCTAATCGGTCTTTCGCAACCCAACCCGATCACAGATTTTATGGAGCTGCCACCCAAACACAAGCATTCCAGCCTCATCACAGACCTCTGTGTAAAATGCGGAAATTGCACGCGTTGCCCCTATCTCGCCATTGAGCTCGATGAAGATGGATATCCTACCATTGATGAAGATAAATGTATGGGTTGCAGCCTCTGCGTGCAACTGTGTTGGACCAAGGCCTTAGAAATGGTGGATAACGAATAAAGCTATGTCCCGAGCTGAGCAGCTTTCTCCGCTGGCAAACTATTGCACCCCCTCAATTTGAAAAAAGAGCCTCTATCTCCGCTTATTTGAACTGGAAGCAAAACATGATGCCACCGCTTGCTCAAAATGCCAGCATCAACAGCAAGCGTACTTCTTCTTTGTTGAGCTTAAACACTCCGCCCAGACTTGGATTTTGCATGATCAAATCCAGGAGTGTGTTCAATTCCCCTTCTTTGATCCCCAAATCCCGCAAGGAAGACGCCAGCCCCCAGCTCTGCAGTTTGTCACGAAAACGGCAAATCGCCGAACTTATGCTATCTTCATGCCACATGGCCTTTGCCCATCGCAAGAAGCGGGAAGGATACTTTTCCCCCAGATATTCTATCCAGGTAGGCACGATAACCCCTAATCCCTCGCCGTGAGCAATCTCCGGATGCAGGGCAGAACAGGCATGCTCGATACCGTGACAACCCCAATCCCCTCCAGCCAGCCCCATTCCGCTGAGACCATTTAAAGCCAAAGTAGCACTTAAAGCCAGATTCGCCCGGGCTGTATAGTCATATGCATCCTTCTGCAAACGATCCGTCATGTCCACTATCGTGCGCAATAAAGCCTCATTGATCGCCAGAGTAGTGAGAGCCTCCTCATTGGCAAAATAGAATTCCAAAATATGCGCAATCGCATCCATGGCACCATTGGCGGTCTGTCTGAACGTCAAAGTACTTTGCAGACTGGGATCTATTATGCTGAGCCGAGGATAAATATGAGTTGAGGATATACCCCACTTTTGCCGCGTTTCCATATTTGTAATTACGGCATTGCCATTCATTTCACTGCCGGTAGCAGAAATGGTGAGCACGGTGTATAAGGGCAGAGCTTCTTTGATTGTCTCTTTGCGGATAAAGGCATTCCAAATATCTTTGAGATACACTCCCGCAGCCACGGCTTTGGCCGTGTCTATCACCGAGCCGCCTCCTACCGCCAAGACCGCTTCAGTCCCGGACTCTTTGGCTTGCTGGATGATCTGTCGAGTCTTATCCAATCTGGGATTTGCCTGCACTCCCCAAGCTTCAATATGCTGTATCCCAGCCTGATCCAGGCTCTCAATCACCTGCTGGTAAGCACCATTGTTACGGATAGACCCTCCACCAGCTATCAGGATGCAATGCTTGATCCCATCCCGGTGCATCTGAATACCCAAACCCGCGATCTGCTTTTTCCCAAACAGGATCTTAGTCGGATTGTAAAAACTAAAGGCTTCCATACTCTACTCCAATATTATAATCTTATGCTGAATCCTGCCGTGGCATAGTGAACCATCGCAAAGGTATAAACCTCGTCGATGTCACTGCCACCCTCAAGCAAGCGGTAGCCCACCCGCGCATTCAGCTTGTTATTGATCATAAAATCCAGCCCCAGATAGAGGTCCTCCGCTCTGCCATAAGGCGAAGCCAGACCTTCTGCTTCCAATACCAATTCCAATTCATCCATCAGCGGATAACCCGCAGTAAAGCCCAATAAAGGCACAAATCCCGTATTGGTCTTACTTGCTTTCTTACCCGCTATGTCCTGACTTTCCAGAGTGATCTCGGCATCACGAATCTTGCCGGATACTCCTACAGACTTCAGAAAATATATAGGCTTGGGAAATATATAACGGTATTGCAAGCGGTATGAATCAAAACGATAGCTGGCATCGATCTTTTCCCCGGCAGCAAATCCCACTCCTTCAAAGCTGATCTGATTTGGCAATGTCCCCTCAGGCTTGAAGGTCAGGGGAGCTGCCAAGAGCGATATCTGATGCCGCGGATGCGGCTTGTAATGCACCAGCAACCGACTGCTAAAGACCGGGTCTGTCGAAAGCTCCTCGCTCAGGGAAAGCAAAGGAATGCTCGGATCTTCATTGGGACTGCGCACGTCATTGTAACCCGAAAAAGCAGCGCCCAGCTCAGTTGCGATCCGAATATCCACTTGACCCCACAAAAACACACTCATCAAACTTATTATAAGCAAAATAACTATCTGCTTCATTCTATCCTCTATTCTTTGTTTTTATTGATATAATAAGGCAAAAGCAGATAATAGCCAAGCAATGATTACAGATCTATGCAGCGCGGTTAGGCCTTATTCAATTGAAAATCACCCTCCACAGCTTGGAATACTCTGTTCAAGCAGCGCAATACCTGATCCTAATATCGCAAACCGCGACCTTATATCACGACATTCACACCCCGCGCTATAGTCACGAGTTGGTGAGTGAGATGGATTGTTGTACGGGTGGTCGCGGTACCTTCCATACAGGTGAGTGAGATGGATTGTTGTACGAGCAGTCACGGTACCGCCCATACAGGTGAGTGAGGTAGTGGAATGGCGGTGTCAATGGAACTACAAATCAGTTTCGCTTCCATTTGAACGGCACCGTCCGCAAAGATCAGCAAGGTGGGTGTCAATGGAACTACAAATCAGTTTCGCTTCCATTTAGGCTCGGTTACCCCAGCTTCATCCATGGCAGCAGCAGCCTTGATTTTATCCGTTAATTTCGCTTCTATTTATGCTCCTTGAACTTGCGGGATCATCGCTCTGGAGCAAGAAAAGCAGTCCCCTATGTTCTCACAAATACGGATACCGATCAAGATGATAGGCGGTGCGCTTTAGCCACCGTACCCCAGGGATATCCGGCGATTACTCAAGATGATTTCCGGTCGACTTTAGTCACCGGCGGAAGCGGCATATTTCAGCTCTCAATTAGCAAGAAAACAAAATAATAGTAAAAAAGTTCTTGACACATAAACCTCACTGTGCATCCTGGTAATAGAAGTATATCATCCTTTAGTACAATGGTTTATATTCTTCTTACAGACAAGATGTTTTGGTTACCTAAACAACGAAAACCCAGAAAAGGATAAAAATGATTAAAAATATTAAGATCGTCTCCAAACACTCTCAAGTGATGGAGCTTGCCAATGACCTCAAGTATAACATGCTGCGGGAATTGATCCGTTCTGCGGCTACATGTCAACAGCTTGCCACGGCATTTGGAGTAAGCAAACAGAAAATACATTACAATCTCAACAAGCTCTTGGAAGAAGAACTGATAGAGTTAGTAGATGAGGTTACGGATAATGGCAAAGAGGTGTATTACCGGGCTACCGCCAAGAATTACATTCTGGATTTTGCTTTAGGTGAACACTTGAATGAGGGAATCATCAATGGCAGGGGCGTAATTCAAAGCATCCTGGAAAGTGAATACAAACTGTCTCTTTCCATGATTGCTACGCGGATACTGCGGGATTCTCTCAAACTTAAAGCGCGGCAAAAATTGCTGATTGTAACCGGAAAATACAATTTCCCTTTAGTGGAAAAGATTCTTCTGGAAGCCGGGCGTCTGAATATCCGAACCACCGTATTATACCAGGATACAGAGCTCCTCAAAGCCAAATATGAAGAGTATTCCTTATCCGCTTTCAATGCAGATTATCAGCATTTTAACCGGCTTTTAAAGACGCACAACGTATATCTGAATCTCAATGGCGAAGCCCGCAACATCCAGCTCAAAGATAAGGATAAGATCAAATTGCGCTTGAGTCACTTTGCCCAGAGTGGGCAGATTATCCAGCAGAATAAGATCCGCGTGGCCATGATGCCTGGCTTGCTTAAGGACACTCTTTCGGAAAAATCGATTGCAAGTGAGCTGCAATTTTGGAAGGCTCTGGATATTGACTACAAGGAGCTCAGTCGAAAAACTCTGCAAATGTGTGAGCAATACCGTGATCAAGAATATCTGGAAGTAAGGGGCAATTCTTCCAAGCTGCGTTTTGTGTTACAACATATCTTTGCCGAGACCGGTTCTTTTACAGATCACCCCTGTCAAAGCCCCGTGATCAATTATCCTGGCGGTGAGGTCCTGATGGTTCCTGCTCCTCAAACCATGAATGGTGAAATCTTTGGTGATGTCGCCTATGCCTTTGGTGAGAAGATCAAGAAACCGCGCTTGGTAATCGAAAATAACGAGATTAAGACCTTCTCGGCTGCAGATAACGAAAAGCTCCTGGCCCAGGCAATCCTGAAAGGGGGGCTGGATGGCAGGAAGGTGGCTTTAGTAACCTTGGGCACCAATCCCAACGTCTCTTTGGCCAACATTGATCATTCTTACAAACAAAAATCCCGCGGTTTACTCTCTCTTTATTGGGGAGACAACCGCTCTTTAGGCGGCGATGTTGCCGGCAATTTTGAGTGGTTTTTGCAGATCGAGCAACCACAAATATCAAGTAAATAATCTGAGAGGATAAAGATGAAAACGCTAATTACGACAATAATCCTGCTGATGTGTAGCACCCTGCTTTTAGGGCAGTGGCACATCGTTGAAGGTTTTGAAGATACCACCTCCTTGCCGGCTGGCTGGAGCTATTTCGACGATGGAGATGGCCAGATCTGGCACGCAATCGAGCATACTAACGCCCACAGCGGTGCCAAAGCCGCCTTTGTCGACAACTTTTTGCCCAATCAAAATGAAGATTGGCTGATCACACCTCAGCTTAACATCACTGCCGGGGATATGCTTGAGTTTTATACCCGCGCCTGGTATGGCACAGAAAATCTGCAAGTCTATGTTTCTACCACCACCCCACAAGTAAATAGCTTCACTACCCTGCTGCTGAATATGCAGGATATTGGCACTGCCTATCAATTTGGCTCTGCTGCTTTGGATTCCTATGCTGGAATGGATATTTACCTGGGCTTCCTTTGGGAGTGTGAGACCTATGGCGTCCTGGTGGACGATATCAGGGTAGGTCAGCAGGAAATAATAGAGCCCGCATTGAATCTCCCTGGGGAGATCAGCTTTTACCTCAGCCAGACTTATATGATGGATTTCTCCGAATTCGTCGTGGTTACAGACCCCGCCCAGGCTACTCTCAGCGCGGCAGATAATCCCAATATCACGGTCACTATCGATGGCTTTAATGTAAGCTTTGCCAGCGCTGGCTTTGTGGGCAGTGAGGATATTCTTTTTACCTTAACTGATAATCTTTCCGGACTCACGGCAGATGCCACTCTGGAAGTGAATGTTCTTCCTGATCCCGCCGCTGACCTCTATATCGCGGAGATTATCTCACCCCGAACCATAGAATATCTCAACCTCCCTCTCATCCCCGAAATCGTAGTGGGCAATGCCGGAACCGCTGTTTATGAAAATGATATCGAGATTGCTTTGAATGTCTTTGATGTTAATAATGAACTGCTTTATGGGGATCAATTGCTCAGCTATATCGAACTGGGCTCCACAGAAACAGTGAGCTTAAGTTTCAACTCTGCCTTTAGCCCGTCCTCTGAGGAAGAGCTGCGTTTTGTCTTTGCCATCACCACAGCCGATGACAACCCCGCAAATAACAGTTTGGAAAGCATTTGCACGATCATCATGCGTGAAACTGCCGGCGGTCCTGATGATTTTGGATACCGCTTTTTCGATAGCAACAATCCCCTGGGCCCGGAATATAACTGGATCGATATCTCTGCCAGCGGGGAATCTACGATTATGTACAATGTCCCTTCTTTCGCCGGCGACGATAACTTCTCCGAACCCATTCCTTTGGGCTTTGCTTTCCCCTTCTACGGTCAATCATATGCCAGCGCCTATGTAGATATCAATGGGGAAATCCTGCTGGCTCCTAATACATGGTATGAAGAGTATCCTCATACCGGATGGAATACGGATGGCAATGTATTTAACTATATGTATCCCATCCCTGGCTATACCCAAATGCCCGCTTTGATCGCTGTTTATTGGGACGATCTGCACGCAGATCAGGGCACAGGAGATGTATACTTTGAGAGCTTTGGCAGCGAGCCGGATCGCTACACGGTGATCCAATGGGACAATCTGCGCTTTCATACCGGCACGAATCCAGTGCAATATCTGAAATTCCAGGTAATTTTGCACGAAAACGGCGAGATCAAGATGCAATATCACACGGTGGCTACATCTCAGACCGGCGCCAGCATACCTCATGATTTTGGTCAAAGCGCTACTGTGGCCATCCAAAATGATGCTGCCAATATCGGTCTGCCCTATCTTCGCGAACTGGTTGAAGGTAGCAATTATCAAGGTGTGGAACCGGCCGGAAACCTGCTGCACGATGAGCTTGCCATTCTCTTTTATAGCGGAGAAGATACTCAAGCTCCGGTTTTGACGCATGAGCCTCTGGGCAATACTTTTGATACTGAGCTTAGCGCCTTGGTAAACATCGTAGATATGTCCCTTCCCCTGGATGCCAAAATCTATTATGACAGCGGTTCCGGCTGGCAGGAACAATCTCCCGGCTCGATCGCGGGTCAGAATTATAGCTTTGAACTCCAGGCCCTGCCTGTGGGTGCCACCATCAATTACTATTTTGAAGCCGAAGACACTCAGGGCAATATAGGACGCCTGCCTGAAAATGCCCCCGCAGAATACTTCAGCTTCCAGATCCTGCCTTCCGCAAATGCCAAAATCCTGCTGGCCTACAGCGGAACTCAGGATTGGCGCCGCGTGGAGCTTCCGGTCTATCAGGAAGCTTTGGATGAACTCGAGATAGCTTATGACATCTGGGACTGGCAAGAGCATGAAAGCTACGTAATCCCAGCCCAATATGAAGGTGTACTGGCCTATGCCAATACGGGAACGGCAAACGACCAAATGCAATACTTTGCCACCGCTTTGACCAATTACCTGGACCTGGGTACGGATACAGAGCCCAAAAACATCTGGTTCTCCTCCGACGGTTTGGCCGCCAACCAGCATGCTCATCCGAATTCCAGCGCCATTCGCCGTATGATGAGCGGATACTTCCGCACCAGTTATGTACCCAGCGGCTTTGGCGGAGGAAGCAACGGCCTGGCCGGTCCGGATAGCTATGATTACTCTTATGGCACCATTCTCGCCCTGCCCGGAACTCCGGTGGGCACTGTGGATGAAGAGTATGCAGTATCTGCCAACAGCCCGGATTGCATCTTTCCTAATGACGCCGCCGGAGATCCCTATTACGATGAAGTGCCCTATCCCGAAATCGGGGCAAATTACATTTATGCCTTCGAGGATGGCCCCATCAATGGCCAAGCCTATCTCTACCACGGTGTAGCCGCCACCGCAGTGGAGACACCTTCCTTTCGCAGTCTGTATTTCAGCTTTGATTTTTCCCAACTCACGCAAATCGCTGATCGTCTAGAATGGATGGAAGACCTCATGAACTGGTGGGAAATCTCTGCCGTGAGCAATGCTGAAGATCATGCTCCAAGTGCCCACAGCGGCTTGGATAATATCTACCCAAATCCCTTTAATCCCAGCACCACCATCCGTTACTATGTAGCCAAAACCCAACCGGTCAAGCTGGTTGTATTTAACCTCAAAGGTCAAGTAATAAACACCCTGGTCAATGCCCCTAAAAATGCCGGATCACACACTGTCAACTGGGATGGAAAAGATGATAACGGCCGTCCCGTCTCCAGCGGGATCTACTTTTTGCGCATGACCACAAACGACAGCACCCAAACCCGTAAACTCACAATGATCAAATAAGGGAGAACACCATGCACAAAACTTTAGTCCTACTCTTTACCCTGCTGCTTAGCTTTTCTTTGCTTTCAGCAGATGACCACATCATCGGCACAGATAACGACAGCCAAAACAAGGTGCCATTATATGGATATTACAATTATGGCTGGAGTAGATTCTTCTACACTGCTGATGAATTGCTTACTGCGGGCTACACCGGAGACCAAGCCATCCAAAGCATTGCCTTTTACGTTGCTGATGATCAGGATAACTACCTCACCGAAAATCAACAAGTGTATATGGGTTATATGTACGACAGCGAATACATCAATACCAGCTACGCTAATCCAGCTTATTACACTCTGGTCTATAGCGGTTCCGTCTCCTGGAGTGGTCCGGGATGGGTGGAAATTCCTTTGGATAATCCATATACCTTTGATCCCAGTTTGGGCTGGGGATTGGAAATCATCTGGGAAAATCACGACGGCAGCGGAATTGGCGGACCACCGGATTTCAGGACTACAGAGACCAGCTTTTACAGTGCCCTTTACAAATATAACAATTCTTCTTTCCCCACCACGAGTGGTACCCGCAAAAGAGATTACCGTCCCAATATCTGGTTAGCCACTCCAGCAACCGAGCCTCCACCTCCGGCAGCAGCTTTGGTCCCGACAGATGCAGCCACAGACGTGGAGGTAAATACTATCCTCAGCTGGCAAGCCACCGGTGGCTCCCCCACTGAATACAGATTGTGGTTTGGCACAGACAATCCTCCTACCAATATCGTGAACAATCTGCTTACTCAGGAAAGCAGTTATACTCCGGCCGAGTATCTTGCTTATAGTACAACATATTACTGGAAAGTAATCCCATTCAATGAATTTGGTCCCAATTTGGATGTTCCCATCTGGAGCTTTACTACCAGAGCCGATCCCTCCATTACCCAGTTCCCTTATCTGGAAGATTTTGATGGAGCTTTCCCTCCTGAGGGCTGGACTCACCACACCGGAGCCCTCACCGAGCCTATCGATCTCGGGGGGATAAACTCCAGCCAATGGGTACAGGATGACTGGCTGAATATCCCCTCAGATGACAAAGCTGCCAAGATAAACGTCTGGGCATCCGTTAGCGGCTTCCTGATCTCCCCTCTCTTTGATATCCCTTCCGATGATTACGCCTTGGAATTTGATGCCGCTGTCCTCAGATATGGACAGACTCCGGATGGCACCCCTCCCAATTACTCCAATGAAGATGACCAATTTGCCATTATCATCGGTGATGGCTATAGCTGGAGTCTGGCAAATATAATCAGAGAATACAACAACTCCGGTTCGGATTATGTCTTGAATGATATCCCTCCTGCCGGGATGAAGATTACTATCCCGCTGGCCGGACATACCGGTCACAAAAGAATCGCCATCTTTGCCGGTTCCACAGAATCAAATGATGATAACGACGTAATGGTCAATAACTTCTGGATTGGTATTCCGGAAACTGGTCTGGACGCACCCAATGCGCAAATCACCCTGGATGAGAGCAGCGGATTGCCCCTGCTGAGCTGGGACGCCGTGCCCGAAGCCAGTGTATATCACATCTACAAAAGCAATGATCCTACTCTGGATTATGAACTCTTCGATACTATTAGCGGCACCAGTTACATACTGGATCCCGCAGAAACTAAGGCATTTTTCAAAATCACGGCAGAGTAAATCCCTTGCTCTGAACTAAGTACTTTATTTCAAAAACAACTATCGCACAATACGAGGCGTCTCATCAACGCCTCGTTCTATTTTTCTCTCAAAACCGGCTGCAGCTCAAGAGGATTTTTCCCCTGCCAATTCGGCTCAAGGATTTATTATAAACTGGAATCCTACACCAAAACGCAGACTGCTGGAATCGTTGCTTCCGCTACCATCAGCACCATAGTCTCAGACTCCGAGTAGATATGATACACCCAAATCGAGATAGACATTTGATGCTATCGATACTAAATAACCCACCTTGGGGGTAAGATATATGGAAGTAACCGTGCTCTTCCCAAAAAAGTCTGAATCATAAGAGTCACTTTGATACTGAAAATCTGCACCAACATAAGCCTGTTTCCAGAAATATCTACCGCCCAAACCCAACCCAACGGATGCGATAGTGTTATCGTCATCGCTTTGATGTGCTACAGTAAAGATGAGATCGGCACAGACATTATCTATCACAAAATATCCCACGTGAGGATTTACCAGAATGGTGGTCACAGCATCCGCATCAGAATCTGCTTTATCAATGAACAGGCTGCCCGTACCACCCAAATTAAATGAGCCTTGGTTGAAGGCAAAAGCCGAGCATACAAGAAACATGCTAACGAAAAGTAAAAGTCCCTTTTTCATAATAATTCTCCCTGCTTCTTAATTAAGTTAAGATTTATTAAGCAGAAAATATTGTCAAGCAATTTCTGCACACCTGCTCTGGTATGCCGGCTTCAGCCCCATATGGACCCTCACTTAAAACTTCAAATTTCATCTCCAAGACTTCCAATGTCCAAGTGAGAGCAATTTGAAGTTTTAAGTGAGGATTTACAGCTGAACGAAATCGACTCAGCTATGGGTATAAATCAATTAGTTATTTACACCGTTTCGCAGTGGTTGTGGGAAGGCCTGAAGTAAATAACAGGATTCACCAACCAACGGGACCAAATCCGACATCGATTTATGATCGATTTTAAGCTCTATGACTTGGGGCAAAAATAGCCGCGTCAATAACTCTTTGGACAATCTATCATAGTGATTTCTATATGTGATCCTTCTTTGTATCTTAATTTCCTGGTCATTATCGTCGCAACTGGGAATCTGGCTGTTCCCTGCCCATAAACATCATTGCGAGGATTAATATACTTATTTTTTCCCGCGAATAATTCTGATCAGGATCATTATCACAGCGAGGGCCAAAAGGATGTGGATGAAACCGCCCAGAGTATAAGAGGTAACCAATCCAAGTATCCATAGTAAGATAAGGATAATGCCAATTGTAAGTAACATAATGTGTTCCTTTTTTAGTGGTTATGACAGGAAGTTAAACCATGCAAACCTTAACGTACAGCCTCAGTTTGCGGGTTTAGATCATCTCAATATAATAGTCGCGTGCTCAGGAATCGATAGCGGAGTACATATGACTTAGTCACATGACATCGGCTCATGACAAGATAACTGGATATCCCTCTCCGGCAAATTATATTATTCTTCTATTCTGTTTAGCTGAGTATGACCTGAATGTGCGATCCTCATGCCCGTGCCTGATGGCGACAAGGGGTATTGCAAATAAAGTTATTTAACCTTAATAATGCATCTGGTACTGGAAAGTGTTTTGTCAATACTCTGCGTTCCTACGGAACTCAGGGGGGG
>JARRCD010000060.1 GCA_029982875.1 Candidatus Cloacimonadota bacterium | reverse complement strand
CTTGATGGAATGTTACCCTTTTACGTATCCACTTATCCCGAATTGATTATGATGAGGGGATCTTATAGATTGCCTCCACATCCCGCCGGTCGCTAAAGCGCACCGCCTATCATCTTATTTCCAAGTTCTTTTTGCATGGAATAGGGTGACTAAAGTCGACCGGAAATCATCTTAGTCCATTTGATGTCGAAATCGAGCATGGTGGTTAAAACCACCGCCTATCATCTTATTCCAATTGATGTGAAAATCGAGCACAGGAGTTCCTCCGGAACTCGGTGATAACGGATAACGCATAACGCGTAACGGATAACGGATAACGCATAACGGATAACCTCTCCGTATAAAAAAATCTGTGAAATCCGTGTAATCTGTGTGAGACCTTCGCTGTGTGTATAACGCATAACGGATAACGAATCATTGTGATAGGCGAAGATATGCAACACTTTTCTTTTAGGGATGTGAGACTACTGCATTATTTGGGTTAATTGTCAGTAGGCTATGTTTTGGCGCTCTATGCAGACGTGGACTGGTGTGAAGGATCCCGGTATCGCTATTGTCCATTTGGCAAGGCTTTCCCGCGATTGTTTATAGGAGCAATGATCTCTCTGATCTTATTTCAGCGGCAACTTCCGATTTTGGGGGAGCATGGCTGCCGTTTTTAAGCTTGACATCCGCATCCGTTCAAGGGATTGTGGTATTCAGAGGAATTAATGGAGAAAATATGAAGAGCTTTAACACTGAAAAAGTTGAAAAGTACATGAGAATAATTTTCATAGTTTTAACCACTTTAGCTATGATTTATAACTTTGTTGATCGTTCCTGGGAAATATTCTGGTATGCCGTGTTGACCTTGATCCTTTTTATGCTCCCCACTATCATGACAAAACGAAGTAATATCCGTATTCCGGCTCTGTTTCAGATCATTATCATGCTCTTTGTGTTCGCTTCCATGTATTTGGGTGAGGTCCACTCTTACTTCGATCGCTACATTTGGTGGGATCGCTTGTTGCATACCAGTTCTGCGGTTTTACTGAGCTACATTGGCTTCCTTTTGATCTATGCTTTAAACAGAGATAGGCGGATGCATGTACGTTTAAGTCCTTTTTTTATGGCTCTGTTCAGCTTCTGTTTTGCCATGATGGTCGGGACAATATGGGAAATATTTGAATACACCATAGACTCCCTGCTGGGAGCAAACATGCAAAAAGCAAGGTATTTGGAAAAAATCTATGGTAGTTTTGACACCAGATTGGGCTTACAGGATACAATGCAAGATCTCATTGTAACTGCCATTGGAGCTTTGTTTGTTTCCGTGTTGGGATATATTCACATGAAGCGCAATCAACCGATCGATTCTGCATTTTGGAAATTGCGTGAGCAGTTTATCTCCGAAAATCCGGAATTGTTTGAAATGAATCAAACTTGATTTTGATTTTTGGCTCAAATGCAATTATAATGGGTAAAAACAACTGGAGAGGAACAAGGCATGATTTTTCATGACCCTACTTAACGCTCATCGTGCCCTGCAAGCACAGCCGAATATCCAGGTAAGACGAGCTCGATAGCAGGCCTAAATCAAGATGGAATAAAAAAGGGGGAAAGACTTGGAAAAGATTTTGCTTGACACAATCTACCCTCATTTTAGAGCATGATAGATAATTGAGGAATTTTAAAAAAGAAAAAGGAGTAGAGTTTTGAAGATAGATATACCGAATCAGGGTGTCAAAAGCCTTGCTCTACTCTTATTGCTCGCTATGTTTAGCCTAAGTTTGAGTGCGGAATTGCTGATCCCGATGGACAGGACGCAGACCAATCATCTCAAGGCTTATGGCGTAGCTTTTGCCGGGCTGAAGGAGCAATTAGTAGTAAAGTGGTTATTGAACTATCGGGGGGGAAGTTTTCTCCTGCCTTCGGCGCCTGAGCTTATTGCTTTGTGCAATATCCGGGGAGTGCGTTATGAGAGTATCTCTTCTGCGGATGTAGCTGCGATCTATGTGGAGATTCAGGAAGCCAATATGGAGGTCATTACGCTGGAGAAGGAGCCCAAGATAGCGGTTTATATCCCGCCTAATACGCTGCCTTGGGATGATGCCGTCTCGATGGCCTTGGAATATGCCGAGATCGATTATGACCGGTTATGGGATGAAGAGGTGCTGGCGGGCAAGCTTAGTGATTACGATTGGCTGCATCTGCATCATGAGGATTTCACCGGACAATATGGCAAGTTTTACGGATCTTACCGGCACAGTGACTGGTATCAGGACGATGTAAGGATAAATGAGGCCATGGCGGCAAAATATGGCTTTGACAAAGTATGGCAGCTCAAGCATACGATTGCGGAGAAGATCCGCGAATTTGTGGTTTCCGGAGGTTTTCTTTTTGCCATGTGTGCTGCTACGGATACCATCGATATTGCTCTGGCCGCGCACGATGTCGATATTGTAGATGCAGCTCTTGATGGAGATGGGATCGATCCTCAATATCAGAGCAAGCTGGATTTTGAGCGCACTTTTGCCTTTGAGAATTTCAAGCTCAAGACCAATCCCTTTGAATATGAATTCTCGGATATCGATGCCAGTGATTACAGCAGGCTCAGGGGTGCGGAAGGAGATTATTTCCAGCTCTTTGACTTTTCTGCCAAATACGATCCTGTGCCCACCATGCTCACCCAAAATCACACCAATATCATCAATGGTTTTTTGGGCCAAACCACCTCTTTTTATCGGGATAAGGTTAAAAAGAGCGTGATCATCCTGGCGGAAGTGCCAAATCAAAGCGACGTGAAATACATCCATGGCAATCTGGGTAAGGGCACTTTCACTTTTTACGGCGGGCATGATCCGGAAGACTATCAGCACATGGTGGGCGACCCTGAAACCATCCTGGATCTGTACAAAAACTCTCCGGGATACAGGTTGATTCTCAATAACATCCTCTTCCCCGCTGCCGAAAAGAAAAAACTCAAAACCTAAGGACAAAAGTAGTGGCAAAATTTTATAAACAACTCCGCAGCACCAGGATCAAGTCCGGGATCTGGACTCTGGTCGTATTGCTAATCCTCTTGATCGGGTATCTCTGGCTTACCAATCAGCTGAGTGGCAATGCCCAACAAAACTTGCGGGTGCTCTTTACCGATGTGATAGGTTTGGAAACCGGAGATAAGATCATGTATCGGGGGATGGAAGCAGGACGGGTCAAAGATGTGATGTTGCATGATGAGGGCATTGTGGTCTTGGGAAAGATCTCAAAAGAAATCAAGATTCCCCAAGGCAGCAGATTCTATATCGAAGATAGTCTGATGGGCAGTAAGAGCCTAAATATCCAGCCGGCGGCCAATACGGAGTATCTGGACCTTGCCCATATCCAGAGGGGAGAGGATCCTCTGGGAATGATGAATATGATCTCAAAAGCCTCCGAGATGATATCCCGTCTCGATCAGCTCTTGTCCGATATGGATACTGAGGGAGGCTTGATCGATCAAGGGGAGACTCTGCTCAAGCAATCCAGCAATACTATGCGCAATGCAAATCGAAGCATCAGCGCATTGAAGGAAGATATCTCCGCTGCTATCGGCAGAGTGGATTCTCTCACACAGCAGGTTCAGCTCTTTGTCAGCCAAACCCGGGAGCCTTTGCGACAGAGCATCGAGCTGACCCCGATTACCCTCAGCAAGGTAAATAGCGTTCTGGATAGCCTCGCTCTGCTCTCCGCCAAATTGAATCGCAGCGCCGAAAACATCGCCTCCGGCCAAGGTAGTGTCGGTAAACTGCTCTATGAAGATGATCTGTATAACAATCTCTTACAGGCTATCGATAAGCTGGATAAGCTGATTGCAGACATCAAAGAAAACCCGGGCAAATACATCAAATTCTCGGTCTTTTAGGATATTATGAAAAAGCTGATCTTCGCCATCCTGGTAATATATAGCGGCATGCTGTTTGCACAAGGCTTTGGTCAAAACAAGGTAAATGTCACTCCCCAGGCTTGGGCGGAACTCAAAAGCATGCACTTTGATATCTATTTTCCCAAGGGGGAAGAGGAATTTGGCAAGACCGCAGCTTTGATGGCAGAAGATATCTATTACTACCTCAAAGATGACCTGAAATACCCGATCTTGAACCGCATTCCCATTATCTTCTATAGCACCCGCACTGAATTTCAGGTAACCAATATCATCTATCCGCTATTAACAGAGGGAGTGGGAGGTTTTACCGAGAGCCTACGCAACCGTGTGGTGGTACCCTTCGATGGCAGTTACAGCAATCTGGAAGAGCTCCTGGCACACGAGCTTACCCATGCCTATATCAATGCTCTGGATCATAGAGTCACCAATACGCTCGAGGCTCTGCGACCGGTTGCCATCCCGTTCTGGTTTTCCGAAGGGCTGCCCGAATTCCTGTCTATCGGTGGCGAGGATGAATATAACAACATGTTTATCCTGGACATGGTTGTAAACGACAATCTGCCCAAGCTGGAAAACTCCGGCGGATATCTTTCCTATCGTTTGGGTGAAAGTTTTTTGAGCTTTATTGCCGAAACTTATGGGCGCGAAAAGGTGAGCGAATACTTTTATTCTCTGCGCACCATGCACAATCTGGAAGAGACTACCAAACATGTCTTTGGCCTCAAATTGAGTGAGCTGGAATCACGCTGGCGCTATCAACTCAAGCGTGATTATTTTCCCAGCATCAATTCCCACAAAATCCCGCAGGAAGCCTATCAACGCAAGACTGATCACAAAAAAGACGGCTCCTATTTCAATTTTTCTCCCCGCTTTTCTCCCGATGGCAGCCGCTATGTATATTTCTCCAATGCCGGTGCCCGATACAGTATCTGGATGGCAGGAACGCACGGTGTATCCAAAGCCCAAAAGATCATCACCGGGGAGGCGAGCGGGAAGATGGAAGAATTTTACTATATGCACAGCAATCTGGCCTGGTTCCCGGATGGCGTGCGCGTAGCCTTTAGCGCCAAAAGCTCTGAAGGTGATCGCGTCTACATCCTCGATGTTGATAAAGGGAAGATCTTAGACAGCATCGAGATACCCGAGCTTAAGGCCATCTTTGAGCTGGATGTTTCGCATGATGGAGCCCAGCTGGTGCTGAGTGCACAAAGTCAAATGCAAACCGATATCTTCTGCTACACTCTCGAGAGCAAAGCACTCCGGCAACTTACGCATGATAGTTTTTTCGATGCCCAACCCCGCTTTTCCCCCGATGGTAGATATGTGGTCTTCAGCTCGGAACGTGATGAGATTCCCGGCTCCGCACGCTACGGCTTCTTTGCCAATATCAGTTCGGATATCTTCCAATACGATCTTGAGCAAGACGAATTACTGCAAATCACTAAAGAGCCTTTTAATTGCAGCCAGCCTATGTATGTAGATAAGGGCAGCAAAATCGCCTTTGTTTCCGCCCGCGATGAGATTACAAATTATGAGATTGTGAATCTCAAAGAGCATGAGATCGCCGAACTGACCAGGGTTCTGGCCGGAACTTTCAATGGAGATATCTCTCAAGATACAAATTATATGCTGATCTCAAACTACTTTGATGGTGCTTGGGATATCTATCTGGAAAATAGTCCCCTCAGCAATCTGGAATACCGTCCCTATCCCGCACCAACACCTTATGAGAAGAGCTATGATCTTTTGGACCGGGTGGATTTTGCCAAACTCAATTACTATGGCATCCCGGCCCAAAAAGTCATTCCCAAAAATACAACCCGCACTCCCGATGCCCGTCGCCCTGTCATCAGCGGATATGAGCCGGTAACACCGGATACTTCGTTGATCGCTTCAAATTTTACTTGGGATGAGCGTCCCACCGAGGCTGCGGAAAATCCCCCCACGATTCGGGACTATCGCCCGCGCTTTGCCCTGGATATGCTGTGGGGCGGCTTAGCATATTCAAATTCCTCCGGGGCTGTGGGCAATATCGAGCTGCAGTTGAGTGATCTCATGGGCGACCATGGCATTGGTGTGAGTCTGGGCATCAGTGATCAGCTCGAGGAAACCAATTTAATCTTTTCCTACCTCTACCTCAAGCGCAGAATAGATTGGGGATTTGGGGTTTTTAACCTCTATGACGAAATCTATTATCGGGATTACAAACCTGAAGGCAGTGATTACTATCGCCTGAGGCAACAGCAGACTGGTCTCTATCTTTTAGCGCGCTATCCCTTTAGCCGCTTTTCCCGGTTGGAATTTGACAATATGATTTACAACTATAAAATGCACTGGGACTTTCTACCCAATGAAGACCTCAATGCCGGCAATTGGTTTACCAACGTAGAAAAATCCCAGGCTGTGGCCTATGCCCCGGGGATCAGTCTGGTCTTTGACAACGCCTTGTATGGTCCCACAGGGCCCTTGCTGGGTTTGCGGGCAAATTACACTCTGCGCAAAAGCTTTGCCAAAAAAGA
The DNA here is from genome assembly GCA_029982875.1 of Candidatus Cloacimonadota bacterium. Taxonomy (GTDB): domain Bacteria; phylum Cloacimonadota; class Cloacimonadia; order Cloacimonadales; family Cloacimonadaceae; genus UBA5456. The sequence goes on along the minus strand of JARRCD010000060.1, from coordinate 7,371 downwards.
CCTGGATTACCTTACCAATTATATAGATTTGAGGTCATACACGCTGTTTAGCAAAAGGTATTCCCTGGCTCTGCGCGCCAATGCCGGCATCAGCACCGGCTCCAGTCCGGATCGTTTTTCTTTGGGCGGATACTATGGCGTGCGCGCTTTGAGCCACAATCTCTCCGGCAATCGCAAAGTGTTGCTTAGTGCTGAATTGCGCTTCCCGCTGTTGGATTACCTTGACTTGGCCTTCCCCTTGCCGCTGATCTTGAGTAATATTCGCGGATCAGCTTTTGTGGATGCAGGAGCGGTTTGGGATAAAGACGAGCACTTTCGCGGTGCGATAGACGGCCGCCTGGAAGATGTAAAGCTGGGCTACGGTTTTGGGCCCAGAATCAATCTCGGATATTTTGTTTTGAAACTGGATATAGCCTGGCTTACCGATCTCTCGGAAATCAGTAAACCCCAAGTGTATCTCAGTTTGTCAGAAGATTTTTAAGTTAATAAAAAATAAGAGGAGTAACCATGAAAATCGATGTCTGCCGCAAGTTGCCGGAACATATCGAAACCTTGGTCTATTTGCAGTTTGAAGACGAAGCCATCCAAGTCCCTGAAGTCCTGGGGGAAGACCTCATCTCTGCAATAGAAAACTATTGTACGCTGGAAGAATATACCTTTAACAAGGGCTCTATCAAGAGCTTTACCCGCATGATCCGCAAAAAGAAACAGCTTATCATCCTCTGTGGGGCTGGGAAAAAAGCAGAGCTGGATTCATACAGTTTGCGCAATCTATTGGCAGATTGCTGGCGTGAAGCCACGCGTAACAAAGCCCGCCAGCTCTATCTGATGTTTGGCTTTGTTACAAAAATGCCGGAGCCAGTCCTGGGGCATTTACTCTCCGAATCCGCCCTTTTGAGTGCCTATAAATTCAATAAATATCTCAGCTCGGATAAAACCCATGAATTGGAATGCATCCACCTGATCTACTTTGCCAAAACCAATCGCCACCTCAACCGCGGAATTTTGGAAGGACGCATCTTTGCCGAAGCCACCAATCTGGCCCGTGATCTGGTAAATGAACCCGCCAATGTTATCAATCCGGAATCTCTGGCAGATTACGCCCGCAAGGCCGCCTTGCAATACGGATTTTCCCTTGAAGTGCATTCAATAGACAAAATCAAACGGCTGAAGATGGAAGCTCTTTTGGCGGTAGGTCGTGGCTCCAAAAGCGAACCCAAGTTGATCATCATGCGCTACAACGGCAATCCTGATAAAAAGAATAAACTTACCGCTCTGGTGGGCAAAGGCCTCACCTTTGATAGTGGAGGATACAGCCTGAAGCCTTCCAACAGCATGTTAAACATGAAAAGTGATATGGGTGGAGCCGCTGCGGTGATTGGTGCCTTTTCTGCTATTGCCACTTTGAAGCTAAAGGTAAATGTGGTAGGCATTATCGCCGCGGCAGAGAATATGATTGGTTCTTCTGCTTACCGCCCGGGAGATGTCATTACCTCCATGTCCGGCAAGACCATCGAAGTAGTAAATACCGATGCCGAAGGGCGCCTCACCTTGATTGATGCCATCCATTTTGCCTTAGAAAAGGAAAAGGCAGATAAAATCCTGGATATTGCCACCTTGACCGGAGCTGCCGTCGCTGCCTTGGGTAAGGATTACTCTGCCGTCTTGAGCAATGACGACGCCTGGTATGCCAAACTGGAAGCAGCTTCCACTTTCTGTGGTGAAAAAATCTGGAGAATGCCACTGCATGATCCTTATAAAGAACTGATAAAATCCGAAATAGCAGACCTCAAAAATGCCGGAGGCCCCTTGGCCGGATGCATCACCGCCGCCCTTTTTATTCAGGAATTTGTGCAGAATAAGCCCTGGATTCATATCGATATTGCCGGCGGTGCCATGCGAGACAAAGTAAGCGGCATCAATAGCTTTGGCGCTACCGGAGTAGGGGTGCGTTTGCTCATCGCTCTGTTAAAAAATATGGAATAAATAAAACCCGTCTTGACTTTAACTTCCCAAGCAAGACCGGAGGTAATACCATGAAATATCTGTTTCCTCTATGCGCTCTTTTTATACTGCTGCTGGCAGCTTGCCAACCCGCTCCACCGCAGGCGGAAAAGGCAGAAAAACCCTTGATTTTATGCTCTATATATCCTTATGAACTCTTAGTCCGCCAGCTGGTCGGAGATGCAATCGAAACCAGAAGCCTGATCCCGCCAACAGCCTCTGTGCATAGCTTTAGCCCCCAACCCTCCGACCTCAAGGATCTGCACAAGGCCGACCTGGTGATTACAAACGGGATGGGACTGGAATCCATGCTGGCCCAAAATCTCAAGACTCTGGGCGATAAACATCTGGTGGTGGCCGATCTCCTCAAAGATGCCATTGCCCTGGATTCTTTGTCTCAGGTGCGGGATCAGCTCATGCACCAGCATGATGAGACCGGGCATAGCTCCGAGTATGTGAAAGCTGATCCACATCTCTGGACTTCCCTGCAGATGCTCCTCAAACTGAATACCAAGCTCAAAAATGAACTGACTCAGCGTTTTACGGATTTTGCTCCCCTGATTACGCACAACTACCAAATCATCCAGCAAGAGCTGACGCAGGCCGATGAACAGATCCGCCAAGAGCGTGCAGCATTTACCAATCCCGCTTTGGTTACCTATCACAATAGCTTTCACTACTTTACCCAGGATTATGAGATCAACTATCTGGGGTGGGTGCAAAGCTCGCCCGGCCAAGAGCCGAGTGCCCGGGATATTGCTCAATTGGGTGCTAAAATCCAAGAACACCAAGTAAAAGCTATCTTTATCGAACCGCAGCAGAATCCTAAATCCGCCGAGGTCTTGGCCCGGGAATATCAGCTTGAGGTTTATACTCTGGACCCTCTGGGCTCTACTTTGGGAGTAAATACGGTAGCGGAGATGATTCTGGCAAATTGGAATTCCATGAAGCAGGCTTTTTGAGCTGCCGCCGGTTGAGCTTATCATGATCAGCTTCAAAGCTCTGCAGTATCATATTGCGCATAAAACGATTTTGGAAGATATCAGTTTTGAGATCCCGGATGGTGTTTTTGCCGCCATCATTGGACCTAATGGTGCCGGAAAATCCACCCTGATCAAGCTGCTTTTGGGGCTCATCGAAATGCAAGAGGGTAGCATCAGCATCGATGGCATCCCGCAAAAGACTTGGCTACGAAACAATTGCTTTGGCTATTTACCTCAACAAGAAGAATTTGACCGCAGCTTCCCCGCTACAGCTCTGAATATAGCTTTGATGGGGCTGGCGGGCAATATCCCCCTTGGCAAACGCTGCCAACCTGAGCACAAGAACAAAGCCCTGGAAGTTATGCAAACCTGCGGCATTGCGGACAAGGCCTACGCTCAGATCGGAAGCCTCTCCGGCGGGGAATTTCAACGGGTTTTGCTCGCCCGCGCCATCCTCTCGGATAGTAACTATCTGATCTTGGACGAACCGGAGGCCGGCATAGACCGTCCCGGCGTTACCAGCTTCTTCAAATTGCTCAAAAAGCTTAACGAAGCAGGCAAGACCATCATCACCATCTCCCACGATCTGAATACTCTCTCTGCATACTGCAGTTTCCTGATCTGCCTGAATAGACGCTTGCATTGTCACAATAACACCGAATTGGTAAATGCCGAGGTCATCCACAAAACCTTTGGCGAAAATGTGCGTCTGATCGAGAAGGATTACTAATGCCTGCCTTTCTTATCACCGCCTTAGCAGGAGCTATTTTAAGCGGAATATCGCTTGCTATCTTTGCCCCTTATGTAACCTTGCGGCGCATTTCGTATATGGGAGAAGCTCTATCGCACGTCGCCTTTGCGGGCATTGCTCTGGCCATGATTTCGGGCCTGAATCTCACCTTTGGAGCCTGGATCTTTGTAAGTGCAGTAGCTTTGGGAATTTCCTGGCTGGCCAAAAAACACAAACTCCAGGAAGCTAATACCATTACTATCTTCCTCTCGCTTTCTATGGCTTTGGGTATTATTCTGATCTCTCTCTCCAAAAACTACAGCTTTGATCTGGCCAGTTATCTCTTTGGCAATGTCCTCTTGATTTCGTCTGCTGAGCTCTGGGCTTTGATCCTGCTCAATATCATCAATATCGCCTATGTCATATTTTTTTACAAAGAGCTCTTTTATCTGAGCTACAATCCTGAAATGGCCAAGGTCTTCCGTATCCGCACCGAGGGAGTAAACAGGATCTTCTACCTGCTGCTGGCTGCCAATATCGTCTTCAATCTCAAGAGTGCCGGCATCATCCTGGTTACCGCGCAGCTCATCCTCCCGGCAGTGATCGCCTTCAATTTGAGTTATAAATTGCACTATGCCATTGTAATTGCTATATTGGCGGCTATCGTTTCGGCGGTCGGCGGTTTTGCGATCTCGTTTGCCCTGAATCTCCCCACCGGAGCCACCATTGTGCTGTGCCAAGCCTTGCTCTACGCTCTGAGTTTTATCTTCAAAAGGAAATAAAATGTCAAAAAAGTATATTATCATCTTTGCCGCAATCATCTCACTCCTCTTTGTCAGCGTGATCTGGCAATTTGCCGAAACCAAGATCATTCTCCTGCTCGAGCAGGCCAGCACCAAGATGCTCGGTAAACCCGTCAATCAAATCACCGTCCTTGATGATGAGGGCATACCCATGCAGTTGTATCATGACGGCCAAAAGCACTACAATCCGCTCTTTATTGCCCGGGCCGCCCAGAAAGCTAATCTGCACCGCCGCTTAACCGACGAGAGCGAGGATTTTATCAAGCTCAGTAATTGGCTGCTGAATCACCTTAGTGAAAGCGATTCCACCTGCCTTGCCTTATACGATTTTGATTACCCCAAATATGGGCAAAAAGCCCCCTGGAGCAGCGCTCTCACACAAGCGGTGCTGATGAATGTTTTGGCAGCCCGTGCCGGTATGCAACGTGATCTTAAGATTTACGACAAGGCCAAACGCAGCCTGTATAGCCTATCCCCTCAAGTAGCGGGACTTACTTATGTGCTTTCCGATAGCAGCTACTGGTATATGGAATATCCTGCCGCTGAACCCTACTTTGTGCTTAATGGTATGCTCAGCTGCCTGATCGAACTGCATGCCTATCATGAACTAACCGGAGATCCGCTGGCCCAAAACCTCTTTGACAAAGGATTTAATGCCCTCATCCAAAAGCTTCCGGAATTTGACTATCATGGCTATAGCTATTATGATCTCAAGGGCAACAAGGCAAGCAGAGCATATCACCAAACCCATATCAAGCAATTGACTAAGCTACTGGAATTGCGGAATAATAACCTCATCCTCCACTACCGTAATCGCTGGCAAAAAGCAGATAGCTATCCCGTGCTCTGGCAGATGCTGCTCAATCCCCGCCCGAAAAGGGTCTTAGTCTTTGTTCTGGCCTTCGCAGGCTTGGCTGTGCTTATCTATCTGCTCTTAGCTTGGACGCAAAGAAAGGCGCCAGACGATCCGGATCATAGCTGAGCTTGGCATGCCTAAGCCCGGATAAACCTATATCCTGTTCCCGGTTGATCCACTCATACCTGCCCAGCAGATAGCGCGCCGTCTCCCAGGTAACCACCTGAGAAGAGCCTTTTTTATCCGGATCATATTTCTCAAAATGCTCTGTTACCATATCCTGGTTCTGTTCGCTAAAAATAGAATAGGCCACGATCTTCTGATGTAGACAGATGATAATCCCCTCCACCGGAAGTTGATCCCAAAGCTGCAGGGTATTTTCGATCGCTTGAAATTCCGTCCGCAGATAACTGCCCCCGACATTGCGTTCCCGCTGCCATTTGCGCGTAAAACCCAGAATCACATCCAACTTATCTGAGTTTATCTTCATCACTTTATATTCCGGATATGTCCGGCGAAATTGAGCTATCAGATTCTTCTTCTTAGCCAGCTTCTTCCCCCGTAGTTCGACCATGCTCTTGATGCTGTAGATATAATCCGCCCAGTCGCGGTCCTCGCGTATCTCAAAATACTCATTAATTTCCGGATGCTGCTCAAGATAAGCTGGGGGATACAAAATTAGCTCGGCTTGGGGATAATACTCCTTGAATCGCAATACCAGATCTTTGAGTTCTGCTACGCTCAGATACTCGCCCATAGGAAAAAGGATGTATTGGTATTGAAGATTGAAGATTACCAAGCGTTCCTTGTATATGAGGAAATGGTTGTGATAGATCAGTCCCCAAACGATGAAATTCGTGATCGTATAATCGCAATTTTCACGGGGATATTTGCTGAGATATTCCCGCAGCATCAGGGTGTGGGATATTTCCAGCGGGTTGAGCCCCGGCATTTTGCTCTTTTCTGTCATAACCCTTACTCCCCAAGCAAAAATGGCGTGTAATCTTGCATTACCTTGAAGCCTAACCCATTATAAAATCTCTCATAACCCGGCTCGGAAATCAAACCAATCCAGCCTATCTTCCGGTCTTTTAGATAGCCTATTAGGTGCCGAACTATGCCCTTACCATAACCCCTCCCCCGATACTCTTGCCAGACCGTTACATCCTGAATATAGGCATCACTCACACCATCGGATATAGCCCGACCCATCCCAATGATCTCATCATCAAGAAGCGCTATTACAAAGCAGAAACTCTGGGACACAATGCTATCCACCACTTTGATATCATCCTGATTTGCTGTCTTGCCCCACCATCCTGCTGCTTTGTATAATTCAAGAATCCTGGCACTATCAGTTTGTTTTACAATTGCATATCTAATATCTTCCATTTATCAATTCCCTATTTTGTGACTTTTATTGATATAATAAGCCTACCCGTAGCTGAAGCCACTTATTTCTCTCGCCTGCTATGGGAAGATACCGAGGTTGCGAGATGGGGAGTTGGGTACTGTACAGGCTGTCGCTGTACCGCCTACTCATATCAGCGAGATGGCGAGTGGTAGAGTGGTAGAATGGTGAATGGTGAATTGAAGTTGACGATGTAGAAAGATGAGGAAATGGGGAGTGATTGAATGGATAAGATGAATTCCGGTCGACTTTAGTCACCGTATCCATAGCGAGCAGAGCCTGGAAATAAGATGATAGGCGGTCGGCTTTAGCCACCGTATCCATAGCGATCAGACCTTGGTTATAAGATGAATTCCGGTCGACTTTAGTCACCGGCAAAATCAGTATATTTTAGACCTGATTCCTGGAAAGCCTGGTCCTCATTCATCGCCCCCCAAAAAGCTCAAAATAAATTTGGAGCAGAGGGGTGGTAAGGTTTGATTATCTACTTCTATTGCCGGTGGTTAAAACCAACCGGAATTCATCTTGGTCTGCAATCCTGAATCCGGAGCACGGTGGTTAAAACCACCGCCTATCATCTTACC
>JARRCD010000059.1 GCA_029982875.1 Candidatus Cloacimonadota bacterium | reverse complement strand
AATTGCGTTGAGAGGGTTGAGAAGGTTGAGAGGGGTGAGAGGGTTGAGAAGGTTGATAGGGTTTAGAAGGTTTAGAGGGTTTAGATGGTTTAGTGCCATCGGCGCTCAAAGATAACGGATAACGGATAACCCATAACGGGTAACCCATAACGTATAACCCATAACGGATAACCCATAACGGATAACGGGTAACCCATAACGGGTAACCCATAACGGGTAACGGATAACCCATAACGGATAACGGATAACCCATAACGGATAACGGATAACGGATAACGGATAACCTCTCCTTATATAATCTGTGAAATCCTTGTAATCTGTGTGAGAGTATAACGCTATCTAAAATGCCGTGCCGTTTGGTAATGATTGGGCAGTTATATGCTATTTTCCGATGCAGAAATTGGAAAAGATTTTATTAAGGAGGTCTTCGGTGGGGACAACCCCGAGGATTTCTTCCAGGGCGCTGCTGGCTGTGATCAATTCAAAGGCGATAAATTCGAATCCGGCTTCCTGCTGCAGGGCTGTTTGAGCGGCTTTGAGTGACTTTATGCAGCGGGACAGAGCCGCCAAGTGGCGGGCATTTGTAATCAAGGGTTGCTTCAGTATTTGTGAAGGTAGGTGCAGGCGGTTTAAGATGGCATCAGCCAGGGCAGCAATACCCGGATAACTGAGCACCGAGATTGCTACATGGTCTTGCGGGATTTGGCGTTTGGGATAGAGATCGCTTTTTGCCGCCACCAAGATAATCTTTTCAGTATAGTTCTGCAGTTCTTGTGGCAGGTGCTGAAACTCATCTTCATAGAGAAAGAGGATCAGATCAGCTTGTTCAAAGAGGGTATAAGCGCGGGAGATACCTTCTTTTTCGATCTCATCGTTGCTGTTTCTGAGGCCGGCGGTATCAAAGAGGACGATGGGGTAACCAGAGAGGGAGAAGGATTCTTCCAGATAATCTCGAGTGGTTCCCGGATGAGGGGTGACGATGGCGCGGTTTTGTTTCAGGAAAGCATTAAACAGGGAGGATTTCCCGGCATTGGGTGCTCCCGCGAGGCAGATTCTGACGCCTTCACGCAGCTTGACGCCTTGATTTCCTTCTTCATATAGTTTATTAGCGGTAGCGAGGATGGAGGAGATGCGCTGGTTAAGATCAGAGAGATCGATCTGTGGCAGGTCTTGATCGGCAAAATCGATGGCCAATTCACAGCGCAAACGGGCATCCTGAATGTTATCCAGGATATTTTGCAGGTGTTTGCTGAGGTAACCTTTCATCTGCATCAGAGCTGCCATTTCCGCCCGTGAGGTGCTGGCAGAAATAAGATCGTTCACCGCTTCGGCTTGACTGAGATCCAGTTTGCCATTCAGGTAGGCACGCAGAGTAAATTCGCCCGGCTTTGCCATTCGGGCTGAGGTCAAGAGCAGACTCAGGATGCGATTGCTGAGGGCCGGATTACCGTGACAACTGAGCTCGATGGTATCATCTCCGGTATAGCTTTTGGGTGCTCTGAAGATGGTGAGCAGGACCTCATCCAGGGGGATGCCTTCTGCGTCATGCAAAGTGCCCAGAATCACAGAATTAGCCGGCGCCGCAAGCAGCTTGTGAGAGGGTGCAAAAAAGCGGGACATAAGCTCAATCGTGCCGGCCCCTGAAATGCGGATTACAGCAATTGCTGAGCTACCTATCGGGGTGATCTGGGCGCAAATAATGTCATTCACAATTATCTTTAACGATAGTGGCCAGGCTGGGCGGGTCAAAAGCGATCTCTTTTTTGAGAAGAGAGGTCTTGCCGTGCGGGATAAATTTATCCGGATAGCCAAAATTGATCACCCGAGCCTTGCTTCCGGAGCTAAGCTGGGCGATTCTGGCGCCAACTCCGTTGATGATGGAGCCATTTTCAAAGCTGAAGATGAGTTTGCAGCCCTGGGCTAAAGCCAGGATGGTCTTTTCATCGAGGGGCTTGATGCTACGCAGATTGACGATCACGGGGAAGATATCGTCTTCAGCCAATATTTTGGCGGTATCCTGAGCGGTCTGCAAAGCATCTCCAACCGCGATAAAAGCGATGGGCGGTTGGGATATATCAGTTTCAGATTTAAGGATTTCAGCCTTAGCTAACGAAAAAGAATCCAGCTTGATGCCGCGGTAAGGAGCCGTTCCCCGCGGATAGCGGATGGCTACAGGTCCTTCTTGGTAGTTTGCTGCCCAGCGGAGCATAGCATCTAATTCTTCGGCACAAGAGGGTGCCAGAATCACCAGATTGGGAATATAACTCAAAAAGGCCAGATCGAAAGCTCCTTGATGGGTAGCGCCATCTTCGCCCACGATGCCGGCGCGATCGAGGCAGAATACGACAGGTAATCGGGGCATGGCGACATCATGGATGATCTGATCCAAAGCCCGCTGGGTGAAGGTGGAATAGATCGCAACGAAGGGTTTGATGCCTTTGGTTGCCATGCCTGCGGCAAAGGTAACCGCGTGTTGCTCGGCAATTCCCACATCAAAGAGACGATTGGGGAAAAGCTCTTCAAATTTACTGAGTCCAGTGCCGGCGACCATAGCGGCAGTGATGGCGACCAGATTGGGGTTATTCTTGGCCAGGTCAATCAGGGTTTCGCCCATGACGTTACTATAGCTTTTGGCTTTGCTGTTTAGGCTGGAGCCCATCTCTTTATCCATGGCAAAGGGTGCCACACCATGATAAGCGGAAGCGTCTTTTTCGGCGGGAGAGTAACCTTTACCCTTTTTGGTAACCACATGGATAAGCACGGGACCCACCATGTATTTTTTTACCCGGTTAAAGATGGAGATCAGATGCGGGATATCATGACCATCGATAGGGCCTACATACTTAAAACCGAGGTCTTCAAAGATGATATTTGGCACCATGATATTGAGCATGGATTCTTCCAATTTTTGAGCGCCATAGATAAAGCGGCGGCGGATGCTCGAAGGCAGGCTGCTGCTCAGGTCCCAGATTTGTTTTTTGAGGGTATTGTAACTTTTGGAGGCATACATCCGCGCCATGTATTTTTGCAGGCCGCCCACATTTTTGGAGATGGACATGGTGTTGTCATTGAGGATCACGATAAACTTATTGGGCTGCAGGTGACCGGCGTGATTGAGGGCTTCAAAGCTCATCCCTCCGGTGAGTGCGCCATCTCCGATGATGGCGACACTATGTCCGCTTCCGGACTTAAGATCGCGAGCAATAGCCATGCCTAAGGCGGCCGAGATGGAGGTGCTGCTATGTCCGGTACTGAAGGCATCACAAGGGCTTTCATCACGATTGGTAAAGCCGCTGATGCCATGCAATTGGCGCAAGGTATCAAAGCGGTCATTGCGTCCGGTCAGAATCTTCCAGGCATAGCTCTGATGTCCGACATCCCATACTATCCTGTCGGCAATGGGATCAAAGACGCTGAGCAGGGCTAAAGTGAGATCTACGGTACCCAAACTGGGGGCGAGATGCCCACCCCGTTGGGAGACTACCTCGATGATGCGGTCGCGTATTTCCGAAGCGAGCTGGATCAATTCTTCATTACTTAAGCATTTTATTTCATTGTAGTGTTTGAGATTATTTAAAATCATGGCTTACTCCTGCCAAAGACTTGTATTCTTGGCTTTTGACAATAATGATCTCCAGGATGATCAGAGCAAGAGCCAGCAAGAGCAGGGTCTTCCACAGATCATGTCCCAAGCGCGAGACAAAGAGCTGTGTGGCAAAATTCTGCGAGAGCATTCTGTAATCTGGAGATCTTTCACCCCGAGTGGGATCGCTATCGAGATATTCGATGTTGACTGCGACTTTGGCTGGCTTTGCCTGCCTGGGATTGAGGGTATATATTCCTGGTTCAGCTGTGATGTACTGGGGTTGAGCCAGATGAATCAGATCCAGAGAGGGAAGCTGAATCTCGCTGGCATGAATGCTATCACCTACCTTAAGCTCGGCAATCGGAACTTTAGTGTTTTGCAGAGAGCTAAACTGCCGATAGGCAAAGACGGCAAAAGCGGGGTCGGTGAAGAAGGGGGAAGGATGGCTGATATCCCATAGCCAGAGAGCGGAACCGGATTTTCCCACAGCCAAAGGTTGCCCGGAAGCGGAGAGCAGCGCCGCAGTGTGAACAGGGCTTTCCCAATAGGAAGAGACTTCGGGGAACCGCAGAGTTTTATCTGCTATCAAAGAACTGGCATGGTGGTGCGGGGAGACAAAATCAATAGACAATTGCTCTGTTTTGAGCTCGCCCAGATTCACGCCAAAACGTTGATTCAAAAAGCTTTTGGTATTTGGAGGAAGGACTTTGCCCAAGCAAAAGAGACTGCCGATCTCGCGGGAATCCAAAGCTGAGATAAAATCTCGCAGTCTGCTATCCAGCTCTCCAAAGGCGTAGAAGATGAAGAAGTTGTAATCATCAATAAGCTGCTTATTGATCCTGGAGGGGGGGAGCAAATCGTAGTCTTTATTGCCGCTATAGACTTTTAGGATGCTACTTAGATGTGGGGGCAGAGCCTGGGTGCCGATTACCGCGATGTTGGGGTATTGGAAATACTCAAAAGCGAAATAGGCCCGGTTGTCGGCGCTGAGGTGTTCATCCAGGACTTCGATATAGCCAGATTGCCAGCCCTCATTTCTTATTTCAAAGCTAATCTCTTCCTTGCTGCTTTGCCGGGCGGGGATGCTGACAAATCTTTCCGCCACCTTGATGTCATCCAAAACTACCTGGACCAAGACTTCGCTGCGATCAGAGAAGCCGTGATTTGTGAGCCGGTACTGGAGGGTTTGAGTTTTGCTGCGTCCTACGATCTGAGGTAATGCTCTGGCGTCTGCAACCGAGAGATTTTGCCGGGTTTCGAGCTCGGAAACCGGGATGCAGGAAACCGGATACTCGCTTTTGATAGTGATATCTTCATTTACAAAATCACTGAGCAGATAGATTTCCCGATTTGGCATCTGAGTCTCGGCAAGCTTAGTTTCGGCAAGCCGAAAGCATTCTTTCCAGGACATAGGCTGCCAGGATATGGCCAGAGTCTGCAAGATCTCATCAGGGATGGCTTTGACATAGATTTGAGCGTGCAAATCATTCCAGGCGGGATCTCGGGAGACCAGGATCAAACGATCGTCATTGGTGGCCGTGGCATTGATTTTGTGGATAGCTTCGATGGCTTGATCAATCCGGCTTTGGCGTTGTTCGATGTAATCCATGGAATAGGAATTGTCGATCATGATTGCTAAGGCCGTGGGCGGGTGCTGCTCTGAATCTTTGAGAGCGGAGGATGCCAGCATTGGTCTGGCCACCGCTAAAGCTACCAGGAGGATGATCAGCATACGGATGATGAGCAGGATGATATTGGTGATGCGGGTGCGGCTTTTTTCCTGCTGCTGACTGAGTTTGATAAAGCGCAAGGAAGAAAAGAGTAGCTGAGGCGGTTTTTTCTTTGCTAAAAGCCAGATGATCAAAGGCAGCACAGTGGCTGCGGCAAAGATCAAGAGTCCGGCATTTAAGAAAGAAAGCTGAAACATAGCTTAAAAACCAAGTCCCAGCGAGAAGAGAAATTCACTATCGGCAAGTTTCAGTCCCCGGCTATTGAGCGAAAAATCAAAGCGGAACATCTGGTAATAATATCCACTACCCAGAGTGAGATTGATGTTGTCTGCGCCGTAAAAATCGTGGCTGTAAACGCCAAATCTCAGATCCATACCCTGATTGACTTCCTCATCACCCATAAATTCCTGGCTATCCCAATTCATGGCATATGTGTAACCTATGTGATATGTGGTTTCGGGGGAGCTGGCGATCTTGCTCTGGATGCCAAAGCTGGTTTTGGACGCTCCTCCACCATATTGGATGGCAGTGGCAAAGCGGCGTTCAAGGCTGACGGAATCGTAATTTTCCCACCACAAACGTGAGAGCACGTCATAAGCTGTGACGCCATAGACGACATCTCCTCTGGTGTAGGTAAGCCCGATATCGCCCGAGACTCCCTTGACTTTGTCATCGATAAAGTCTTCGCGGATAAATTGGGAATTTTCCAGGTGCTCTACCAGATAGACTAACCTGCCACTGAGGTATTTGACATTCACTCCGGCGGTGAGCATGGGCCAGTTTTTGTCACTCATGGCCAGGCTGAGTTGCAGCTTGTCCAGCTTGTAATCATAATAAAGGGTCTTATTTGTCTCAGGATCAAAAGCGGAGATATTGATAGCCGCCATGGGTTGATAGGAGAAAGCGGCCTGTTTGGTAACCAAGGTGAAGTATTTGAATTGCTTGTCTTTGAGGAAATTGCTTACACTGGTGGCTTCCCCGAAACTGAGTTCTTCCTGATTGGATAGACGATAGGCTAAATAGGCCAGCGTCTTTTCATTGTTGGCCAATAGCGCAGGATTGCCGTAGGAAGCGAACGGATCATCCGGATTGGTCACATTGATACCACCCATACCGATGGCGAAGGCAGAGACGTTGTTTTCCGGTATAGCGTAATCATAAGTATCAATAGGAAGTGCGCTTTGCGCGGCCAAGGTAAGTGTGCTTATGCACAATAAGACCAAAACGATGTATTTCATCCAAGAGCTCCTTGCAATTTACGATGTATGAAATTTGCCAGATAGTAGCCTCCTATGCCGGTGAGCAGACCAAAGACGGCATCAATAAACCAATGATAATGACAATAGATTGTGGCTATGCTCAGAAAGAAGGATATTACAAGAAAGAGGTAGCCCAAGCGGCGTACATGCATGAGCGCTGTCATGGTGAGTACCAAAGCCACGCCTATATGCGAGGAAGGGAATGCGCCGCCCAAGTGCGGACTATTGCGATAGATAAAGACCATTATATGGGTGAAGGGTCCGGCCCGAAAGGTCTTGGTAAGCTCCATTGCTTCCGGGATAAAGCGTCCTCCCATCACAGGTAAGATGCTATATATAAAATAGCAGAGGTAAAATACAAAACTGAGATTGAAAATCAATTCTTCGAAAGCTGCCGGTTTTTTGAGATATAAATACAGGGGCAGCCCCACAATCATGGGATAATAACAGAAATAGGCAAAGTGAAAGAGCTCGCTTAAAAGAGGGTAAGAATAGCTTTTGCCCCACTCAAGAGATGGCAGATAACCAAAGATGCTCTGATCAATCTGCATAAAGAAAGGATCTAACCAAGAGGTAAATATGATCTGATTTACACTGTATCCGGAGGTGAAGAAATAGCCGAAAAGCGCAATCGGATACAAAGACCGGATCAGGTGTAATGCCTTATCCCATTTTGGGTGCAAAGCAGGATTCAATTCTTTGTGCAGCCAGGCGAGCAGCAAGATAGCAAGGATAATGCTGATGTAGGCCGGAATGTGAATATATGCATCTTTAGCTCGGGAAATCCCGATGCTCATATATAGCAAGACCCATCCGCAAAAGACCAGAGTAATGATATCTATTGCAGAAAGAAAAGTCTTAGATGTCTTTGTCATAAATGCGGTATGTTTTATATATAGTGGCGTCAAGCATCTCAGCAACGCGGATCATCATGGTGTTGTTTTCCAAAACCCAAGAAAATTCGCCCCTAAATAACCCTTTAGGCAAACCGTTTTTGTATGAATAGTAGTAGAACAGGCTATCTATGCCATGCCCTTGGTATTCTCTGATCAAACCCATAGTGATGACCCGGGCAGAGCTGATCTTTCTTTTAGCAATCATGGCTTTGATCAGGGTGAGGGGATTGATGTGGCCGTTCATCACCTTGAGCACTTCATTGTAATTTGGCAGAGCCAGAGAGAAGCCAACCGGTTTACCGTGCTTTTCAGCAATAAAGATCAATTCGGGGTCTGCTATAGGTAAAAGCTCTGCTACGATATGATCAAATTCAGCCTTGGTCATAGGGACATTGCCCCAATTGTATTCCCAAGCTTTGGTATAGATTTCGAAGACAGTCTCAATATCCTTGCGGAGCTGTTGTTTATTTTTGGAGAGACTGCGGAGCTCGACTCCGCTGCGTTTTTCGATAACCGCGGCAAGGCGGTCAATCCGTGACGGCATTTCGGTGCGCTCGCTTAAATAGGCATAAAGATCCATGATCTTGGTGAGCCCGCAGGAGTTAAAGAGCTCTTGATAATAGGGATGATCATGGCGCATCATTACCATGGGAGGACTATCAAATCCATCTATCAAAAGACCTAATTCCTGATTTACAGAGAAATTCATCGGGCCACGCATCCGGGCAAAGCCCCGGCTGCGATTCCACTTTGCCGCGGCATCAAACAGGGCTTGGGCGACCTCTTGGCTTTGAATACACTCGAAGAAGCCAAAAAAGCCAATATCTTCCTTGTGTTCCTTCTGATGTTGGGTATTGGTATGAGCGCTGATGCGTCCCACTACCTGATTGTCTTGCAAGGCCACAAAGAGCTGAACCTCAGAGTGTTCATAATAGGGATTGAGGCGGGGATTGAAGAATTTGTACTGGTCAGAGATCAAGGGAGGCACCCAATTGGGATCATCCTTATAGAGCTGGAAAGGGAGCATGATAAAGCTTTTGAGCAGCCTTTTGGAATCTACCGGAATTACTTTGATCATAATATTCTCAAAATTCACCCAGGCGTTTGGATACCAAGATATTCAAGATTCCCATAAAGAGTGCCGTGCCCAGCAGGATCACCGTAAAATAGGGCGGCAAATCCTTGCGGAACCAGGGTATAGCATGATAGAATATTTGATACAGAACCACGGGCAGAATCACGATGGTATATTGGGCAAAACGCACTTGCTTGAAGCGCCAGACCAGAATCAGGGCTAATATGGCAGTAATCAGCATAGGCAAGATGGCGAAGTAAGAGAAAAAACCCATGTAGGTAAAGATACCTCGTCCGCCATGAAAGTGATGAGTGATAGGCAGGCAATGGCCGATCAGCATACCCAGGCCATAGACCAACATCAAGGTGGGGCTGTAAAGGGTAGTAAAATCAGCAAAACTCGCAGTATTACCCAGCTGTCTGAGCACAAATTCGATTACGATTAAAAAGAGGTAGGCTCTGCAAACGTCAATAGCTCCCGCCAGGAAGCCCAGAGATTTGCTGATATTGCTATAGATATTATTTGTATCTGCGATGCCGGAACCTACCTTGTATACGTTCAGGGAGCGAAAACTCTTGGCGATGAACCGGGCGGTAGAAAATTCCCCGTAGAAGTAGGCCAAAAGAAATACGAATATCGCTATGAATACGGTCATCGGTCGTCTCCATAATCTCTGTATCCAAAGATAGCACTGCCAATGCGGAGCATATTTGAGCCTTCCTGCAGGGCTATTTGCCAATCGTGGCTCATGCCCATGGAGAGGTAATCAAAATTTCCGGGGAAGTCCTGCTTGATCTGATCAAAAAGCTGTTTGAGTTGGCGGAAATAGGGGCGGCTAACTTCAGGATCGGGATGCAATTTTCCGATTGTCATCAATCCTCTCACATAGAGAGTGGAATACGAAGCGATTTTCCAGATCAGTTCGGAGGCGTTTTCAAAGGTTACCCCGCTCTTGCTTGCTTCTTCGGTTACATTTACTTGAATCAGGATATCCTGGGTGCGATTTGTGCGTCCCAGAGCGCGGTGCAGCTGTTCGGCAAGATGCAGGGAATCTATGCTGTGGATCAGGTAAGGTTTCAGGCTGAGCAATTGGTTGATCTTATTAGTCTGCAGGTGCCCGATAAAGTGGAATCCGGAGTAAGGCTTTGAGACCATAGGCAATTTGCGCATGGCTTCTTGGACCTTGTTTTCGGCAAAATGGCTGATCCCATTTGCCAGAGCGATGTCCACGGCTTCCACAGGATGGGTCTTGGTTACTGCCACCAAGGTGATATCTTCATCTTCCCGTCCCGCTTGTTTTAATTCAGCAGCTATATCAGCTTTGAGTTTTTGGATATTCTTGACGATATCAGACATATAACATCCTATTTAAGCAGCAGCATTTTACGGGTCTGAGTATGCATATCGCTTTGCATGCGATAGAAGTAGACCCCGCTGGCCAGGCTGCGTCCCTGGTCATCCGTGGCGTCCCAATTGAGGGTGTGGCTTCCGGACTCGAGATTATCCGCCAGCAAGCTGCGCACCTTCTGACCCTTAGTATTATAAATCTCGATTTTTACAAAAGCCGCTTTACTCAGCTCAAAGGCGATAGTAGTATTGGGATTGAAGGGATTGGGATAGTTTTGTTTGAGAGTATTTACCGGCGGATTCATCTGCAGATCGGAATTGGCAACAAAGCCGGTAGTAGCATAGTATCCTTGCCGTTTGAGTGAGCCCCGGTAAGTAGTCCAGGGTGTCAGTTCCGAAGCCGGGCGGCGGAGATTGGACATCAGTACGCCGTTGGAGAAACCGGTGATAAGTTTGAAGAAGCCACTGCCATCATAATCAATCAGGGTGCCGGGAGTGGCGCCATTGTAGGTGGTAAAGAAGGGCAGTCCTTCAAGCGGGGTGCCGTCGTGTTTATAGGCATAGATGTTATTGAGGTAGCTGTGTAAGATCACTTCATACTGATCATCGGCATCTATATCTGCCACCAGAGGAGGGCAATTGAAGTTGTCCTGGAGGGTGACGGGGAAGCCAGCCAGATCGCTACCATTTTGGTTAACAACCCAGAGTTTTCCAGCCAGGGAAACAAAGATGATATCCAGGGCGCCGTTTTGATCCAAATCCGCAGTAATCAACCCCCCTGCCACAGGAGCATCGATTTCTTTTTGAAAGAGGATACCGGTAGCATCAATAAGATAGAGATGCGTATTGGTGGCGAGGGCAAAGCGACCGTTATTCAGGATAACCGGAGCTCCGGTGATAGCACTGCCCAGATTGTGGGAGTATCTTTCATCCCAGACTCCGCCAGCAGCTATTACCTTGATCTCTCCGGAAGAGGTTCCTGCCACTATCTTCATCAGATTATCTGCGTCGAGATCACCCACGGCCAATTCGGTCTGATAGGTGCCATTAAGTTGCAGCGGAAATCCGGGGACATCCTCGCCATTGGCATCGATCACATAGATTTTGCCATCCATACTGCCGGCTATAATCTCTGCATTACCGTCATTGGTGATATCTGCGAGGATGGGCGTGAACAATAAGGCAATACCGGTGGCGTAATCAAAGATCAGCTCGCCCTCTGTAGTGATAGCGTAGATGTGTCCGGTGCGGCTGGTGAAAGCGAGATCATCTCCGCCCAGACCATCGATTTGCCCCATAGCGGCGCTGCGATTAATATTTTGCTGATCCTGATGCGCAAAGAAGTCAAAAACCTCGCCATCGGCTCCAATCATATAGACTCCGCCAAAGACATCGGTATAGATGATATCCATTTCCCCATCGGAATTGATATCCGCCACCATGGGCGCAGACCTTCCGCTATTGGAAGTTTCCCAAGGGAAGTGACTATCAAAGAGGGTGATTTCAAAAGAGGCATCAAAAGTTCTGCTGCCAGTGCTGAGGAAGGTAAGGGGATGGAAAGATTCGATCACTACCTGGAAATTGAAGATGCCAAAACCCAGATCATCAGGGAGGCTCAGTTCTATATAAAGGTCCTCAGGATTTGTCTGTCCGGGCAGAATCTGGTTTACCAAAATGCATTCTCCAGTTGTCTGCATACCCGCCGGCAAAGTTTCCAGGCGGATCGAGACATCATGGGCTGTACCCCAGCCCGCAGCATTGCGCACCACCGGGTAAAAGCGGATAGTTTCTCCAGGATTGATGATGCCGTCGTTATCGCCTTGGGAATCGTCAAATTCATAGCTTTCCAGACTCAAAAGCGGAAGCTCATGATCCGGCATTTTGATCGCGACAGAAGGATCGCCAAAAAGGATCATCTCCATATAGCACCAGCGCATTACGTCATTTTGCAAGGCTGAATTGAGATTTTGGAGACGAGAGTATGTAAGAGCTGCACCAAGCTCGGATTGACCTTCCTCATACAGACCGATAAAGAACTCACGGTCATAGTATTGGGAAGCGCC
The DNA here is from genome assembly GCA_029982875.1 of Candidatus Cloacimonadota bacterium. Classification (GTDB taxonomy): domain Bacteria; phylum Cloacimonadota; class Cloacimonadia; order Cloacimonadales; family Cloacimonadaceae; genus UBA5456. Next base: position 1,907 of record JARRCD010000059.1, on the reverse strand, counting down.
ATTGATCCCGCCGGGCATATACCAGCCATAGCGGGTATTACCTACAAAAGCGAATAAACCCCCGGAGGCCAGCAGGAAGTTTTCGCCAACAGATTCGCCCTCTGCGGAGGTGCGTTGATCAAAAGCGGCAGGATAGCAACCCTGTGAATACAAAAAGCCGTATTCGGTATTCTGCATTTGATGTATTGTGCTACTGCTTTGACCCAGCAGAGAGGTTTCATTAGAATGACCCATGTGGTTCATTACATTTACACCATCATTGATGCTATTAAACACAGAGGTGCTGCTATAGCTTCCGTCTCGTTGGTATTGCGTGCTGTAATAGTAATCTCCCGGCAGGTGTAAAGCTACATCATCCTTGTAGTCTCCACCCCAGGTGACAGGGTTGTTATTGAGATTTTCCCCGTAGAAAATGGCGATATTGTTGCTGTATGTGCTATAATCCACGTAATACATGATCTTGCGGAAGATATTATTAAACTCCAGATAGGTCTCGGCTGGAAAGCGCCCGATATGAACTTCCGGGATCATATCAGTATCATCCTGCAACTCACCGTAGATGGTATTTTCATTGGCATTCCAATCGCCATCGAGATTGCTGTAATACAGATCCGAAGGCATGCGGTTATCAAGCGTGCTGCCCACTCTGCCAAATACTCCGCGTTCTGGCACGATCTCATCATCTCCACCCAGAATCACATATTCCAGAGGGGTATCAGTATCAGCCCAAGTGTTATAGGCATCAATGATGAAATTGCGCACCTTCTCGGCCTCATCTACTCCGGTATAGTTTTGATAAATGTATGCGGTAGTATAGATTCCGGTGCTGATGCCTTTGCTCTCTTTCCAGGCCGTATAATCTGCAAACCAGGGCAACCTTGGTTCATCAGTAATGATGAGCAAGCTTTTGGCATCGGCTGGATTCAGATTGCGGGCAGGACTTTTGTAAGAGGCATAAGCTTTATAACTGAGCTGCTGCTGGGGATTTGCCACCAAGCGCTGTAATTGCTGAAGCGTGCTTTCATGGGGAGTTACAAAGCCGGCTTGTTGGTATGCAATATCTTCACTAAAGACACTATTGATCGTTATCTTAAAACTATTGTGCACCAAGAGCTCCTTGCTCACGGGATTATAGCGGAAGGGATAGACATTGAAGAAAGCAATGGCAAAGCCGCGATAATAGTGGGTTCCCAAGTATTCAAAATCCTGACGGGGATACCAGGCGTCGGTTTCATATACTTCCGGATCTGCTGAGATGGGTACGAAAGTAGGTGCTTGTGAGATGGGTACTTGATTCTGGGCAAAATCGATCTGGATTCCGCTGCGGACTTCCGCGGCCGCGCTCATCCTCAGCTCTGCGGAGGAGAATTCTTCTCCAAAAGGCAGTAAAACTTTGAGGGCGTAGTAGTTCAACATAGGATGACCCGGCTCCAGCAAAACCGGATAATCTGCACTGGCTTTGCCCAAGGCAGAAGGATCTACATTGAGCTTTAGGTTTAAACCCAAAAGTAATCCGGATAAGAGGATCAAGCTTATGGTGGCAATAGTCTTTCGCATATTATTTACTTCCATTTAGTTCTTTTATTCAAAGTTCATTATAATCATTAATACATAATTCAGAAGCCTTATTTACGTCAAGAATAAATTGTAAAAGACTTATCAAATATGCTTTCGAGACTGTTCCCAAAGTACCACATACACACAGCGAGGGTCTCACACAGATTACACGGATTTCACAGATTTTTTTATAAGGAGAGGTTATCCGTTATCCGTTATCCGTTATACTCTCACACAGATTACACGGATTTCACAGATTTTATAGGGAGAGGTTATCCGTTATCCGTTATGCGTTATGCGTTATGCGTTATGCGTTATACTCTCACACAGATTACACGGATTTCACAGAT
>JARRCD010000058.1 GCA_029982875.1 Candidatus Cloacimonadota bacterium | reverse complement strand
ACTCTCTCCCCTGCGCCGGAGCTTTTCCATATATTCTTGATGTTTTGTAATAGCGGTCAAAACCAAGAGTAATGACCCGGCTCAATCTATATATTCATCTTGTATCAACCCACAATGGATACAATTGGCATATTGTAGCTTCTTTGATATGGAGTTGGAAGCAAATCAATGAGCAATAAAATGCTGCTTTTGTATAGTTAAGGGATACTAAGGGATGCACGGCAAAAAGTAGAGCGGAAAATCTTTGTCCCCAAAAGTTTGGGAACTCCGATGTTCCGCCCATATATCTTATCTTTGTATCTTATTTATTTAACGTGGAAATTATCCAGAAACTGCTGCAGGATCACAGCCCGGCTAGGATGGCGCAGTTTCTTGAGTGCCTTATCCTCAATCTGGCGGATGCGTTCGCGTGTCACCTGAAAAATATTACCAACTTCTTCCAAAGTACGATGATAGCCATCATCAATACCAAAGCGGAGGCGAATTACGCGTTCTTCTCTGGTGGTGAGGGTTTTGAGCACTTCATCCACCTGTTTTTTGAGCAGGCTGCGTTCTGCCAGACGTTCTGGGGAAATGATGGTTCTATCTTCGATAAAATCGCCCAGGATACTATCTTCGCTATCGTGACCGATGGGCTTATCCAGTGAGACCGGTTCCTTGGAGATAGAGAGGATATTTTTTACTTTTTCTTCGGGCATATCCAGCACTTCCGCGATTTCTTCGGGATAGGGATCGCGTCCCAGCTTTTGCATAAGGCGACGACTGGTGCGATTTATCTTATTGATAGATTCAATCATATGAACCGGGATACGGATGGTGCGGGCTTGGTCTGCAATAGCGCGGGTTATTGCCTGACGAATCCACCAAGTGGCGTAGGTGCTGAATTTGTAGCCTTTGCGGTAATCGTATTTTTCGACGGCGCGCATCAGCCCGGTATTGCCTTCCTGAATCAGGTCGAGGAATTCTAATCCCCTATTATTATAGCGCTTAGCGATGGAGATCACGAGGCGCACGTTTGCTTCGATCATTTCGTTTTGAGCTTTTTCCTTGTTCCGTTCAGCACGGTCAATTTCGCGAAGAAGGAAGATGAGCTCATTTCCCATCATCTTTGTTTCCAGTTCTACGCGGCGAATCTTACGCCTGGCGTTTTTGATCTTACGCAGGGTTTCCACAAAGATGTTTGGATCCATATTGGTTTCGGCTTTTACTTCCTCAAAGTCTTCTTCGCTTTTTTTAGCGCGTCTTCCGTAGGTGCAAATTTCATCGATAGTATAGCGTTTAATTTTGGTGAGCTCATTGATGGAATTGTAGCTTTCTTCAATGCGTTCGACGAGGCTGCGGATGCGATATACCATGCGTTTGATAAGCTTGTCATTGTATGAGAGGCTCATAAATGAATCGACGAGTTGCTCACGTAAGGCATCGATCTCTTCTTGGCGGCTGGCTGTTCCCGTATCGTCAAAATCACAATTATCCAAGATTGTGCCAATTTTGTCTAGGATGATTTCATTTTCTTTGAGCATTTCTTTGAAGTGATCGATGATTTTGACATCTTGATTTTTGTCTATCCAAGTGCCAATATCGACCTTGAAGATTTGGTCAAGGCGCACTCGGCGTTCGCGGTAGCGATGTAGAAAGTTGTACATCTCGCGGAGGGTTGAGCCTGATTTAAAGACATTTTGATTGATCATTTTTTGGTAGGTTTCGATCTTTTTTGCCACGCGCACTTCGCCTTCCCGATCCAATAGCGGAACTCTTCCCATTTCACGGAGATACATTCTCACGGGATCATCATAGAAGCGTTTGGTTTTAAACTTTTTGGGGGGAGTAGGTTTACGGATGGCGGCTCCTCCCTTAGTGATTCGTTTTTCGGTCTCATCTATGATCTCGATCCCATCTTGGGAGAGGTCAAAAATGATGTCATCCACCTTATCTAAAAAGTACGGACTATTGGGCAAAATGTCGTTAATTTGTTTGAAGGTGATATACCCTGATTCTTTCCCCATGTCCACTAGCTTTTTCAAACATTCATTGTAAGTAATCATCGATGCTCCTTGGCATAAGCTCTTAAAAGAGGACTTTGTTTACGACTCGCTTGGTCGTCTTTCGATATTCCTGGAATAGTTTTTCCTTCTCTTTGAGGAGTTCCAGATTAGTTGGATCTTCATTGATGGCTTTATCCAGATCATCCAGGTCACGCTTCAGCTTTCGCAATTTCAGGTCTCTGATCTGCGCGTTAAGATCCAAATGCTGCAAATCCTCAAAAAGAAGCTCTGCCAGACTATCCCGTATCTCAGTATTATCTGTGTCATCCAGCAGTGCAGCGGGATCAAATCCAGAACTGGACTGCAGGCGTTGTTGCAAATATTCAAAGATACGTTTATAAAGTCTATTACTAAAATAATCAGCTGTTAGCTCGCGGGCAAGAAGATTGTAACTTTCCCGATCTTTCAAAGCAGCTTGCAGGATAATCTTTTCATGGGGGCTCTTCTGTGGAATCTGGTTTTCTGGGACGGGTTGCTCTAAAGTGGTTTGCCTTGCTGAGCTGCGTCTGAGCGAAGATTGTAAGGCGTTTTGGCTGATGCCAAAGGATTCTGATATATCCTTCAGGAAAAATTCTCTTTGAATGGGATCCCAAAGCTGGCGCAGGGCGTCCAAGATGAGTTCAATGCGTTCTTTAGGCGAAGAATCCAGATCAGAGCTTTGTGCTATAAAGGGAATGAGTTCGCTTGCCGTATCGATCAAAGCTCTGAGTGCATCAGCACCATGGGACAGGAGGAACTCATCAGGATCTTCGCCTTGGGGAAGGAGCGCTACTTTCACTTTCATTCCGCGGGCTAAGCAGACTAATCCCGCTCGCACTGCCGCCTTGATCCCGGCGCTATCGCCATCAAAAAGGATCACTGTATTTGAAGAAAAGCGATTGAGCAAATAGACTTGATCTTCGGTGAGGGCAGTGCCCAAGCTTGCTACGGCATTGGTAAAGCCGTTTTCATAGAGGCGCAGGAAATCAAAGTATCCTTCACAGACGATGGATTGATCGGTTTTGCTGATATTGTATTTGGTTTTGAAGAGACCATAAAGTTCTTTGCCTTTAGTATAGATCTCCGTACCGGGAGAATTGATGTATTTCCCAGTGTTTTCTTTGGGTTGCAAGATACGACCGCCAAAGGCAATTACCTCTGAAGTATTGCTATGAATAGGAAATATAAGACGATCCCGAAAAAGGTCGATGAGTGCCCCAGAGTATTCTCCAAAGAGGCCGCTTTCTTTGAGCAAGCTCACTCCAAAGCCTTGTTTCATGAGATGATTGAGTAAAGCTTTGTTGGAAGCAAGAGCGTAGCCGAGCTGCAGATCTTTGGCGGTCTGGGGGCTGACCTTGCGTTGGCGCAAATAGTCCATAGCGTCTTCGGAATGTTCGAAGAGATTCTTTGTAAAGAATTCTGAGGCTATTCGATAGACTTCGATAAGCTGCTGGCGTTTGGTGGAGACCACTTTCGTGCGAGAGTCTTCCGGGAGCGTGATTCCAGCTCTGATTGCCAGCTTTTTGACCGATTCCATAAAGCTGACCTTCTCATATTCTTGGACAAAGCTAAAGACATTGCCCGCTTTACCACATGCAAAGCATTTGAAGATCTGCTTGGTTTGGCTGACATACATTGAGGGGCGTGTGTCATTGTGAAAGGGGCATATCCCTCGCCAATTTGAGCCCACACGCTTGAGCGGGAGATAGCTCTGCACTACATCCACGATGTCATTTGCCTGGCGAATTTGATCGATCAAAGCTGATTCCAATATAGCCTCATATCTTGACCACCGTCACTCCGCTGCCACCTTCAAAGAGGGGCGGAGTTTCGATGCTTTTCACTATTTTTTTCCGCGAAAGATAATCCCGAACTTTTGCTCTAAGAGCCCCAGTCCCTTTGCCATGTACGATGCGTAAGGTGCTAAAACCGTTGAGCTGGGCGTTGTCTAAAAATTCATCAATTAACGGTATTGCCTCATCAAAAGTCAGTCCCAAAAGCTTGAGTTCAGTTTGCACACGAGCTGCTGCGTGAGTTTTGGCAAGAGGCACCTGCTTTTCCAGGTTAGGGACATCGGCTGAGCTTTTGTATAGATTATTCAGGCGCGTCTTAAAGCTGATGCCATTCATGTCAACCACAGCTTGCTCTTTGTCTATGGTGATGATAGTGGCGTCTGCTTCAAAATCTGCCAGCCAGACCCGGTCACCTGTTTTTGGCTGGGCGAGCTTTTCTCTACCTTCGGCGCTGTGTATTTTGATCTGACGGGATAGATCTTCTGACTGCTTGGCAATATCTTGCAATTTTCTTTCCGAAACTTTCTTTCGTTGGTCTTTTTGTAGGGATTTGATTTCGTTAAGCTCCTTACTGTATAGCTTCTGAAAACTAATCAGCTCTGTCTGCATCTCTTTGAGGTGCTTTTGACGGCGGGCTTTGAGTTCTTTTTCCCATTCAATTTCTTTGCTATCTATTTCTTGGAGTTTTGCTTCGAGATTGCGACGCTTGAGTTCATATTGGTATATTTCTTTGCCCAAGGTCTTCTTCTGCTCTTGGAGGCGTTTGATGAGGCTGCTGAATTCCACATTCTGGCTGCCAGCCAGACTGCGCGCGCGAGCTATGAGGTCTGGATCCAAACCTAAAGATGCAGCTACTTCGATGGCAAAGCTATCACCAGGGATTCCAGTACTGAAGCGGTATGTAGGCAATAGTGACTTTGTGTCAAACTGCATACTGGCATTTATGCAACTGTCATTGGATTCGGCAAAGACTTTGAGAGCAGTGTAGTGAGTAGTGACAATTCCCTTTACACCCAGATCAACAAGTTTTTCCAAAATTGCCTGAGCGAGGGCTGAACCCTGCTGTGGATCAGTAGCAGCTCCAATCTCATCGATTAGAATCAAACTTTGCGAATCTGCCTCGCGTAGCATCTTACCGATTTTATCCAGATGCGATGAAAACGTAGAAAGTGCATTTTCTATGGATTGATCATCACCGATATCAGCATAGATCTTGGAAAAATAGCCCACGCGACTATCTTCATCTGCTGGGATGGGTAGGCCGCTAAGTGCCATCAGACTGATCAGTCCTACGGCTTTCATGAGCACAGTCTTACCGCCGGTATTCGGTCCGCTAAGGATCATGAGATGATAATCCTCACCTAAACTGAGATCAAAGGGGATCACCTTATGATAGGCGTTTGTACCTTCCTCGGCGATCATTTTGAGAATCAAAAGCGGATGGCGGGCTGCTCTGAGATCCAGGCTGGGGGCAGAGTGCATTTTGGGAACTTTGGCACGTAAATCATTGGATATTCTAGCGGCGCCATAAAGAAAATCCAGCTCAATCAGTAGAGCCTGATTTTCCAGAAGTTCGCGTCTGTGCATTCGAATCTCGGTTGAAAAATCGCTCAAGATCTGATAGATCTCTCGTTTCTCTTCTTCCCGAAGCAGCTGCATTTCGTTGTTTAGAGGGACAATCTGCTCCGGTTCGATGAAGACGGTGGATTTGCTGCCGCTGCGGCTTTGCACGATTCCTGAGACGAAGGTGGCGGCGGATTCCTTGATCGGGAGCACAAAACGATCGTCCCGCTGAGTTACATACTTATCCTGTAGATAACCTTCAAAGCGCGGCTCATTGAGGAGATTCTGCATACTGTGTTGAATCCTGCTCCGCAAGGATGACAGCGCTTTTCTGATGCGTGTGAGATTTTGGGAAGCACTGTCTTTGACATCGCCCTCAGGATCATATATGCGTTCAAATGCCTGTCTGATTTGAGGAAGGGGATGGAGTTTCTTGACCACTTTATATGCTTCAGGGAGCTCTTCAAAAGCCGTCAAGTGCTCGTGAAAGTTGGTGGCAAGCTCTGCATTGATGCTGATCTCACGAAATTCTTCCCAATCGTAGATGCCGTGGATTGGCTCTTTGAAATACGGTTCAAGATTTGTAAGTGTGGATAAATCAAAATCCACTCCTTCCTCAAGAGCAACTTGAAATTCTGAAATCAACTTTTGAGAAGCGCGCATCTCCTCAATATTGCTCAGGACACCAAGTTTCTGAGCCCGAGCTTTGCCCAAGGCGCTGTGACATCTGTCGGCAAGATGTTTTAGGAAGCTGCTGTATTCAAGATCTGTCATTAGAATTGTTTTTTTCGAGTTTCAAAAACTCAGGGAGGGTAAGGTATTGAAAATAATTATTCATTTTCAGGTGTTTTACAACATCGTCCTTTAGCGTGTCGATTCCAGTATATACCCGGTGATTCTGGTAATCCCGAAGCGGCTCAGATAAACGTGGGGCATAGTCCATGACAATCGCAAAAATAACTACCAAGATGAGACCATTTACTAAGCCCAGAACACCACCTAAAAAGCGGTTTAGCCAGCTTAGTCTTAGTGCTTTGATGAATCTATCCAAGATCCAAATCACAAAACGGATAACTACTACGACAAGCACTAGGATCAGGATCACCGAGATTAAGATAGCGAGGGTCTTGCTGAGCTCATATTTGAGCATCAATTGATTTGCTAAAAGCGGATAATAGTGTCCAATGAGGAGAAATGCCAAGATGGCTCCGGCAAATTGCACTACTGCACCCACCAAACCACGTCTTATGCCTAAAATGGTAAATATCAGAATTACTGCTAGTATAATCCAATCTATTACGCCCATATTTTCTTCCTTGTGCTATAAAAAGCATACAGGGACTTTTTACAATCCCTGTATGCCTGATTCTCTGTAAAGCTTAATTTTTGAGGCTTTATCTCATGTAACGTTGCATTCTACGCTGCATTTTGAGCATTTTACGGCGAGCAGCGTTAGCTTCGCGTTTCTTTTTCACGCTGGGCTTTTCGTAAGCCTGATGCTTCTTTATTTCAGAAAGAATTGCGGCTTTTTCGCATTTCTTTTTAAAGCGTTTCAAAAGATAATCGAAGGATTCGTTTTCTTTAGCTACGACTGTAGGCAATTACATCACCACCTTTTGTTTATAATTTAAAGATTTTCCAATCTGATAGATGCCATATATTTGTCAAGAAAGAATTTTGGCTTTGCCTGGGATATAGTAGCCATCGTGGTTTATATCTATGTCTATAACGCGAAAATAGCAAGCTGAGCTTATCTTCTATTGCTCGTTTCTAAATTGTTCGCTACCTTGAATCCCAGCGCATAATAATGATCTTCAAACACACTTCACAAAGCTGTAACTCTTTATTTTCCCGTTTCTTGCTCACTTCTCAAATGGGCAAGAAACGGGGGAGGCAGCAAGAGTGCTACTATTCCAAGCACTTAGCAAACTGGAAGTGCCAGCTCTTGCCAGTTTAGGGATGCTCTTGTTTGCATAATTTCCTTACCATAGCTTTCAGATCATGTGGGAAAATCTCTGCTATGCTTATCCATATCCAAATTTATATTGGAATGTTCATTGAGCTTATCATAAAAATCACTTACCCAGTGAGATGCTGCGCAAAAAGCTTTTTCTGCGGAATATCCATCCTCCAGATAGCAGAGAAAGGTCATTGACAGTGCACAGCCGGTTCCGTGAGAGTAGTTCCAGTACTTTTTAGGCAGATAGTGAGTCTTTGTGTTGTCAACTGAGATGTATGTCTCCGGAATCGGATCACAATTTGCATGACCTCCGGTAAGCAGGATATTGATCTTATATCTTTGGACAAGGAGTTTTGCGGCGTCCAGGCTCATGGCGAAATTATGGATGGGACGTCCAGAAATCTCTGCTAATTCATTCCAATTTGGGCTGATGAATTCCGCTATTTTTAATAGCTCTTGATAAAGCTTTGGGTTGCTGATAAAACTTATTCCTTTGGTTGGTTTGAGGATAGGATCGATCAGGATATTCAGGCATTTATACTCAGATAGTATCTCTTTTAAGATGCTGATTTGGGAGGGAGCGCACAGAGCTCCGATCTTGATATATTGCGGATTATACTCGTCTAATATGCGGCAAAGTTGCTTTCGAAAAAAACTAGGGGAGAGGGGGCAGATAGCCTCCACCCCCTGCGAACTTTGGATAGTATATCCGGTGGGACAGCAATAGATGGAGCGCTGAAATAGGGTGGCAACACGGATATCCTGATTCATGCCTGCACCTCCGCTGCTATCGAGAGCAGCAATACTGAGGATTCTGCTATTCATTGGCTTTATCAGTCTTGATTGCGCAGAGATTTCCACACATACTGCAATGATCTTGCGCATCCATAGAGCTATTGTTTTTTCTCTGGCGACTCCAATCTGGATCCAGGCTCAGCGCAAAGATCTTTTCCCAATCCATCTTACGCCTTGCTTGGGAGATAGCGTCATCAATTTCACGAGCTTGGGGATGTCCTCGGGCGATGTCAGCCACGTGAGCAGCAATTCGAGTGGCGATTATCCCTTGTTTAACATCGTCGAGATCCGGTAGACAGAGATGTTCAGCGGGAGTGAGGTAGCAGAGAAAATCCGCTCCGTGCCAGGCGGCAAGAGCAGCGCCGATGGCACCGCTGATATGATCATAACCACAAGCAATATCGGTGGGTAATGGTCCTAGCACATAAAATGGAGCATCATCACAGAGACATTTTTGCAGTTTTACATTTGCCTGAATCTCGTTAAGAGGGATATGACCGGGTCCTTCGATCATAACTTGCACTCCTGCTTTGCGGGCGCGTTTTGCTAATTCGGCTAAAACGATCAATTCTCCAATCTGAGAACTATCGGTGGCATCACTCAAGGCTCCCGGTCGCAATCCGTCTCCCAAACTCAGGGTAACATCATGTTCAGAGCAGATTTTGAGGAGTCGATCATATTCTTCATAGAGGGGATTTTCGCTGTTTTTATGCAGCATCCATCGCTTCAGCAAACTGCCTCCGCGACTCACTACACCTAAAGTGCGCTTATCTTTGAGATGACTATCCAAAGAAAAACGATTGATCCCAGCATGGACAGTGATAAAGTCAATGCCTTCCTCGGCTTGAGCTTGGATCTCGTCAAAGAGCATATCTGCTTCCAATGACCTGATGTCTTTGCCCTGCTCTTCCAATTTGGCAGCTACGGCATAGATTGGCACGGTGCCCAGAATGAGATCAGTATTTTCTCGAATTTTACTGCGGATTTCATGTAAATGGCTGCCGGTGGATAGATCCATCACGCTATCAGCTTGGTAACGGTTGCAGATCTCAAGCTTGCGGAGTTCTTCGTCCAGCGAGCTACCCATATCCGAGCAGCCGATATTGGCGTTTATCTTGACCTTCATATTTTTACCTATTCCCATGGCTCGAGCAGGGCTATGGACGTTGTGTGGAATTACCACTTTCCCTTGCGCGATTAGCTCGCGAAGACTATCGGGATCTATATTTTCATGTTTGGCTACACGTTGCATTTGCTCTGTTATGATGCCACTTTTTGCTTGTGAAAGTTGTGTCATTTCCTCTCCTCTAAGGCTTGTTTGATGTGCCGAATTTTGTTTCGCAGTTTGTGCGGATCATCTAACTCGCAAAACTGTCGGATCATAGCAACATTTTTGATATTGCAGTCGGTTATACTTTTGAGATTATGTTCAAAGATGCCACCGATAGCGAGGATGGGGCATTTTCGAAGCTTGTAAATTTCAGTTAATTGTGCTGTTCCCAGTGGGGGATCCGGATTCTCCTTGGCAGATGTAGGATAGATGGGACCAAAACTCATGTAGTCTGGCAGCAGGGGAGCTTGCAATACAGCTTTTGCCTGGTCCATATTGTGGGTGGAAACACCGAGTATTTTGGACCAGAGGGTTCGAATTTCCCACCAGGGCAGATCATCTTGACCCAAGTGAAGACCATCAGCATCACAGAGCATAGCGATGTCCAATCTGTCATTAATAACGAATTTGGTTTGACTTTTATGAGTGATGGAGCGCATTTGTCGGGCAAGGTTGAGCAGCTTGCGGTCGGTAAGCTTTTTCTCCCTGAGCTGGATCATCTTTACTCCTTCTGCCACACAGATCTCGGTGAACTTAAGATATCCTAAAACAGGATTTGTGATCACAATGTAAAGTCCAAAATCCTGCATGAATCTATCTCTCCAAGGCAGCAGCAATCAATTTGGTGACCTTCATCCCAGAAAGAAGCATGCCCCCAAAGATCGGTCCCATCCGGTTGCTGCCGCTTACTCCGCAGGCTGCCATGCCACAGACAAAGAGTCCCGGGAATACCTCCGCTGTATGCTCGACTGCAGCCTTTTCTCCCATTTTAGCGTTCATCGAGCGCTCATACTCAATCGAACTCTTACCATCGGTTAGTCGGAAGTGATTCTTTGCCGTCAGGATACTCACCACTTCACAAGGATGTCCAGTAGCGTCCAACACAGCCTTAGCTTCCAGACAAAGCGGATCTACCTGCATTCCTCGTTCATGTACCGGTGCCCAGTTTATAACCACACCGTTTACCTTGTTTTCGGTAATAATCAGGTCTTCCACGACGACGGCATTAAAGATCTTTGCTCCATTGTGGCTGGCGTGGTAGATCAAAGCGGATGTGGCTTCACAGGAATCGACGGTGTAAAGCTCTTTGGTGGCCTGTTTGTAAGATATTTTGTAAGCCTCAAGAATAGGTATAGCGGCAGAAGGAATGACTATTTCATTGAAGAGCATAGCGCCGCCCCACATGCCTCCACCGGGAGCGAGATTCTTTTCGATGATCGTGACGGCATAACCTAAACGGGCTAATTCGGAAGCACAAATCAAGCCCGATGGTCCTGCTCCGGCGATGATTAGATCTGAGGCTGTGGCAGCTTGGAGTTTCTGAGTCCATGCACTCAGGATGGATGTGGAAATGTCTTTTTCCATTGTTTCCCCTTTATAGGTAGTTATTCAGGGGAAAAAGAATTGTCCTTCGATATGCAATTGAGTCTTTTCCTACGCCGGCATTATCCGGATCAGGTTCGAAGGGTCTATTCTCAGCCGGATCAATTGATCCAGCACCCCTGTTGTTTGTATTTGTATTTGTGGTGCCTTTTTTGTCAATCCCTTTTTTATATTTAACCTTTTTTCGATTGGTCAAAAGAGGTGGTAAAGTTCGGCTAATATATATCAAGAATCAGTTGTGGGTCTCATAACATTTTCTGTGGAACGCTGTCATGTCGGAAGAGGTATTATGTGCAAAGGTCTTTGATATTGTGCTTCAGAAAGCACTCTAAAAAAACAAAAAAACCCGCTGCAACGGCGGGTTTTAGTAATTGCTGTGTGTCTTTATAAGCTCTTATCTGCGATGTAATTCGTTAAGCGTGAGAGGCAGTTAACATAGGAGCCCAATTCGTTATCGTACCAACCGAAGAGTTTGGCATGGGTAACAGGCATTTCCAATTCTTTATCGCTATTATGACCATGTAAAGCCAGAGCTTCCGGAGGAATGCTTATAAATCCAGTGCGGGTATGAGTTTCATGAGCTTCGATTGTAATAGCTGCCATTTTCCCAATGATATCTGCTGAGACGTTTTGGCGTTCTGAATATACTAAAAGGTCTTTTTGTGCTCCAGCAGCAGCATTTTTGTAGATTTCGTTTATTATTTTGCGATTTATAAGAGGTTCTCCCAAGTTGTTGAGTTTTGTATAGAAGGTTATATTAAGATTGATCAAAGATACTGTGGAAGTGGGAATTCTTACGCTATCTGCCATAAAACCAATATGTTTAATCTCTGGCATCACTAATTCCAGAGCTTTGGTTACTCCGGTGGTAGAAAGTATGATATTATTGATAACGCTACGGGATTTTCTGAGGTCTGAGGCGCCACCTTTAGGCACACTATCCAGTATGGATTGAGTATTTGTGGAAGCATGGATGGTACTCATGGAAGCGGTAACGATGTGATTTGTCAGTTCATTTTCCAGAAGGGGCTTTAGCATGTGTGCCAGCCCGGTAGTAGTGCATGAAGCTGCAGAGATAATGTGGTGTTGATTTGGGTCATATTCCAGATGGTTAATTCCATAAATCATGGTTTTGGAATCATCAGGAATCTGTGTGGTGCCCTTTAGCTTGAAAGGTGCACTGCAGATTACTTTAAAAGCTCCTGAATCCAGATGTCCTCGCAGACAAGGTTTCCCACTTTCAGAGTTAAGAGAGGGATCCACAAAACTACCTGTGCAATCCACCACGATTTTAACACCTTCATTTAACCAATTGATATCTTTGGGATCACGTGCAGTTTTGAGGATTTTTACGGGAATCCCTTCGATTTCCAGGATGGGCTTATTGGCGTCCAATACTTTAATTTCCGCTTGTTTGCCTACTATCCCATAGAGAAACTTATGGATCGAGCCGTAAGTGCTATCGGTCTCGATTACTTGAATCAAATCATCTAAATCATTGCCAACTTCGCGACCACAATTGACTACGATACCATCAAAATGTCTGAGGTGAATTTGATTCCACAAGAGCAGTTTACCGATTCTGCCCAGGCCATTTATACCCAGCAGATTTTTGTTCCGTAAACTCAGATTCATGTTTTGATCTCCTTGTATGTTTATTTTATTTACACTAAAGAATGAACGCTTTGCAGTGGGTAGTGCCCCAGATATATTGCTCCTCCTGTAGCATCCAGAGATATTTTATCTCCAGACTTGAGCAAGATATTTCCTATTTGGCAAGAGGCATTTTCTTCATCAACCACCAATTCACGGCAATTTACTACCCCAATCAATCCTAGTCTGGTAGCGGTTACTGCTGCGTGAGACGTAACACCACCACGAGAAGTAAGCAGACCCTGACACTCAAAGAGCAATTGCATATCATCCGGAACAGTATCTGGGCGTACCAAGATTAGCGGTTTGTTCAGAGCTTTGTAGTGTTCAATGTCGCTTTTGTTTATTACTATCACACCATTTAAAGCCCCTTTCCCAATACCGATTCCACTTCCAATGTGTTTCATGCTTGTTTCTTGGGAAACAAAAACTTGATATTCAGGTTTCTTATGAATTACTTGGTTGCGGGTCTGTAGGATATAGAGTAAATCCTCAGAATTGCCTTCGAAGGTGAATTCTATCTCTTGGTGTGGATATTTGTATTCTTCAATTAGCTGAGTAGCGAAGCGTTTGAGTCTATTAAATAGAGATGGAAAATCTTTTTGCAGAGAGATCTCTCCTTGTTGCCGCTTACGTTCAATTTCCGAGATGGGCAAAGTATGCACCAATCCTGCTACTACATCCTCTCCCTGACTGCACAGAGTAAAATCTCCATTGAGACATATCCCCGGTTCTTTGTGCCAATCTGCATAAGTGAAAAGCACTCCCGTACCGCTATTCAAAGAGATATTTCCCAAGACCATTTTTTGGATGATGACAGCAGTTCCCCATTCTTCGGCGATGTGTAATTTGCTGCGATAAAGCTTTGCCCGATCCGTGTCCCAGCTATCAAGAACACGAGAGATTGCTTTGTATAGCTGTAAGAAGGGATCTTGTTCAATATATATTTTATAGTTCTGGAGTATTTTTTTGTAATCCATAACTATATCTTGCATTTGTGCAGAGGAAAACTGGCTTTTGTATTCTAAATCATAATGCGTTTTGTATTCAATCATCACTCTGTCAAAATCATCGCGGGGGACACCGTAAGCCATCCCCCAGCTTTGTATTAATCGACGGTAACAATCCCACGCTGTCCAGCCATAGTTTTCTTTTAGGGATAGTTGTTGAGTAATCTCGTCATTCAAACCGATATTCAAAAAGGTATCCATAGCTCCAGGGAGGCTCATCGGAGCACCACTACGCACGGAAAGGAGAAGGAGCTTTTCTGGATCGCCAAATATTAAACGGGTATAATGCTCCATCTGTTGCAGATTTTTCTTTAGAAGAGAGTCAAATTCCTGCGAGATATTAGGATGGGCATTAATTATATTTCTATTGCGAAACAGATC